>NZ_LQPV01000019.1:0-212688 GCF_002101935.1 Mycobacterium sp. IEC1808 | reverse complement strand
CCAATTCCCCGACCGACTCCCACTATGACCCAAAGATGAACGGCCGCAACATCTTACACAGTTATCTTGACAGCCCCCTTATCGGCGATCAGCTCGTTCACACGATCTTCCTCGCTGCGGTCATTGCGTTCCGCGGCGATAACAAATACTCCCTAGACCGGCTGCTATCGCGACGCCGACAGCTAAACACCGGGCCCTCAGGGACTTAGAGGAGCCGCTCGTTCGCGTGCGACGAGCTGGCCGCGATGCAGAGGACACGGCACCGTGTACCAAGCCGCGCAAGAAAACTTGCTATGCCGCCAGCGGAACGTCGGAATCCCGACTGTGTGGTCGCGCGGTGCTGAGCTGAAACTGGCGACCAGGCACGGCACCTACGGCAATTACCCGCCCGCGGTCTGACCTAATGCCAGCGCAGCGGCAAACTCGACAGCCGGACCGCGTCGTCGAGGATAACTGGCGGCACGGACTCACCATCTAACCCGAACGCGGGGATAGTGCGTAACCATTCGCTGACCAACACAGTCAACGCTGTTTTCGCCAGACTGACGGCCACACAGCGGTGCGGGCCCCCGCCGAACGCCCAGTAGTCCGCCCGGGACCCGTTGCCGTCCGCCATGTCTTCTTGGATGGCCGCCCCTACGCACAGCACGACCCGGGCCCCTGCCGGTATCTCGACACCCGCCACGGTGACGTTCTGCGCGGCCCTGCGGATAATCACCGGGGCCGGCGGCTCGCGGCGCAGCACGTCTTCGACGAATCCCTCAATCCCTGCGGGGTTTTCGCGGAGCGAAGCGCATAGCCGCGGGTCGCGGGCAAGGTCAAGAAACACGAAACCCACCGCGCTCCTAAACGGCGTAATGCCCGCAGCGATCAGCATCTCAACTACCGCGCACGCGTCAGCTTCGTCGAACCCATCGTCACCGGCAACCAACCCGGACATAACACCCGCAATATCAGGGCTGGCGCGACGCTGCGCGAAAGCCTCCGCCAAATAGGCGAGCAGCTCAAATTTTTTCGCCAAATCCTCGAAACGGACATCTTTGACCGCGGCCAGAGGCGCCCGCTGGATCGCCCAAAGCGCTTTCTCCCAGCGCAGCAACCTATCCCAGTCTTGCGGCGGCAACCCCAACACTGTGAGAAGAACCTGAGCCGCGAATGGCTCCGCAACATCGGCGATCGCCTCACAACTACCCTGCGGGGCGACCGCTTCGACCACCGCCGCGGCCTGATCTTGCAACGCGGGCCGCATCTGTTTCACCGCGCGGGAATTCAATAACGGCTGCAAGATTGCGCGCCAACGTGCATGGTCCGGCCGATCCAAAACGGGGTTAAGCGAAAACACTTCCGGGTTACGCAGCGCTGCGAGCACGTCATCGGCCCGTGTGAGGCAATAGCCATTCATAAACACGCTGTCCTCGATAAACACGACCGGCCCGCGCTTGCGCAGCGCGTCCCAAAGCTCGCTGCGATCCTCTGTGAAGAAATCAGGCAGCAACTTGTCACCGATCGGTGAGAGTGATCTATCCCAGGCCGCACCCGCGCCGGCACACTCACACATCGCCGAAGTACTCGCGGATCTGGTCGAATTCGTCCAAAAAGTACAGCCGCTCCCGCGCACGCCCCCTCCGCCGCACGGCGGCCCTGATTTGCGCCACTCACCATACCCGACGCCTCCGCAACATCGGTCTTGATCCGCGTCAACGTCTGGTTGATCCCGAAGTATCGGGCATGGCTGCATTCGGCGTGCCGAATGACCGATCAGGCCTGGCAGTGCACGAACCCGCCATAGCCGGGCTTTCGCCGATCGCCCCCGCAGCAAATCATGGATTGGTGCCTGCGCTGATCCAATCGAGCGCAAATCCTGGCCAACAGGCTCGCGGTCCTTGACTAGACGCGTTCGGCATTGAGCTGAGTGACTGAATAGATTTCGGCCCACTGAGGCCGCAAAACCGGTTGGCAGGCCACGACGACTGCTGGTAGTTTCCGGGAGACTGTGCGAGAGAACGAGGAGGTGGTACCCGTGAACGTATCGACGTGGGTGCTCCTGTTCGGGGTCACGGTCGGGCGATAGGTCGTCCGGGAGCGCCGTTTAACGAGCACTCCCGAAAGGCACGACCATGCACTTCACTTCTGAACAGCGCCTCGATGATGGCAGCCTAGAACGCGAATTCACCGTCGGCGCCATCCCCGGCATCCTGTGGACGCCGAAATCCTCACCTGCGCCACTAATCCTGCTCGGCCACCCCGGCGGACGGGGCGGATTGCGCAGTATGTACCCCCGGTTGGCGAGCCGAGCCCGGCGCTGCTTGGCGACGGGCTTCGCCGCGACCACCATCGAGCTCCCCGGTAGCGGTGACCGTCCCCGGTTGGCCGACGCCGAGCAGGCCCGCGCCGATTTACAACGAGCGTTGACGGCAGGAGAGCCGGTCGACGAGATCGTCGACCGGCTCGTCGTCCCCCTGGTCGAGAAGGCGGTCCCGGAATGGCAGGCCACCCTCGATGCACTGCTTTCACTGTCCGAGATCAGCGGCCCGGTGGGGTACTCGGGCGGCGTGATCGCCATCGGCATCCGCCTCGCGGTGGTCGAACCACGCATCGCGGCCGCGGGTCTGTTCGCCGGAAGCTTCGTGCCCCGCTCCATGTTCGACGAGGCCCGTCAGCTCACGATTCCGCTGCACGTTCTGCTGCAGTGGGACGACGAAGCAAACGACCGGCAGCGGGCACTAGACCTGTTCGACGCCTTCGGCTCCCAGGAGAAGACACTGCACGCCAACATGGGCGGGCACACCGGCGTCCCGCAGTTCGCGGGCGAAGACGCCGACCGATTCTTCAACCGGCACCTGAAATGAGGGGACCAGTCCGGACTTCGCTTAGCCACAGCGCGTCATCCTTGTCCGTGGCTTGGGTTGACCAGCCATTGGTGGGAGAAGTCCTCGCTCGGGGATCAGTGTCATGCACGCGAGTCTGGAGGCGGGCACCCACAAGCGTTATTTGACATAATGTCGCTTATCGGTAAATGACTCACCAGGAGACTTCGAGACGGCGCGCCCGTACTCACGATTAAGCCTCGAGCGTCCGTACCCGGCGCTGCTCGCGCAATCACCCGGACACCGCATCTTGCCCGCAGGTTCTCGGCACATCGGGGCCAGAGCCGATGGCTCAATCGACGGAACGTAGCTAGCCAACCTCCCGCGCTCCGCCAAGGCCGCCTTCCCGCCACAACCGCAGCAATACGTCACCGTGACGAAATGATCAGTGGCGCAGCGCTATTAACGCGCCACGCTACACGCGCCGACCACTGCCCAGAACCATCGCTGCTACGAAGCCGCCGACGAACCCGACCTTTCGCCGCCACGCTCAACGCCCTCGCAGCGACAACATTCGCCGTCCTGCTAGCGGACCTCCCACCACCGTCGTCGGCAGGCCGGAGCCCGCTCCCCATATCACGGATTCCCCGTTCACCACCATTCCCGCGGCGACCAGGCCCGGTCCGCTCAGCCATGGACAATACGTCACTGTGACGAATTGCTCTGTCGCACAGGCTCTTTGGTGCGGATGAGCATCTGAAGAAATGCCGCGATTACGAAGCGGTGTACGAAGCCAGCTTTTCAGCGATGATGTTGACCGACATGGTCCCATCGGTCGCGACCGCGTTCACGAACTGCTCGGCGTCGTCGAGGTCAAAATCACCCAGTTGGATTCCGTTGATGTATAAGAAAGTCCATGCGGCCGCCCAAGCGGTGCGCTTGTTGCCATCGGCGAGCGCGTGGTTGCGCGCAAGCGATTGCATCAGCGCGGCCGCCTTGGATAGGTGGTCGGGATACGCGTCAATGCCGAAGACCGTCGCTCGCGGCCTCGCAACGGCCGCGTCGAGAAGGCCGTAATCGCTCACCGTGAGGACCTCTCCGACAGCCGCCGCGCCGGCGGTAAGGACGTCATCGCGGTCGAGAAATTCGGTCACGCCAAACGCTGGTTGAGTTCGGCCGACCTCGTCGCGACGATTTTCGCGGCCTCAGCGACCCGGCGCTTGTGCTCACTGGCCGCCGACAGAATCGCCTGGTGGGCAAACGCGCGGAGCGACAGGTCATCGCCCGCGGCCGCAATGCGGATGGCCTCGAGTTCTTCCTCGGTAAACGGGATATTCAACGAAGGCATACGCCTATGGTACTGTATTTGGTACTAATTTCAGTACCAACGATCGCTGTGTGCGCGTTGCGCCTAACCTGACGCCACCACCGAGGCGGAGCTCCATGGCGCCACGCGTTCCGACGGGGCCGTCGTCTCCGGAAGGTCGCCGCTGACGTCCCAAGTCGCCGAAAGTCGGCCGACACCCAGAGCAATCGCGCAGTGCACACCGAGTTCAACGAGCTGGTCTTCGCTGAAGTGCTCGCGCAGCTCGTCGTAAACCGCGTCGTCGATCGCGAGGTGGTCGGTGGCGAACAGCTCCGCGAAGCGCAGGGCGGATCGCTCGGCCGCCGAAAAGTTTTCGGCCTCCGCCGGCCGTTCGAGCGAGCAGACCGCATCCTGATCGAGGCCATCGTCGATGGCGCTTTGGTAACGCACCGCGATGCAGCTTCGGCACTGATTGAAGAACGCGATGCGCAGCCGCACCAGTTCGAGCAGCCGGGGCGGCAGCGTGCCGTTGCCGCGCAGCGCCGTGGTCAATGCGCCCAGCGCCTCGGCCACCGCAGGCAGGCGACCCATGATGCTGGCGACGCCGAGATTGATCCGATCCCCTTGACCGAGATCTTGGATCGGCACCGCGGCGAACGCGCTCGAAGGCTCGATTCGTGTCACGTCATCGTCTCCCGTTCACCGAGCGGTCTGGCCGGATCTCCTGGAGTATGGCCGCCTACGATTCCGGATGCCACTCCCCTTGCGCTCCTTGGGGCAATTTCGTCAGCGCCTCAAAGGCTTCGGTGAAGATCGCGGCGATATCCCGGTCGTCGGCGGTGGCGATGGGATCCTTGTTCAGCAGCGCACGCTGCACCCCGATTCCCAGCAGCAGGGCGGCGACCATGTCGGCGCGAAGTCGGGGTCGGTCGGCCTTGATTCTTCGGGACAGATTGCGGGTCAGGCCGGTC
Source organism: Mycobacterium sp. IEC1808 (assembly GCF_002101935.1). Taxonomy (NCBI): domain Bacteria; kingdom Bacillati; phylum Actinomycetota; class Actinomycetes; order Mycobacteriales; family Mycobacteriaceae; genus Mycobacterium; species Mycobacterium sp. IEC1808. The sequence goes on along the minus strand of NZ_LQPV01000019.1, from coordinate 207,604 downwards.
TCCAGCTGTTCGTTCAGGCGCGCGACGACGTCAGGGTCACCGCTGGAGCGCAGCAGCGCAAACAGGGGGGCGTCGACGTCTCGGCGTGCGCGCAGCACCCGTTCGATCATGGCGCGACCAATCACGTCGTCCGGGGCGCGCCGCACCGCTTCAACATTGTCCGAGATGTCGGTGGCTTCCGCGAAGAGCTGGTCCTTGGAGCCGAAGTATCGCCTGATCAGCATCACGTCAACGCCGGCTTGGGCCGCGATCGCCCGGAGCGAGGTCGCCCGATATCCGTTGCGCAAGAACTGTTCACGTGCCGCCGTCAGCAGCCGCGCCCGGGTGGCCGCGGCATTGCGCCGCGGCGGGTTCGCGCCGGATTTCACGTCGTCGACAGCGGGCTTCATCCCACCTCCATCCGAATTTATCTACAACTGTAGACATGTTCCAGCCGCCGGACTAGACTCGGTAATGTCTACGATTGTAGACATAATATCGGGCGTAATCAGGCCGCGCCTGGTTGCTAACCGCTCACAAAGACCGTGCCCTGAAAAACACGCATTGTCAGGAGAATCCATCGTGGCCGGAGTAATGCTCGTCAAACAACGAGTCATCAGCGTCGAGCAATGGAACACCGTGTTCCGCAATCCGGAGCTTGACGCGGTGCGCCGCGAGCACGGACTGGTGGTCACCGGAACCTACGTCGACGCCGACGACGCCAACACCGTCGTCGTGGTCATGGACATGCACGACGTGGACAAGGCACGTCAATTCGCTACGTCGCCGGAACTGGCGGCGGCCCGCGAACGGGCCGGCGCGATCGGAGCGCCCGACGGCGTCTGGTATGGGGCGCAACGGATCCGGTGACACCTAGGCATCGAACGGTTCCCCGTCGAAGCGCTCGCGGGTGACGAACTCGGAAACCGGCCGTCGTCGCAGCTTCGTCATCCGACGCACCGGCTTACCCAGCGGGACCATCGCGGCGATGGCGTACGAATCGGGCACGCCAAGAAGCTCTTTGACACGCGGCTCCTCGGCGACGGCCATCGTGGTCAGCACGCCGCCGTAGCCCTCGCTGCGCGCGGCCAGCAACACGTTCCACACGAACGGGTAGACCGAGGCGCCGGGCACCACGCCGATGCGATCGAGGTTCTGATCGGTGGCCGCGACGACCGAAAGATCCAGACAAATCACGAGCACCACCGGAGCGTCGCGAAGCGGGGCCGACATCTGCGCGGGCGGCTCCGTCGCCTCGATGGTCAACGCGTCGACGCCGGTCGGTTGCAACGGATTCCACGGCGTCTCGCCGTTGGCGAGTTGCGCGGTGTACCGGCGTGCGGCGGGAAGTCCGAGGTCGGCCAGCGCGGCCCGGGTGTCCTTGTCTCGCACCACGATGACGCGCACGCCCTGCCGATTGCCGCCGGACGGCGCGAAGCGGGCGTTGTCGAGAATCCGTGCCAGCACGTCGTCGGGAAGTGGGTCGTCGGTGTATTCGCGCACCGCGAGCGTAGACCGCATGACGTCGTAGAGCTCCATGCAAGCCATCGTGCCGCATGCGGTCAGGCGGCGTCGTGAAAGATCAACCCGAGCGTGCAACGGTGACCGGTGCGGACCACCGACACGCCGTGTCGCACGGGCGCAGCCGACCATCCCCGCGTCGAGCGGACCGGCCGTTCCCTGGTGGTGAAGATGTAGCCGTGCCCGTGCGGCAGCGTGGTGGCGGTTCCGCGCGACTGCGCGCGGGGCCGCTGCTCGACGAGTAGGAACTCGCCGCCGCTGTGCGTCACGCCCGGCTCCGTTAGGTTGATGACGACCTGAAGCGGAAAGACGAGGTCCCCGTACAGGTCTCGGTGCAGCGCGTTCCAATCGCCGGGCCCGTATTTGAGCAACAACGCGGTGGGTTTGGTTTGGCCGGCGCGATGGCACATGTCGAGCCATTCGTCGAGTGCGTCGGGCCAGGGCGGGTCGCGTCGCAGCTTCGTCCACCAGTCCCGGGCGATCGGCAACAACCGGGGATAGAGCGCCTGCTTCAGCTCGTCGATGGGGTGGGGGTAGGGCCGCTTGAAATAGCGGTACTCGCCTTGCCCGTAACGATGGCGAGCCATGTCGACGGTGGCGCGGAACAGGCTGTCGTCGGGGTAGTGATCCAGCAGGGCTGCACACTCCGTTGGCGTGAGCAGCCGCGGAAGCAGTGCGCCGCCAACATCGTTCATGTCGGCGGTCACCGCGTCCCAGTCCGCGGCGTTCACCCTCCGATCCCATTTCGACGGCATCAGAACAATCTGCCGGCCGCCGCGGGCACCGGCGCCTCCAGGTCTAGCAGGAATCGTTTTCGATTCAGGCCGCCAGCGTAACCCGTGAGCGCGCCATCCTTCCCGAGGACGCGATGGCACGGAACGATGATGCTCAGCGGGTTGCGGCCCACCGCCTGACCGACTTCGTAGGCCGTGTAGCCGTCCCCCAGCGTCGCGGCCAGCTCGCCGTAGGTAGTGGTCTCGCCGTAGCCGATGCCGGGTAGGAGATCCCAGACTCTTCTCTGACGCGGATCGCCATGCAGGGCGATGGGGACATCGAACTGGGTTCGCTTTCCGGAGAAGTATTCGTGCAGCTGATCTGCCGCGCACCGGAAGAGTTCGTCGACGACGGGCTGCACGGACCGGCCGAGAGCGTCGGCAGCGGGTGGGTGCCAATGATGGCGGAAGTACACGCCGGTGAGGGCGTCGCCGTCGGCGACCAGTGTCAGCTCCCCGAGTGGGCTATCGATCACCGTGTGTCGTGTCTGCATCGTTCAACCTCCTTTCCTGGTAGACGACGGGCGGTTGGAAAACGTGAGACCGCATCTCGGTGTCTCACATTTGGGGCCGCGCCGACGTCTTCACAATGAGAGTGCGGATTGCCACGGAGGAAATTGAGCCAGGATGAATGTCGATCGGCACGTCAAGCCGCCTTTCGAGGCGGTCGTGGCTCGACACGGCGCCACGGTGTGGCGGGTCGTTCGCGCGGTGATCGGCCACGTCGACGCCGACGACGCCTGGTCGGACACGTTCCTGGCCGCGTTGAAGGCCTACCCGCAGCTGCCGGCCGACGCCAACGTCGAAGCGTGGCTGGTGACCATCGCCCACCGTAAGGCAATCGACGTCGCGCGCGGGGCTGCGCGGCGGGCCGTCCCCGTCGCTGATCCCCCCGACTCCCCCGCTTGCGAGCGGGCCGACGCGCACGATCTGGACCTAGACGCCGCGGTGGGCGCGCTGCCACCCAAACAGCGCCAGGCCGTTGCCTACCACTACCTGGCCGGCCTGCCCTACGCCGAGATCGCGGTAATCCTCGACAGCAGCGTCGACGCCGCCCGCCGGGCCGCCGCCGACGGCATCGCCACTCTCCGCCGCACCTATCCCCGCATCGATACGACAAGGAATCACCAATGACCGCAACGGATCTCACCCAGCACTATCCGGTCGACCGCGATCGGCTGCAGCGCCTGCACGCTCGCCTGGAACGGGATGCCGAGGCCGGCGATCTCCTCGACATCGCCTATCGCACAATTGACTCCGCCGTCGGACCGCTGCTGTTGGCGGCCACCCCACTGGGGCTGCTACGGGTGGCGTTCGCCAACGAAGACCGTGACAGCGTGCTGCAGTACCTCTCGGAGCGCATCAGCCCGCGCGTGCTCGAATCGCGCACACGGCTGGACCCTTTTGCGCGACAACTCGACGAATACTTCACCGGCCGCCGTCACAGCTTTGACGTGGCGCTGGACTGGTCGCTGTCGCAGGGCTTCCGGCGCACCGTACTGGAACACCTCAACGCCGACATCAGTTACGGCAACACCGCGAGCTACGCCACTTTGGCCCGACTGTCCGGTTCCCCCAAGGCCGTTCGCGCCGTCGGCACCGCATGCGCGACCAACCCGATCCCGATCTTCGTGCCGTGTCATCGGGTGATCCGTTCCGACGGAACGGTGGGCGCCTACCGCGGCGGCCCGGCCGCCAAGCGCGTCCTGCTCAACCTCGAGCGGAACCAAGCCTAGTCGCGAAAGTGCAACTGGTGACACGTTTCTCGAGTGGAGCGCCGGTAGTTGCACTCTCGCGGCGAATCAAAGCGGCGACCAGTGCACCACCTTCATGGTGGTCATCTCGTCGAGGAGCTCGGGACCGAAGCCGAAGCCGGTGCCGCTGGCCCGGCGCGGCTCTGACGCTCCCCCGGGGGCTCCCCCGAACACGTTGTTGATCTTTACGGTCCCGACCGGGAGGCTGCGCCACGCCTCCTGCGCGTGCGCCATGTCGCCGGTCAGTACCGTGGCGGCGAGGCCGAAGCGGTCGTCGGCGGCCTCGGCCAGGGCCGCGGCGAAATCCGGCACCATGCGCACCGGCGCGATAGGACCGAACGTCTCCTCGCGCAGCACCAGCATGTCCGGCGCGCAATCCGTCAGCACGGTCGGCGGATAGAACGAACCCGGTCCCGGCTGGGGCTCGCCCCCGGCTAGAAGGTGAGCGCCGCGCCGCACCGCGTCCTCGACGTGGGCGTGCACGTGCTCGCGGTGGGCCTGGTCCACCAACGGCCCGATCCTTTCGGCCAACGCCAAGGCCTCGTCGACCAACGCATCGACGAACGCCTCGGCGATCGGCTGGACCACGTACACGCGCTCGACCGACACACAGATCTGACCCGCATTGGCGAAGGCGCCAAGTGCCGCCTGGCCGGCCGCCCAGCGGGGATCGACGTCCGCGTCGACGATCAGGGCGTCGTTTCCGCCGTTCTCCAGCAGCGCCTTGGCGCCGCGTTCCACGCAAGCCCGGGCGATCTCCCGGCCGGTCGCGCTGCTGCCGACGTGCGCGACCACGTCGACACGCTCCGACTCGGCCAACCGAGCACCGACCGTGCCGTCGCCGTCAACGATTTCGAGCACGCCCACGGGCAGACGCGCGGCCAGCAGCTCGGCGAACCGCCGACCGGTCCCCGGGCAGCGCTCACTGGGCTTGTGGACCACGGTGTTTCCGGCGACGAGCGCCGCGCCGAGCAGTCCGGCGGCCACCGCGACGGGGTCGTTCCAGGGCGTGAGCACCGCGACGACACCGCGCGGCTGCGGAACCATCAGATCGGTTGCCGACCAATCGCCCTGCAGGCTGCGCCCGCGATGCAACGGGCCAAGTTGGGCGTACTGCAACAGGGTGCCGACCCCGGCCTCCACGCCGCCGCGAGCGTCGTCGCGCAGTTTCCCGGTTTCCCGCTCGTTCAGTTCGGCGAGTTCGTCGGCGGCGGCGCGGACGTCGGCCGCGGCCGCCGCGATCGCCTCGGCCCGTTCGGCGGGCGCCGTGCGCGCCCAGCCGGCGGCGGCGTCCGCGGCGCGCCGGACCGCATCGTCACAGTCCGACGGCTCGGTGACGGGCACCTGCGTCACTTGGTCGCCGGTGCGGGGATCCAGGACGTTGATGACCTTGGTCATGGTCGAAGCCACGACCCCGTTTACCCTCTCGGTGCGCGGGCCAATCAGCTCATTACCACGTCGTGTATGGTCGGCGCACTGGAGCGGAAGGCACGCGATGGCAAAAACCCACGCCGGCAACGCCTTCACGTCGCGGCATTTGTTGGACCCCGGCCTGCGCAAGGCGGCCCGCTTCTTGCCCCGCGGATACGCCCTGCAGCGCGGCTACCGGATGCAGCGCGCGCTGATGAACCTGATGGGCAACGCGGGCCGGCTGCGAAATGTCCCGGTGGCCACCGTCAACGAGCACGTCACGGTTCGCCTGCACCGTCCCGTCGGCCTTCCCCATCCGGCGCCGGCGATGCTCTGGATCCACGGTGGCGGCACGATCATGGGACACGCCGCCCACGACGACAAGTTTCTGCGCAAGCTGTCACACCGCACCGGTGTCGCGGTGGCCGCTGTCGAACACCGGCTGGCGCCGGAGCACCCCTATCCGATCCCGGTCGAGGATTGCTACGCGGCGCTGCGGTGGCTGGCGCGCCAGCCGTGGGTCGACCCGGATCGCGTCGCGGTCGGCGGGGCCAGTGCCGGTGGACATTTCGCGGCAGCGGTGGCACAACGGGCCCACGATCGCGACGACGTCAACGTCGCGTTCCAGATGCTGGTCTACCCGATGCTCGACGACCGCACCGGCGCCAATCGCGACGGCCACAGGAGGCTCATGTGGACCGAAACCGACAATCAGCTGGCGTGGCGGTGGTACCTCAACGGCGCGGATCCCCGGGAGGCGGCGCCGGCCCGCCGGGAAGACCTGTCGGGCCTGCCGCCGGCCTGGATCGGCGTCGGGACGCTGGACCTGTTCTACGAGGAGTGCTTGGACTATGGGCGGCGGCTGCGGGAGGCCGGGGTGCCCGTTCATGAAGAGGTCGTCCCGGGCGCGTTTCACGCGTTCGATCAGATCGCGGACAAGGCGCCGATTTCGGTGAAGTTCTTCACCAGTCAGTGCGCTCACCTGCGCGCGGCCCTCGCTCCGCACGGCTAGTTGACTGCAAAGTTTGCGTATCGTGCAACGATGAGTGTCATGCGCAACCAGTGCCACCCTATGGGTCTTCGCGAGCGACGTCGTCGCCAGACGAGCGCGGACATCCGCGACGCCGCGGTGCGCCTGACGACCAGCCGTGGTTTCGACAAGGTGACCATCGAGGAGATCTGCATCGAGGCGGGAATCTCGACGAGGACATTCTTCAACTACTTCCCCACCAAGGAATCGGCAATCGCCTACGGCCCCTCCGACCTGCCCCCGGAGCTGGCCGAAGATTTCGTCGCGGCCGGTCCGGCCCCGTATCGGGTGATCCTGGCGGAGCTGATCACGCTGGCGGCGCATCATCTCCGCGACGTGCCCCCACGACGCGAACAGGCCGTCGGCATGCTCGAGCTCGCCAAGACCAGCCCCGCCGTGATGGCCGCATTTCTCGCCGAGCTGGAGCGGTTCCAGAACCAGCTGACCGACATCGTCGCGCGCCGCCAGGCGATGCGGCCGGACGACGAGATACCCGCCTTGATCGCCGCGCTGGCGTTGACCGCCGTGCGTTCGGGCATCGAACGCTGGGCCAGTGGCGTGCCGAAAGATTCCGACGACACCCCGATGCCTTACGTCGAGCGCGCGGCCGCTCTGGTCAACAGCATCTTCGCGAAGTGAACGCCGGATAGTTAGCTAGATCACTTTTTTGCACTGTCTGCAAACTCTGCAGGCGATGTACTATGCTTTGGTGGCATCAGGCGGGGGTTCGACGATGCGGGGCAGATTTCTAAGGGCCCGACGGCTCAGACCGTACAGATCGCGGCGGATCATGAACTTCGTTGTGGCGCAACGTAATGCGGTGATCACCTAGCGGCGACGCAGCACCGTTGATTGACCAGGAGAGGAATCCACGTAGGTGCAGCTATCCAGGATCGTGCGCAATGCGTGGTTGCCGCTGTTGATCGTCGCGGTGGTGGTGATCGGCGGGTTCACCGTGGCCCGGGTCAAGACGTTCTTCACGGCCAACGACACCGGCGTCATGACCAGCCCTCGGCAGGACGATTCCAAGCCGTTCAAGCCCAAGGTCGTCAAATACGAGATCTTCGGCTCGGCCAGCCACGCCAACGTCAACTACCTCGATCTGTCCGCCGACCCGAAACGCGTCGACGATGCGCCGCTGCCCTGGACGCTGGTCCTGAGCACGACGGCCCCGTCGGTGTTTCCGAACCTCTCCGCCCAAAGCGACGGTGACCGCCTCGGTTGTCGCATCACGATCGACGACGAAGTCAAGGACGAGAACATAACCAACGGCGTGCACGCCCTGACCTTTTGCTTGGTGAAATCCGCATGAGCGCAAGCACCGAACACCCGACCGATACCCTGCCCGTCGCCAAACACGCCGAGCGCCCGGCGATCCCGCGAATCATCCGAAAGTTCGCCCTACCCATCGTCCTCGGCTGGATCGCGATCATCGCGGTGCTCAACACGATCGTCCCGCAGCTGGACGAGGTCGGGAAGATGCGCTCGGTCTCGATGAGCCCGGACGACGCGCAGTCGGTCATCGCGACCAAACACATGGGTGACGTGTTCCGCGAGTACAAGTCCAACAGCTCGGTGATGATCGTCCTCGAGGGCCAAAACCCGTTGGGCAACGACGCGCACGCCTACTACGACCAGATGGTCAAAAAGCTGGACGCCGACACCAAACACGTCGAACACGTCCAGGACATGTGGAGCGATCCCCTGAGTGGGGCCGGCGTCCAGAGCAACGACGGCAAGGCCGCCTATGTCCAGGTCTACCTCGCGGGCAACCAGGGCGAGTCCCTGGCCAACGAGTCGGTCGAGGCCGTGCAGAACATCGTCAAGAGCCTGCCGGCGCCCAACGGGGTCAAGGCCTACGTCACCGGGCCCGCCGCCGTGCAAGCGGATCAGCACATCGCCGGCGACCGCAGCCTGCAGGTGATCACGACCGTCACGTTCGTCGTCATCATCGCGATGCTGCTCTTGGTCTACCGCTCCATCATCACGGTGCTGCTCACGTTGGTGATGGTGGTGCTTGAACTCTCCGCGGCGCGCGGCATGGTGGCGTTCCTGGGCTACTACAACATCATCGGCCTGTCCACGTTCGCGACGAACCTGTTGGTGACGCTGGCGATCGCGGCCGCGACCGACTATGCGATCTTCCTGATCGGCCGATATCAGGAGGCCCGGTCGGTCGGCGAATCGCGAGAAGACGCCTACTACACCATGTTTGGCGGCACCGCGCACGTGGTGGCCGGCTCCGGCCTGACCATCGCCGGCGCGACGTTCTGCCTGCACTTCACCAACCTGCCGTACTTCCAGACGCTGGGCATCCCATTGGCCATCGGTATGGTGGTCGTCGTCGCGGCGGCCCTGACGCTTGGCCCGGCGGTCATCTCGGTGGCGTCGCGGTTCCGCCAGACACTCGAGCCCAGGCGGGCGCAGCGGACCCGCGGCTGGCGCAAGGTCGGCGCCCTCGTCGTCCGGTGGCCCGGGCCCGTTCTGATCGTGACGATCGCGATCGCGCTCGTCGGCCTGCTGACCCTGCCCGGCTACCGGACCAACTACAACGACCGCAAATACCTGCCTGCCGATCTGCCGGCGAACGCCGGTTACGCGGCGGCAGACCGGCACTTCTCGAACGCCCGGATGAACCCCGAGCTGCTGATGATCGAAAGTGACCACGATCTACGCAATTCCGCCGACTTCCTGGTTATCGACAAGATCGCCAAGTCGATCTTCCGGGTGCCCGGAATTTCGCGCGTGCAGGCGATTACGCGTCCGCAGGGCACGCCGATCGAGCACACCTCGATCCCGTTCCAGATCAGCATGCAGGGCGTCACCCAGCAGATGAACCAGAAGTACCAAGCGGATCAGATGGCCGACATGTTGCACCAGGCCGACATGATGCAGACCACCATCGACAGCATGGAAAAGATGCAGAGCATCACCGCGCAGATGGCCAACGACATGCATCTGATGGTCAAGAAGATGCACGAGATGACCATCGACATCGACGAATTGCGCCAGCACATGGCCGATTTCGAGGACTTCTTCCGGCCGATCCGCAGCTACTTCTACTGGGAAAAGCACTGCTACGACATCCCGGTGTGCTGGTCGCTACGGTCCGTGTTCGACGCCCTCGACGGCATCGACACGATGACCGACGACATCCAGAGCTTGCTGCCCATCATGGATCATCTCGACACCCTGATGCCGCAGATGGTGGCGCTGATGCCCTCAATGATCGAGAACATGCGGGCCATGAAAACGACCATGCTGACGATGTATTCGACCCAGAAGGGCCTGCAGGATCAGCAGAACGAGGCGCAGAAGAACTCGAACGCCATGGGCAAGGCGTTCGACGCGTCCAAAAACGACGACTCGTTCTACCTGCCCCCGGAGACGTTCAACAACGCCGAGTTCAAGAAGGGCATGAAGAACTTCCTCTCGCCGGACGGCCACGCCGTGCGGTTCATCATCAGCCACGACGGCGATCCCATGACGCCAGAGGGCATTTCGCACATCGACGCGATCAAGAAGGCCGCCTACGAATCGCTCAAGGGCACGCCCCTGGAGGGCTCCAAGATCTACCTCGGCGGCACCGCGGCGACCTTCAAGGACATGCAGGACGGCAGCAACTATGACCTGCTGATCGCCGGAATCGCCTCGCTGTGCCTGATTTTCATCATCATGCTGATCATCACGCGCAGCGTCGTCGGCTCGGCGGTGATCGTGGGCACCGTGTTGATCTCCCTGGGGGCGTCCTTCGGACTCTCGGTGCTCATCTGGCAACACCTGATCGGCATCGAGCTGCACTGGATGGTGCTGGCGATGTCGGTCATCATCCTGCTGGCCGTCGGCGCCGACTACAACCTGCTGCTGGTGGCCCGGTTCAAGGAAGAGATCCACGCGGGTCTGAACACCGGCATCATCCGCGCGATGGGGGGAACGGGATCGGTGGTCACCTCGGCGGGCCTGGTGTTCGCCTTCACGATGATGACGATGGCGGTCAGTGAACTCACGGTCATCGGCCAGGTCGGCACCACGATCGGCCTCGGCCTGCTCTTCGACACGCTGATCGTGCGGTCGCTGATGATGCCATCGATCGCGGCGCTGCTGGGCAAGTGGTTCTGGTGGCCGCAACGGGTGCGGCAGCGGCCGCTGCCTTCGCCGTGGCCCACGCCGGCGAAGGAGCGCGAATCGTTCGCGGTGGCGCCCTGAACTAGGGAGCGAGTCGCCGAGCCTGCGCACAGCGCGTGCCGGACCCCACTTTTGTAGCGCTGGACGCAGTTTCGATGTGGGTTTGAGGCTACGTCACCCACTCGGGCTGCTGGCTGGCGTCGACCACGGAGAAGTCCTTGTGCGCCAGGCCCGCGGTGGTGCCGCCGTCGACCACGAACTCCGAGCCGGTCGAGTAGCTGGACTCGTCGCTGGCCAGATACACCACGAGGCTGGAGACCTCCTTCGGCTCGCCGATCCGGCCCACCGCGGTATTGAAGATGTCTTCGGGAACCCATTCGGTCATCGGCGTCTTGATGAGCCCGGGATGAATCGAGTTGACCCGGATTCCGCTGGGACCCAGTTCCAGCGCGGCCGACTTCGTCAACCCGCGGACCGCGAATTTGGTTGCGGTGTACCCGTGGCAACCGATGGTGCCGGCCATGCCTTCGATCGAGGAGATGTTGATGATCGATCCCCGTCCCGCTTCCTTCATGGGTTTCACCACGGCGCGGATGCCGAGGAACACTCCCGTCAGGTTGATGTCGAGGATGCGCTGCCACTCCGAGAGCTCGTAGTCCTCAAACGTGCCGATGTTGATGATGCCGGCGTTGTTCACCAGGACGTCGACGCCGCCGAACTCGGTCATGGCGGTGGCCGCCGCGGCTTCCCACTGTTCGGGTTTGGTGACGTCCAGATGCACGTAGCGCACGGTGTCGCCGAGCTCGGCCGCGACGGCCTTGCCCTCGTCGTCGAGGATGTCGCCGAACACCACCTTGGCCGACTCAGCGACCAGGGTCCGCACATGCGAAGCGCCCATCCCCCGAGCCCCGCCACTGACGAGCGCGACCTTCCCCGCCAACCGTTCTGCCACTGTGCGTCTCCCGTCGTGCCGGTGCGTTTTTTGCACCATACAGACGCACACAGATGTATGACCAGGGCTTCGACGCGTCGCGATCCCCGCAGTCGCGACCCGACGTCCGCCGTTAGCTGCTGCTCGGCTTGCTCGGCGGGTGCTTTGCGGGGCAGTAATCCGCGGTAGCCGCGGCGACGAACATTTGGGCTTGGGCCTCGTTCAACCGATGCGAGCCCGTCAGTTGGTCTATCTCGTCCTTCTGGCTGTAGCCGGCGTTGAGGTCTTTGCACATCATCTGCGCGGCCTTCACGTCCAGCGCCGGGCTACCGAGGTCGACGCCATGCGCCTGCAGGTAGCTGGTGAAGTCCTGGTCCGTCTGGTCGGCGCGCGCGACGGTCGACGGCGCCAGCATCAGAGTCGCCAGCGCGCCGAGCGCGCAGGCAGAAACCTTCCTTGCCATTCTGTGCTGCATCATCGTTCCCCCATCACTTTCAAGGTTCGACACGTAGTTCGGATTGACCCGAACCGCCGAAATTACACATCGGACTGTTTCTAGCATCTACCGTGTCTAATGTCGATCATTGTCTATAGCAATGATCGTTGCTGGCCAGGTCGCACACGTCAAGCGCCCATGGACGCAAAGGCCGAGGCCGGCGAAAGCTTTACCGGCCGTTGGCCGTTAATTCCGGCTGAATTAAATGCCGCGGGTCACCGTTTCGAAGATCGCCGCGGCGGAAGTGACGGCCTTGTCCGCGTTTCCTTCGTCGTGCAGGAGCATGCGCACGCCGATGCGTCCGGGCCCGCCGGCATGCGCCGTGCCCTCGACACGGAAGGGGCCCACCTTGCCGCGGGACATGAACATGACGTGCCAGCTGATGACCTGAAGCTTCCGGGTGCCGGCGACCTCAGCGGCCAGGTCGATCGCGGCGGTCTCGAGGACCACGTGCTGAGGCCCGATGTGCAGCGCGGCGTCCGGTGAGGCGAGCTCAGCGCTCAGCGCGGGCAGCACCCAATGGCCGTCGTCGCGCTTGGCGGCCCCGAAGGCCTGCCATAGCGGGGGCAGGTCGGGCGAATCCTCGATCACCAGCTCAGTGCCCGAAACGTCCATCTTGCCAAGGCCTTCCGGCGGGACACCGATGACGGCTCCCTGGCCCTCGTTGAACGCGATTACCCGGTCGGGGTTGTCGGCGTCGACGATCTTGCACCGTCCGTAGCCCATGGCCCGGCCCTGGTGCACGACGCCGGATCCGACGATCTCGATCCGCGTGACGTCGAAGCCGGGGTCGATGATCTGTACCGACGCGATGACCGGGTTCGGCACCGCGACCATGTCGGTCTGGCATCCCTCCGGCGACGAGATCGCCAACGGCGCCACCATGAGTCCGCCGGCCTCGTTGCGCATGTCGCGGCGAATGGTGACGGTGTCGTCGGTCTCGCCGATGTTCATCGCCGAGTGGTTGCGGCCGATGTAGCGATAGCTGAGCAGCCCGGTCCAGCGTCGGTACAACTCGTCGCGGTAGGCGCCGGCGTCGTTGGCCAGCTCTCGGATGTCGCGAAGTTGGTCGCTCATTGTTGGTTCCCTTTCGCCGCTTTGCCCCGGCGCACCTGGTTGAACGGCACACTGCGGTCGGCGGCGTACTCGCGCGGAAAGTTCAGGACCCGTTCGCCAATGACGTTGCGCGCCATCTCCGTCGTGCCGCCCCCGATGCTGGCGATCTGACGGCCCAGATATCGCGTGCCGATGCCGAGCAGTCCCGCGTCATCGTCGACCACGCCGGCCGAACCGGCAATGGCGAGGGCGGTGTCGTTCTCGACGTCGTGCACCTCGGCCATGTCGAGCCTGATGATCGATCCCCCGGCGGGAGGCAGCGATCCGTCGACGACGGCGTGGTAGACGTGCTCGCTCAGTTGCCCGTGCACGGCCCGGTGGACCAGGACGCGGCCCACCATCTCGCGAACGCGTTCGCTGTCCCCCTGCCCGGTGCTGTCGACCAACGACATCAGGTCGATCGAAATGTCCTCGGCCTCAGCGATTCCGGGTCCGCTGGTGTACTCCGAGCCGTCGCCCATGGTGCGGCGCTCGTGGTAAAGCTGCCGTGACGCGACGTCCCACCCCTTGCCCGGTTCCCCGACGACGGCGTCGTCGCCCACGTCGACGTCGTCGAAAAACTCCTCGCAGAACTCGACCGAGCCGTTGACCTGACGGATGCGGTTGATCGTCACGCCGGGGTGTCGAAGCGGCAGCAAAAACATCGTCAGGCCGTTGTGCTTGGGTGCGTCCCAGTCGGTTCGGGCCAGGCATAGCCCGTAGTCGGCGGCGAACGCCCAGGTGCTCCACGTCTTGGCGCCGTTGATGACCCATCGCCCGTCTCGGCGGTCGGCGCGGGTGATCACCCCGGCGAGGTCCGAACCGCCGCTGGGTTCGGAGAGCAGCTGGACGAGCACTTCGTCGCCGCGCAGCGCCGCGCCGATGTGCGTGCGTTTCTGCTCCTCGGTGCCCATGTCCAGGATCGTCGCGCAACAAATGGCGAACGACGGGACGTTGAGCAGCAAGGGCGTTTCGTAGGCGGCCGCCTCGGCGTCGAACGCCTTCTTGTACTGGTAGCTCAGCCCGAGGCCGCCGTACTCGCGGGGAAAGCAGATGCCGGCAAATCCGCCCTCGTACAACTTCCTTTGCAATTCGCGGGCGCGCCGCCAGGACGCCAGTTCGTCGCGCTGGAGGACCACCGCGTCTTCGGAGTCGAGCCTTGGCAGGTTCGCGGCCAGCCACGCTTTGGCGCGGCCGCGGAATTCTTCGACCGCCTCGGCGGTCACCGAATTCGCCTGTGCGTCATCGCCGATGGCCTCCTCGGGCTTGTGCTGGGCGACTGTACAGCACCGCTTGACGACTGTACAGGTCGCCTAGGACGCGTTCAGCTCCACCGCGGCGCGAACGAGCGCCTTGAACGCCTTCTCGTCGACCTCGTCGCCCTCGTGGAAATCGATGGCGCGCCGGGTGTTGCCGTCGAGGCTGGAATTGAAGAGACCCGACGGGTCCGCCAGCGAGGCGCCCTTGGCGAACGTCACCTTGACCACGCTCGTGTAGGTCTCGCCGGTGCAGATCATCCCGTCGTGGTACCACACCGGGACACCTCGCCACTTCCACTCCTCGACCACGTCGGGCTCGGCCTGCTTGATCAATTCCCGTATCCGAGCGAGCATTTCGCCGCGCCAATCGCCCAGCTCTTTGATCCTGGCGTCGATGAGCTTCGAGGGAGAGTCCGTCATGTTGCCTTTCCGGTGGCTTAGTCGGGAATGGTGATCGCGATCTTGCCGAGGTGTTCGCCGGCACGCATCACCGCCAGCGCCTCGTCCAGCTGCTGCCAGTCGAAAACGTGGCTGATGTGGGGTTTGATGCCGGTGGCCGATATCAAATCGCAGAGGGACCGTTGCGACTGCACGCTGCCCACCGTGATTCCGACGATCCGCAGGTTGTTGAGCATCACTTCCGCGACCGAGATGGGCGCCGTGTCGAATCCGCTGAGGACGCCGATCACCGCGACGGTGCCTCCGACCCGCGCCGAGTGCACCGACTTCGCCAGAGTGGCGGGACCGCCGAGGTCGACGATCAGGTCGGCGCCCCTTCCGGCGGTCAGTCGCTTCACCTCGGTCTCCCAGTCCGGGGTCGCGCGGTAGTTGATGAGATGCGTTGCGCCCAAATCGGATCCAATTTTCAGCTTCTCGTCGGACGACGACGTCAAAATCACCGTGGCGCCGAGCGCCCGGGCGAGCTGCACCGTGAACAGCGAGACGCCGCCGGTTCCCTGGGTGACGACGACGTCGCCGGCACCGATGTTGGCCTCCGTCAGCGCACTGAAGGCCGTCACGCCCGCACACGGCACGGTGGCGGCTTCGACGTCGCTGAGGTGCGCGGGCGTGCGGACCAGACCCGACACGGCGGCGACGCGGTACTGCTGCAACCACCCGTCTTCGGTGTCGCCGGGCAGCTCCCGTTTCGATTCCGGCGTGGGGGGCCCATCGAGCCAACCGGGGTGGAAAGCCCCCATGACGCGGTGGCCCACTTGCAGCCCGTCCACCTCGGGCCCGACCGCGACGACCTCTCCCGCGCCGTCGCTCATCGGCACGCGCGGCCACGGGCCCGGGAGCAGCCCCATGAGGTTGATGTTGTCGTGAAAGTTCAGGCTCGACGCCCTCACCCTGACCAGCGCCTGGCCCGGGCCCGGTTCATCGACCGGCCTGTCCACGGTCTCGAGGGGCGCACCGGGCCCCGGCATCACCACCGCACGCTGACGATCGAGGATGCTCATGCGATTCGGCTCCTTATGTTCGGCGTGGCACCAGCCGTGACCCCAACCCGGCGGCCAAGCCCGACGGGAAGTAGTCTGCCGACGACTCGCATCGGCGTGCGACCACCGCCTGATGCTATGGCGATCAAGGAATCCGCGTGACGGGTAGACACCCTTTTGACACCGCGCTCGACCTCAGCGTGATCGATGCCGACGTCAGGCGGGGCGCGACCCATCCGGAGTGGGCCAACATGGTGGGCCCGTTCGGCGGAATCACCGCGGCCGCCATGGTGCGGGCCATCGACACGCACCCCGACCGGATCGGTGAGCCGTTGGCGTTGACCGTCAACTTCGCCGCGCCGGTCGCCGACGGCAGCTTTGACCTGTCACTTCAGGTCGTTCGCACAAACCGCACCAATCAGCACTGGAACGTCGAACTCGGCCAGGACGGCGAGGCCAAGGCCACGGCGACGGCGGTGTTCGCGACGATCCGCGAGAGCTGGGCGGACACCGAAGCCCGCCCGCCGAGCGCGCCGCCGCCGGAAGAGATCGAACCCAGGAGCATGGGTCACGTCGTCCGTTGGGCGGACCTCTACGACATGCGGTTCGCCGAAGGCCCGCTCCCGGGCGCCGACGAGCGACCCAGTCCGTCGTCGACGACCACGTTGTGGGTGCGTGACAGAGCGCAACGCCCCGTCGACTATCCGGCACTCGCCGCCCTCAGCGACGTCTTCTACCCGCGGGTCTTCCTGCGCCGCGGCGGCGTCGCGCCGGCGGGGACGATCTCGTTGACGACCTATTTCCTTGCCGCTCAGGACCAGCTTGATGCCGTAAGGGGTGACTTCGTCTTGGCCACTGCCCACGCCAACCGCTTCTCCGGCGGTTACTTCGACCAGAGCGCCCAGGTATGGAGCCGGGACGGTGTACTGCTGGCCACCACCCACCAGATCGTCTACTTCAAAGGCTGAAGGGTTACAGTTTCGGGGTGAAGTGTCACGCTGGGCCGCGATGACGGGGGGCGCCGTAGAAGATCACGCCACCGCGCTCCTGTCGATCGAGGCCATCAAACAGCTCAAAGCCCGCTACTGCCGGTTCCTCGACACGAAGGACTGGGCGGCGTGGCGGGCGCTGTTCGCCGACGACTTCGTCAGCGACACGTCCGAGGCCGGCGGCAAGCTGATCGTCGGCGCCGACGAGTTCGTGGCGTTCACCCGCAAAGGCATCGGACGCCCCACGCAGGCGACGGCGCACCAGGTGCACGCGCCCGAGATCGAGCTGACGTCGGCGACGACGGCGCACGGGGTGTGGGCGCTGCAAGATGTGGTCCGCTTCGGGCCGGGGGTGACGCTGGTCGGGTACGGCCACTACCACGAGACCTACGAGAGCATCGACGGGCGCTGGCTCATCAAGAGCTCCAAGCTGACTCGGCTGCGGGAGGACATCGTCACCCCGCTGTTCTCGATCTATATCTCCGACCGCATCCGGCGGGTCGCGACCAGGCTCGCCGGCCGAATGATGGAGCAGTGATACGCCGATGAGTGCTGGCACCATTTTGATCACCGGCGCGTTCGGCCAGGTCGGCAGGCGATGCGCGCAAATCCTGCTCGACCGGGGACGCACCGTCGTCGCCACGGACCTGCGGACCGACAAAACCGCCGCCGCCGCGGCCGAGTTGTCCCAGGGGCCCGGCAAGCTGATCCCGGCCTACATCGACCTGCTGGACGCCGAGGCGGTCGGCGATCTCATCGCGACCCACCGGCCCGAAGCGATCATTCACCTCGCCGCCGTCATCTCGCCGCCGTCGTATCGCAATCCCGCGCTGGCCCGACGAGTCAACGTCGGGGGCACTAAGACCCTGCTGGCGGCGGCCGCCCAGCTGCCCGAGCCCCCGCTGTTCCTGATGGCCTCCAGCGCCGCCGTCTACGGGTCACGCAATCCGTACCGCTACCCCGAGCGCATCACCCCGGAGACGCCGGTGCAGCCGATCGACCAGTACGGCGAGGACAAGGTGCTGGCCGAGGCCGCGATCCGGGCCAGCGGCCTGCCGTATGCGATGTTCCGGCTGGGCGGGGTGATCTCGCCGGACACCCAGGCGGGCATCAGCGGCGACCACCTGACCCTGATGCGTTCGCTACCCAGCGACAACCGCATCCACATGGTGGACGCGCGCGACGTGGCGCTGGCGTTCGCCAACGCCGTTGATCGGGGTGCCAGCATTGCCGGCAAGGTGCTGCTGATTGGCGGCAACGAATCGTACGTGATGCTGCAGCGCGACCTCGAGGACGACCTGATGACCGCTGCGGGCCTCGGGCGGCTCGGCCCCTCGGCGAGCCTGCCCGGCGACCCCGGCGACGACCGCGGCTGGAGTTTCACCGGATGGTTCGACACCACCGAAGCCCAAGCGCTGCTTGACTTTCAGGAGCACGATTGGCACGAGTCGACCGCCTGGATCGCCGAATCCCAGGGCCGCATGCGCATCGTCCTGCGCGTGCTGGGCCCGATCCTGCGACCGGTGCTGCGCGCCCTGCTCAAGCTGCAGCGCCGCGCCGAGGGCCGGGGCCCGTACGCCGACCCGTGGGCGCTGATCGAGAAGAAGTACGGCCCGGCGGCGCTGGCCGCCGCCGAGTAAGGGCTACTGCCGGGAAGCGAAGAAGACCGCGGCCTTGCGAATCGAGTCTTCGACGGGCTCCGGTTTCCACCCCAGTTCGCGTTCGGCCTTGCCGTGGTCGAGCGGCGACATCAGCTCCGCCATGCGAATTCCCGCGTAGGCGAACGGAAGGTCTCGGCGCAGTAGCCGCGCCGCCAAATCGTTGACGCGCGCACCGGCGCGCAGCACCGAAATCGGGATGCCGATGCGCGGCGCGCGCCTGCCGATGGCGGTGGCGGCGATCTGGTGCAGCTCCCGGCCGCTCATGTATCGGTCGGACACGATGTAGCGCTCGCCGTTTCGTCCGCGTTCCGCCGCCAAAAGCATTGCCCTGGCGGCGTCCTCGATGCCCACGACCTCCGACGAGTAGCCGAAATAGAACGGGAAACGGCCCCTGGCGACGAGGGCGATCAGGGAGCCGTGCGGCGTCGGCGCCCAATCACCGGGACCGTAGGTGGTGGAGATGCACAGCACCACGGCGGGCAGCCCCCGCTCGCGGGCGTACGACAGCAGCAGGTTCTCGCCGGCCACCCGGGCCTCGATGTAGGGGCCGCCCTGGTCCCAGTTGTGCGGGTCGTCTTCGGTGACCGGCCGGCTGTCGCTGATCGCCAAAGAGCCCGCGGTGCTGGTGTATACGAACTTCTGCAGGTCGGCATCCAGGGCGGCGTCCAGAACGTGCCGCAGCCCTTCGACGTTGGTGCGAAATAACGGCGCCGGATCGCGCAGCCACATCCGGGCGTCGACCACGCAGTAGTACACGACGTCACAGCCGGCCATCGCGGCGCGCAGGGCGTCGTCGTCGAAGACGTCGCCGTAGCAGCGCT
Source organism: Mycobacterium sp. IEC1808 (assembly GCF_002101935.1). NCBI lineage: Bacteria > Bacillati > Actinomycetota > Actinomycetes > Mycobacteriales > Mycobacteriaceae > Mycobacterium > Mycobacterium sp. IEC1808. The sequence continues at coordinate 188,321 of NZ_LQPV01000019.1, read as the reverse complement.
CGACGGGGAGGTCGTCGATCCCCTGGATGGAACTGGTGCGGCGCAACATGACTCGCACATCGGCGCCCGAGGCGACGAGCTGCCGCGTGACATGGGACCCGAGGAAACCGCTGGCCCCGATCACCAGCTTCTTCTTGGCGACCACTAGCGGTCGATCCATCCCATTTGCGCCTCGGCGTGGTGACCGCCGACGGGTGGGGTGAGTCGGTCGATCCTCGCCAGCTGGTCGGGGGTGAGCTCGACCGCGTCGGCGGCGACGTTCTCTTCCAGGCGGGCGACGCGCTTGGTTCCCGGAATCGGCACGATGTCAGGACCTTTCGCCAGCAGCCAGGCCAACGCCACCTGGGCCGGGGTGGCCCCCACATCGGCGGCGATGTCGCGGAGCTCGTCCGCGCTGCGCAGGTTGTGCTGAAAGTTCTCGTCGAAGAAGCGGGGGTTGGTCTTGCGGTAGTCGCTGTCGGGAAGCTCCTCGTTGGAGCGGATGGCGCCGGTGAGGAACCCGCGGCCCAGCGGCGAGTAGGCGACGAACCCGATGCCGAGTTCGCGTAGCACGTCGAGCACCCCGTCCTCGGGGTCGCGGGTCCACACGGAGTATTCCGACTGCACCGCGGTGATGGGATGCACGGCCTGGGCCCGGCGAATGGTGTTGACGCCCACTTCGGAAAGACCGATGTACCGGATCTTTCCGGCTGCCACCAGCTCGGCCAGGGCTCCGACCGTGTCTTCGATCGGGGTATCGCGATCGAGGCGGTGTTGGTAGTAGAGGTCGATGTGATCGGTCGCGAGCCTCTTCAGGGACCCCTCCACCGCGGTGCGGATGCTGGCTGGACTGCTGTCGAGGCCATTACGGCCGGTGTGCGAGATCAGGCCGAACTTTGTCGCCAGCACCACCCGGTCGCGGCGGCCCTGCAGGGCGCGGGCGACGAGTTCCTCGTTCACGTAGGGCCCATAGACCTCGGCGGTGTCGATCAACGTGACGCCGAGGTCGATGGCGCGATGAATGGTGCGAATGGATTCGGCGTCGTCGGTGCCGGCGCCGGCATAGGCCACGGACATGCCCATCGCGCCCAGGCCGAGCCGTCCGACTTCGAGTTGCGCGAGATGAGCCCGTTTCATGGCCCCCATTGTGCGCCCGGCGCCTCCGGGCCACCGGGCGGGTACCGTTGCGCTCGTGCAGGACACAGCGCGACCGGCCCGCAATCTGGCGGTCGACTTCTACCGCGTGTCGGGTGTGATCCTGATCGTGCTGGGGCATTGGCTGGCCGGCTCGGTGACCTATCACGACGGATCTTTCGGTCGGCAGAACCCGCTCGTCGACATACCTTGGACCCAGTGGCTGACCTGGCCTTTCCAGGCCGTCCCGACGTTCTTTCTGGTCGCCGGCTACGCCGGCGCGTTGTCCTGGACGCATCGGCGCGAAACCGGCGGTGTGTCGCGCCAGACCTGGCTTCGGCACCGGCTGGCCCGCGTGCTGGGCCCGACCGCGGTCTATGTGGCGCTGGTGTTGGTGGTGGTGGCGGTTCTCGACGTCGGCCACGTGGCCCGTACGACGATGGAGTACGCGGGTTGGGCCGTGGCCATGCACCTGTGGTTCCTGGCCGTCTACCTGATCGTCGTATCGCTGACCCCGATTGCGGTTGCGGCACACCGGCGTTGGGGGCTCCTGGCGCCGGCGGCGCTGGGGGTTGCGGTCGTGGCGGTCGACGCGCTCTCGATCGGCGCCCACGTGCACAACCTTGGCTGGGTTAACTACCTGCTGTGCTGGGGGGCGTTCTACCAGCTCGGGATCGCTTGGCGCGGAGGGCTACTGGGCGGCCGCAGAGCGGTGGTGCTGGCCGCCTGCTCGGCGATCGCGCTCGGGCTGCTGATCGGGCTGGGGATGTATCCGGTGAGCATGATCGGCGTTCCTGGGCAGACGATCGACAACACGACGCCACCCACCGCGGCGCTGCTGGCGTTCGGATGCGCGCAGGGTGGATTGGCGATAACGCTCGCCCCCGCGCTGAACCGCGTGCTGCGCGCCGACAGGGTCAAGCGGGCGCTGGCCGTCGGCAACAACAACGTGATGGCGCTTTACCTCTGGCACATGATCCCGGTCGTTATCGTTGCAATCGTCGCGTATCCGGCGGGTCTGCTGCCCCAACCGCCGGAGGGAACGGGGCTGTGGTGGCTGGCCCGGCTGGAGTGGGTGGTCGTCCTCGGCGTCGTGACCGCGGTCGAGCTCGTCTTGTTGTGGTCGTTGCGGCGTCTTTTCGCGGCCCCGCTGCCCATGCTGGGTGTGCCCGTCAGCGAACGCTGGGGGGAAGTGTCCATGCTGGTCGGTGCCGCGCTGGCCGCCGCTGGCCTGCATTTCTTCGCCTACGCGGGGTTCGCGCCGGACGGCCGCCTACCATGGGTGACCGCCGCGCTGTTCGCCGGCGGCGTGCTGCTAGTGGCGCTTCGCCCGACCAAGGCCGACCGGGGCGCGGTCGATCCGGCACCGGCGCCAGGGCGGACTCAGGCGCCCCGGGGATAACGGCCCGGCCTGTTTGGCAAGCGACTTACGGCCCCTTGAGAGGGGCCGTAATGCCCTGGTCGGAGGCCCTATCTGGGGGAAACGTCTCTGGCAGGTCCCAACGCCCTCGCCAAGGGAGTACGCAGATGTTAGACAGCCTAGCGGTCACCAACAACCACGGCCCTCGAGGGCGCGCCCAGGATGCCGAAGTATTGAAGGAATCCGGGGTGCACAAGCTCGTCTTTCTGGACCGCGACGGCAACTGCTTGGCATTCGTATTGGCTTGGGAGAGTTTCGAATACGACGCCGAGACGGACGCCTACGTGTGCGTCGCCGATCGTGATGGCGCTGAACTTCTGACCGTGTACGCCGCAGGCGAGATCAACTCCGCGCCCGGCGAGAACATGTATGTCGTGACGGCGCCGGACGGGCCGGGTGCGGCACGCCGCGGGCCCCGCTGACCAAACCGTTACGTGCATTCGCGGCGCCGAACGTTATGATAGACCGTTCGTACGGTTAGTTATGCCGAAGGGTTGAAGATGCCCAGGTCGCCTGGCAGGCGTGGCGAGATTCTGGACGCGTTCGTCCGCTACGTCGCCGAACGTGGCTATGACAGAACGAATATCGGTGACATCGCCGACGAACTCGGCATGTCGAAGGGCACGATCGTCCATCACTTCGGCACCAAGGCCCAGATGCTGCGGGAGCTGGAAGAGACCCACCTGGCCCTCCAGCTCGACGTGCTGCGGATGGCCTGGGATCGCCTGGCCGCCCCGCACGAGCGCATCGCGGCAATCATTTACGCCTCAGCGCTGCTGCAGGTGAGCGCGCGCCACGCGACGGTCGCGAGCCAGCGCGAGGTGGTTCAACTGTCCGACGACCCGGCGATGCAGCACGTGCGCAAGCTGCGCGATCAGTTGCAGACACACGCGGTTGACGAAATCCGCAACGGGATCGACCTGGGCGTGTTCCGAAGCGTGGACGTCGAATTGGCGGCGCTGCAGCTGTGGGGATCGCTGGAGTGGATGTGGGTGTGGTTCGATCCGGCCGATTCCCGGACGCCTGAAGAAGTCGGCGCCGCTTTCGTCGACGTGTTTCTCGGCGGGCTCCTGCTCGACCGCCTCGGGCTCGCCAAGTGGGCAGACCCGGCCGCCGGCGTCGTCACGGTGGTGCGTGAGTGCCTCGCCGCGGTCACGGCCGGGCGACGCTGACGGCTGATCGCCGAAACACTCTGCGCGGGAGCCGAATTCGTCGATAGTCGGCGTGCATACGTACCGCTGAGCCGGCCTGCGCCGGCAGTCGCCAACGAGACACAAAAACCCCTGATAAAACCGGGCGTTCCGCGGATCGCCCACCACGTTTTGGGCGAAAGCGGGCGAGATTTGCGACTTATTGACCGCACGTACGGTCTAATGCGATAGTTGCAGCGTGGCGCAAACGATGGCGGCGTGGGGCCGGAGGGCGGGGACCCGGGCCGCCGCCTGGGAGGACCACGGAGTGGGCCAGCACCTCGAACGACATGATGCGCGACGCCGGGGGTCGTACCGAGCACCGCTGGGCCGGATCGTGACGCGCGGCAGCCGGCAGGCGTCATCACTGCAGCCGCCATCGAAATGCATTCTGCCGCGCCGGTTTTCGGGGCGTACCCACCCGACGGGCAAGGCCGCGAAGCGGAACCACGCCCGACGTCTCCGCCTCTCCCCCGCGCCGCCCCGACACTCACCTGAAAGGCCGACAAAAGAGCCGCAATCCCTTACGCATTTGCCTCGGGGGCCGCGCCGATGACCACCACGCACTCGTTTGCGGGCAAAGTGGGCCAACGGATCCGGCCGGGCACGGAAGTGGCCGGCGGATTCTTCCGAATGTGCGTTCTGACCGGCAGGGCCCTCAGGCAGCCGTTCGAGTGGCGCGAGTTCATCTGGACCGGCTGGTTCCTCATGCGGGTGTCGCTGCTGCCGACGATCGCGGTGTCCATCCCCGAGACCGTGCTGCTCATCTTCACGCTCAACCTGCTGCTCGCCGAGATCGGTGCCGCCGACGTGTCCGGTGCGGGCGCCGCGATCGGCGCGGTCACCCAGCTCGGCCCGATCGTGACCGTGCTGGTGGTCGCCGGCGCCGGGGGCACCGCCATCTGCGCCGACCTGGGCGCCCGCACCATCCGCGAGGAGATCGACGCCCTCGAGGTACTCGGCATCGACCCGATCCATCGGCTGGTGGTGCCGCGCGTCGTCGCCTCGACGATGGTCGCGGTGCTGCTCAACGGCCTCGTGGTCGCCGTCGGCCTCGGGGGCGGCTACCTCTTCAGCGTCTACCTGCAGAACGTCTCGAGCGGTGCCTACCTGTCCACGTTGACGGCGCTGACCGGCCTGCCCGAGGTGGTGATCGCGTTCATCAAGGCAGCGACGTTCGGGCTGATCGCCGGCCTCGTCGGCTGTTACCGCGGGCTCATCGTCCGCGGCGGGTCCAAGGGTCTCGGCACCGCGGTCAACGAGACGGTGGTGCTGTGCTTCATCGCGCTGTTCGCGGTCAACGCGGCGCTGACCACCATCGGCGTCCGGTTCGGGACGGGGCGCTGATGACCGTCACCGCAGCGGATTCCACGGCGCCCGCCCGATTCTCCTGGGCCAGCCTCAGCCGATACGGCGAGGCCCCGGCCCGGGCACTGGTTGAGATAGGGCAAATGGTCTGGTTCGCGATGACCGCCGTCGGCCAGATCCCCTTCGCCATGCGCCGCTACCGCAAAGAAATGTTGCGGATGGTCGCCCAGATGGGCATGGGCACCGGCGCCATGGCCGTGGTCGGCGGCACCGCCGCCATCGTCGGCTTCATCACTCTGTCCGCGGGCTCGCTGGTCGCCATCCAGGGCTACGCGACGCTGGGCAACATCGGTGTCGAGGCGTTCACCGGGTTCTTGGCCGCGCTGGTCAACGTGCGGTTCGTGGCGCCCGTGGCCGCCGGTCAGGCGTTGGCCGCGACGGTCGGTGCCGGCGCCACCGCGGAACTGGGCGCCATGCGCATCAGCGAGGAGATCGACGCGCTGGAGGTGATGAGCATCCGGTCGGTCGCCTTCCTGGCGTCCACCCGGGTGGTGGCGGGTCTCGTCGTCATCATCCCGCTGTACGGGTTGGCGATCACCCTGGCCTTCGTGTCCCAGCAGGTCACCACCGTGTTTTTCTACGGGCAGTCCGCCGGCACCTACAACCACTACTTCCACACATTCCTGCGCCTCAACGACGTGGGCTGGTCGTTCGCCGAGGTGATCCTGGTCGCGGTGGTCGTGATGACCACTCACTGCTACTACGGCTACACCGCCAGCGGCGGGCCGGTCGGCGTCGGTGAAGCCGTCGGCCGGTCGATGCGGCTGTCGTTGATCACGATCGTTGTCGTCGTCGTGCTGACCGCGATGGCGGTCTACGGCAAAAGCCCGAACTTCAACCTCACGGTGTAGCCGCCCATGACGACCCCGACCGCCCCGGCGCCGCAAATCAAGGACCACCCGCCACGGATCCCGCCGTACAAGACGGCGGCCGTGGTGTTCTTGGTGATCGCCGCGGTGGTGTTGTCGTTCGTGTGGCTGCAGTTCCGGGGCCGGCTCACGCCGAAGACGCCCCTGACGATGGTGGCCCCCCGGTCCGGTTTGGTGATGGATCCGAATTCGAAGGTCACCTACAACGGGGTGGAAATCGGCCGGGTGGCCAGCATTTCGCAGATCCAGCGCGATGGCGTGCCGGCGGCCAAGTTCGTCTTGGACGTCCAGCCCAAGTACATCGACCTGATCCCGGCCAACGTGGAGGCCAATATCAAGGCGACCACGGTGTTCGGCAACAAGTATGTGTCGCTGACCTCTCCGAAAAACCCGACGCCGCAACGCGTTACCACGAGTCAGGTGATCGAGGCGCGGTCGGTGACGACGGAGTTCAACACGTTGTTCGGGACGATCACCTCGATCGCGGACAAGGTGGACCCGGTCAAGGTGAACCTCACGCTGGCCGCCGCCGCGCAGGCATTGACCGGGCTGGGCGACAAGTTCGGGCAATCGATCGTCAACGGCAACACCATCCTTGACGACATCAATCCGCAGATGCCGCAGATTCGCCACGACATTGCGCGGTTGGCGGCCCTCGGCGACACCTACGCGAACGCCGCACCGGATCTGTTGGACGCCCTCAACCACGCGGTGGTCACGGCGCGCACCCTGCACCGGCAGGAGGCCGACCTGGACGCCGCGTTGCTGGCCGCGGCCGGGTTGGGCAACACGGGCGAAGACATCTTCCGACGCGGCGGCCCTTACTTCCAGCGGGGTGCCGCGGATCTGGTGCCCACTGCCCAGCTGCTCGACACCTACAGCCCCGAATTCTTCTGCACCATCCGCAATTACTACGACGAAGAACCCGCGGCGTTCGCGACGACGGGCGGCGGCAACGGCTACGCGCTGAGGACGATGACCGAGCTGACGTCGGGGTTGGGCGGCATCCTGACGCTTCCGGCGCTGGCCGGCACGGTGGCCACCATGGGGCTCCTCGGGTTGGCCGGGCTGGTGGGCGGCGCGCCGAATCCCTATGTGTACCCGGACAATCTGCCGCGGGTGAACGCTCGCGGCGGGCCCGGGGGTGCGCCGGGTTGCTGGCAAGGCATCACCCATGACCTGTGGCCCGCGCCCGAGCTGGTGCTGGACACCGGCGCCAGCCTCGCGCCCTACAACCATCTGGACACCGGTTCGCCGTACGCCATCGAGTACGTGTGGGGCCGCCAAGTCGGGGACAACACGATCAACCCATGAAGATCACCGGCTCCGCCATCAAGCTCGGCATCGTCTCGTTGGTGCTGGCGCTGATCACCGTCTCGATCGTGGTCGTGTTCGCACAGCTGCGGTTCAACCGGACCAACAGCTATACCGCGGAGTTCAGCAATGCCAGCGGCCTCAAAGACGGCCAGTTCGTTCGCGCCTCGGGAGTGGAGGTCGGCAAGGTCAAGAAGGTGCGCCTGGTCGACGGTGGCCGCAAGGCGCAGGTGGACTTCGCCGTCGACCGCTCGATTCCGCTCTACCAATCGACGACCGCCCAGATCCGCTACCTCGACCTGTTCGCGAACCGCTTCCTGGAACTCAAGCGCGGCGACGGTGCGGGCGCCGACCGCGTGTTGCCGCCGGGCGGATTCATCCCGCTGTCCCGCACCTCACCGGCCTTAGATCTCGACGCCCTGATCGGTGGCTTCAAACCCCTGTTCCGTGCGCTGGATCCGGAAAAGGTCAACACCATCGCGTCGGCGATCATCACCGTGTTTCAGGGTCAGGGCGGCACCATCAACGACATCCTCGACCAGACCGCGCAGCTGACCTCGCACCTCGCGGAGCGTGACGAGGCGATCGGCGAGGTGGTCAAGAACCTGAATGTGGTGCTGGACACCACGGTTCGGCATCGCAAGGAATTCGACCAGACGGTCGACAACTTCGAGCGGTTGATCAGCGGGCTGGAAAACCACGCCGACCCGCTTGCCGCCGGCACCGCGAACATCAGCAACGCCGCCGGAACCGTGGCCAACCTGCTGGCCGACAACCGCGCTCTGCTGCACAAGGAGATCGACTACCTGCAGGCGCTCCAGCAGCCGCTCGTGGACCAACGCGATCAGCTCAGCGATCTGATCCACAAGACGCCGACCGCGCTCAACCTGATCGGGCGCAGCATCGGCCTCTACGGCGACTGGGTGAACTTCTATCTCTGCGACCTGACGATCAAGTGGAACGGGCTGCAGGCCGGCGGCCCGGTCCGGACGGTCAGAATCTGGCAGCAGCCCACCGGCAGGTGCTCGCCGCAATGAGGACGCTGACCGAATTCAACCGCAGCCGGGTGGGTCTCATGGGCATCACGGTGTTGATTCTCGGCGTCGTGGTCGGCCAAAGCTTCACCAGCGTCCCGATGATCTTCGCCACTCCGAGCTTCTACGGTCAGTTCACCGACACCGGCCAACTGAACAAGGGCGACAAGGTACGCATCTCCGGTGTGAATGTCGGCAAGGTGGAGTCCTTTGCGATCGACGGCGACCATGTCCTGATCAAGTTCAACATCGGCGCCAACACCATCGGCACCGAGAGCCGGCTCGCGATCAAGACCGACACCATCCTCGGCAAGAAAGTTCTCGAGATCGAGCCGCGCGGAAACCAGACGTTGAAGCCGGGCAGCGTCTTGCCGCTGAGCCAAAGCACCACCCCCTATCAGCTCTACGACGCGAACTTCGACATCACCAGGGCCGCCGCCGGCTGGGATATCGACACCGTCAAGCGCTCGCTGAACGTCTTGTCGCAGACCATCGACCAGACCTATCCGCACCTGAGCGCCACGCTCGACGGGTTGACCAAGTTCTCCGACACCATCGGCAAGCGCGACGAACAGATCAAGCACCTGCTCGCGCAGGCCCACCAGGTGGCCGGCGTGCTCGGTGACCGCAGCGAACAGGTCAATCGACTGCTGGTCAACGCCAAGACGCTGCTGGTCGCGTTCAACGAGCGCGGCCGGGCCATCGACGCCCTGCTGCAAAACGTTTCGGCCTTCTCGACGCAGGTGCAGGGGTTCATCAACGACAACCCCAACCTCAACCCCGTGCTGGAGCAGTTGCACGCCATCACCGACGTGCTGGTGGCGCGCAAGGACGACCTGGCCCAAACCCTCACCTATGTCAGCCAATTCGCCGCATCGCTGGGCGAATCCGTCGCGTCGGGACCGTACTTCAAGATCGTGCTGTCCAACCTGTTGCCGTACTGGATCCTGCAGCCGTTCGTCGACGCCGCCTTCAAGAAGCGAGGTATCGATCCGGAGGACTTCTGGCGCAGCGCCGGGCTGCCCGAGTTCCGCTGGCCCGACCCGAACGGGACCCGGTTCCCCAACGGGGCGCCACCGCCGGCACCCCCGGTGCTGGAGGGCACGCCCGATCATCCGGGACCGGCCGTCCCGCCGGGAACGGCGTGCTCGTACACACCACCGGCCGACGCGCTGCCGCGGCCGTGGAACCCGTTGCCGTGCACGGGCGTAAACGTCGGCCCGTTCGGCGGCAGCTTCCCGGCGCCGATCGACGTGCAGGCCTCGCCACCGAACCCGAACGGTCTGCCCCCGACTCCCGGTGTCGCGATCGCCGGGCGGCCGGGCGATCCGCCCCCGGACGTGCCGGGCACACCTGTGCCGCTGCCAACCCAGGCACCGCCGGGCGCGCGCACCGAGAACCTGCAGCCCGCCGGCCCGCTGCCGCCACCGTCGACGTTCGCACCCGCCCTGCCTCCCGGGCCACCCGCACCGCCCGGACCGGGGAATCAACTGCCGGCCCCGTTCATCAATCCCGACGGCACGGGAGGCAGCGGCATCACGGGAGGTAACCAGAATTGAGTGCCGTCAACACATTTCGTAACCTGCGGGCCCGGAGGGTCATCGGGGTGCTGGTGGTGGCGCTGGCGGTGCTGGCCGGATACCTCGGGTTGCAGCTCTACAACAAGCTGACGACCAACACGGTGGTCGCGTACTTCCCGGAGGCGAACGCCCTCTATGCCGGGGACAAGGTGCAGATCATGGGCGTCCGCGTGGGTGCGGTCGACAAGATCGAGCCGGCCGGCGACAAGATGATGGTGACGTTTCACTACGAGAACAAATACAAGGTGCCCGCCAACGCGTCCGCCGTGATCGTCAACCCAACCCTGGTGGCGTCACGCAACATTCAGTTGGAGCCGCCCTACAAGGGCGGCCCGGTGATGGGCGACAACGCGGTGATCCCCATCGAGCGCACGCAGGTCCCGACGGAGTGGGACCAACTGAGCCAGAGCGTCGCCAACGTCATCAACAAGTTGGGCCCGACACCCGAGCAGCCGAAGGGCCCGTTCGGTGACGCCATCGAGTCCTTCGCGGACGGGCTGGCCGGCAAGGGCAAGCAGATCAACACCACGCTGAACAGCCTGTCGCGGGCGTTGACCGCGCTGAATGAGGGCCGCGGGGACTTCTTCGCGGTGGTACACAGCCTGGCGCAGTTCGTCAACGCCCTGCACAAAGACGACCAGCAGTTCGTCGCGCTGAACCAAAACCTGGCCCAGTTCACCGACAAGCTGACCGGGTCCGATCGCGAGCTGGCCACGGCGATACAGCAGTTCGACTCCCTCCTGTCCACGCTGCGGCCGTTCTTGGACAAGAACCGCGGGGTGCTGACGAGCGATATCGACAACCTCGCCACCCTGACCAACACGCTGGTGCAGCCCGATCCGCTGAACGGTTTGGAGACCGCCCTGCACGTGCTGCCCACACTGGAGACGAACCTCAGCCAGATCTATCACCCGACGCACGGCGCGGTCATGTCCATCCCGGCGATCCCGAACTTCGCGAACCCAATGCAGTTCGTCTGCAGCATGATTCAGGCCGGCAGCCGGCTGGGCTACCAAGATTCCGCCGAACTGTGTGCGCAATACCTGGCGCCGGTCCTCGACGCGATCAAGTTCAACTACCTGCCTTTCGGGCTGAACCTGTTTTCCACCGCCGAGACGCTGCCCAAGGAAGTCGCCTACTCGGAGCCCCGGCTGCAACCGCCGAACGGGTACAAGGACACGACGGTGCCCGGGATCTGGGTGCCCGACACCCCGTTGTCGCACCGCAACACCCAGCCCGGCTGGGTCGTCGCCCCGGGGATGCAGGGGCAGCAGGTGGGGCCGATCACCGCCGGCCTGTTGACCCCCGACTCGCTGGCCGAACTGATGGGCGGCCCGGACATCGCGCCCCCACAATCGGGGCTGCAGACGCCGCCGGGACCACCGAATGCCTACGACGAGAACCCGGTGCTGCCACCCATCGGCGTGCGCGCCCCGCAGGTGCCGATCCCGCCGCCGGCGCCCGGACCGGGGGTGATCCCGGGGCCGGTCGCACCGACACCCCCGCCCGTGGCGGCCGTTTCGGCGGGACTGGGATCGTGAACACGCTGCGCGCCTTCGGCATTCGCGTCCGGTACCGGACGCGGCAGGCGGTGGCCCTGCTGGTCGCCGCCGCGGCGCTGACGTCCTGCGCGAAGTGGCACGGAATCGCGAACGTGCCGATGCCGGGCGGGCCGGGCAGCGGGCCCGGCTCGTACATCATCTACGTGCAGATGCCCGACACGCTGGCCCTGAACGACAACAGCCGGGTGCGGGTGGCCGATGTCTTCGTCGGCACGGTGCGCGCGATCGCCCTGAAGAACTGGGTGGCCACGCTGACGCTGCGGGTGGACAAGAGCGTCAAGCTGCCGCGGAACGCGACCGCCAAGATCGGGCAGACCAGCCTGCTGGGCTCCCAGCACATCGAGCTGGCCGCGCCACCCAACCCCTCGCCGGAGCCGCTGAGGCCGGGCGACACCATCCCGCTGCAAAACGCGTCGGCTTACCCCACGACCGAGCAGACCCTGGCCAGTCTCGCCCTGATCTTGCGCGGCGGCGGCATCCCGAACCTCGAAACGCTGCAGAACGAGGTCTACAACATCGTGCACGGGCGGGCCGACCAGATCCGGGCCTTCCTCGGCAAGCTGGACACCTTCACCGCCCGGCTCAACGAGCAGACCGATGACATCACCCGAGCCATCGACTCCACCAACCGGCTGCTGGCGTACGTGGGTCCCCGCTCGGACGTCATCGATCGGGTCCTCACCGAATTCCCGCCCCTGCTCAAGCATTTCTCCGACAAACAGAACCTGTTGATCAACGCGGTCGACGCGACGGGCCGGCTCAGCCAGGTCGCCGACCAATACCTGTCCGCCTCCCGGGGCGACCTGCACAAGGACCTGCTGGCGCTGCAATGCCCGTTGCGGGAACTGGGCCGTGGCGCGCCCTATCTGATCCGCGCGCTCAAGCTGATCCTGGTGCGGCCGTTCGACGTCGACGCTGTCCCGAAGTCGTTCCGCGGCGACTACTTCAATCTGTCACTGACGCTCGACCTGACCATGAGCTCCGTCGACAACGCGATCCTGACCGGGACCGGATTCTCCGGAGCGCTGCGCGCGCTCGAGCAATCGTGGGGCCGCGACCCCGAAACGATGATCCCCGATGTCCGCTACACGCCGAACCCGAACGACGCCCCGGGCGGGCCGCTGGTGGAAAGGGCGGATCGAGGCCAATGCTGACCCCCTTCATCAAGCGTCAGCTGATCCTGTTCGCCCTCCTAAGCCTCGTCACCGCAGTCGCACTCGGCGGGTATTACCTGCGGATCCCCACCGCGGCGGGGATCGGCCAGTACACGCTGCACGCGGACCTGCCGGCGTCGGGCGGTCTGTACGAGACGGCCAACGTGGCCTATCGCGGCGAAACCATCGGCAGGGTCACCGACGTCGAGCCGACCAAGTCGGGCGCACGGGTGACCATGAGCATCGCCAACCGCTTCAAGATCCCGATCGACGCGACGGCGAACGTCCATTCGGTGTCGGCGGTCGGTGAGCAGTACATCGATCTGGTGTCGCTCGGCAACCCGGGCAAGTACTTCCAGCCGGGACAGACCATCACCAAGGGCACCATACCCACTGACATCGGTCCGGCGCTGGACGCCGCGAACCGCGGACTCGCCGCGCTACCGAAGGACAAGATCTCCTCGCTGCTCGACGAAACCGCCCAAGCGGTAGGCGGATTGGGGCCCGCGCTGCAACGACTGGTCGACGCGACCCAGGCGATCGCCGGCGACTTCAAGACCAACATCGGTGACGTCAACGACATCATCCAAAACTCGGGGCCGATCATCGACAGCCAGGTCGACTCGGGCGACTCGATCGAGCGGTGGTCGCACAACCTGGACATCCTCGCCGCGCAGAGCGCGGAAAACGACCAGCACGTGCAAAGCATCCTGACCCAGGGCGCGCCGACCGCCGATCAGGTCAACGCGGTGTTCGGCGACGTCCGTGAATCGCTGCCGCAGACGCTGGCGAATCTCGAGATCGTGCTGGACATGCTCAAGCGCTACCACAAGGGCGTCGAGCAGTTGCTCGTCTCCTACCCGCAGGGCGCCTCGGAAGGCCAGACCGTGACGACGCCGTTCCCGGGCTACGCGTCGCTCGGCACCTCGCTGACGATCAACCAGCCGCCGCCGTGTCTGACGGGGTTCCTCCCCGCACCGCAGTGGCGCTCGCCGGCGGACACCAGCCTGGCGCCGATGCCGTCCGGGACCTATTGCAAGATCCCGCAGGACGCTCCGGCTAACGCGGTGCGCGGCGCGCGCAATCTGCCGTGTGTCGATGTGCCCGGCAAACGCGCCGCCACGCCGCGCGAATGCCGCGACTCCAAACCGTACGTCCCCGCGGGCACCAACCCGTGGTACGGCGACCCCAACCAGATCCTGACCTGCCCCGCGCCCGCGGCGCGCTGTGATCAGCCGGTCAAGCCGGGCCTGGTGATACCCGCGCCGTCCGTCAACAACGGCATGAATCCCGCGCCCTCCGACCGGATTCCGGGGACACCGCCCCCCGTCAGCGATCCGTTGCAGCGCCCGGGGTCGGGCACCGTCCAATGCAACGGGCAGCAGCCGAACCCCTGCGTGTACACGCCGGGCGGCCCTCCCGCGGCGGTTTACAGCCCGCAGAGCGGCGAATTTGTGGGGCCCGACGGCGTGAAGTACGCGGTCGAAAATTCGGCCAAAACCGGGGACGACGGGTGGAAGGACATGCTGGCGCCGCCCCGATAAGCTTCGGCCCCGTGGATCTCGTTGATTTGCAAGGCTTTTGGCTATGCCCCAAGGTTCTGGGCGACGGGAGGATCGCCCTCCCCCACCTAACCGCACCGCACGTCCGGAGGCGCGTCACGCGGCTCCTCCGGGCGGACCCAGCGTCCTGACCAGGCCATTGACACTGACCGCACGTACAGTCATATACTGGGCCATCGTCGGATTGGCGCATCCCCCACGCTCCAGTCGGTGAAGGTCGGAGATCGGAGCGCAATGCCGGAAGTGATTGGCCTGGGCCAGCTCCGCAGTGACGCGTGCGCATATCTCGAGCGGGTTGCCGCCGGAGAGGCGATCGATGTTGTCCGTCGGGGCAAGCTGGTGGCGCAAATCCTGCCGGTCGGCGACTGGCGGGTGGCTCCCATCCCGGCGCGATCCGTCAAAGCCCCGGCCTCCGACGCGGGCGGCTGGGTCGGGCTCGAGGAATTGCGAACCCGCGCCGGGCGGTGCTTCGACCGGGTCGCGGCCGGCGAGACGGTCTACGTCGTCCGCGGCGGGCGGATATTGGCCCGAATCGTGTCGGCCGGTGACGGCGCGACGTTCCCGCCGCCGGCGGACGCTGGTCGCCGGATCGAGCTGGACGAGCTGCGTAAACGCGCGGGACGCTACTTCGACAAGGTCGCGGCGGGCCACACGATTGAGGTCGTGCGCGGCGGCAAGCTGGTGGCCCACATCGTGTCGGCCGCCGGGGACGACGCCCGCAAAGGGGCCTGATCGCCGCCTACGAGGCTGGTTGCCCCTTATCTGATCGGCAATTGCGGCGCGTTTTGCCGTCGGCAATGTGGGTAGGCTACCCTAACCGATTTAGATAGGAAGGCTTACTTACTGTGCCGGTCAGGTTCCCGTTTCACCCACACGCCGATGCGTCCCGCCGCGCCTGGCTGCCCTGCCCGAATTGCGGCTGGGGCCGCGACAAGTGCTCGGAGTGCCGCAGCCAGCGCAACTGCGGCGCGCACTGGCAGTACCTGCTGAGCAACCGCGCGACGGTGGTCAACCTGCAATGCCCGGGCTGCGCGAACCTGTGGTCGACCGACACCCGACACCGCTAGGCCTCGACGAGCGCGTCGTCGGGCAGGGGGCGTTGGCACACCGCGCGGGCATCCTCGGCGCTGAGCCCGAAAAGACGCAGAACGCTTTCGGTCACGCTGTCGGCGGCCTGTGCGTCGTCGCGATCCGGATTGTCCCGCAACAGCTTTCCCAGGCCGAGCAGGGCGCCGCCGGCAATAAAAAGGGCAAGTTCGGGATCGTCGACCGTGAACCTGCCCATGTCGACGCCGGCCTTGATGTCACGCAGCGCCCGCGGGGCCAGGCCTCGATCGGACGACAGCAGCGCCAGCCCGTTGGCCAGCAGGATGTCGCTCTCCCGCGGCCGCCGGCGGAATAGCCGGCCGATCAACCGGAAGCAGGTGGCAAAGGTTTCGGCCGGGTCGTCGATCGACTCGGTCAGCCGGTCCAGCAGCGCACCGTGCGCGTCGAGCACGTCGGCGACCGCGGCCTCAAACAGCTGCTCCTTGCTCTCGAAGTGGTTATAAAAGGAACCCATCCCCACGTCGGCGGCCTGGGTGATCTCCAGAACGGCCACGTTGGTCTTGCCCTCGGCGATCAGGCGCTGGGCCGCGCCGATCAGCGCCGCCCTGGTGCGCTGTTTGCGCCGTTCCAAGCGGCTGGGCTGGTCCTGGGCTTCGGGCATCGCGCTCATGTTTAGGATTATGCATCACTTTTGAGGATTTCGTCAGATAGGGCTTGACGGCGCGCACCCGAGTATGTGACGATTTCGTCAGTTACCTTGGAGATGGCGATGAACCTGACGAAAAACCCCCACCGAAATCTGCACAGCGAGAAAGGCGCGCTGCGCGGCGAGCACCCGGGCCGGTCCAGCAATCCGGTGATCAAGGTCGCCGACATCGCCTGGTTGGAGTTCGACAAGCCCGACCTGACCCGCGCCGAGGCGTTCGCCCGGGCCTTTGGCTTCCAGACCGCGCGGAACGACCCCGACGAGCTACACCTGCGCGGCACCCGCGCGGGCGGACCGTGCGTGATCCTGCGCCGGGGCCCGCGCACGCGCTTCACCGGCGTGGCCTTCCGGGCCTGCGACGAGGCCGACGTGCTGCGGCTCGCCGACACATCCGGTGCTCCCGTACGGGCGCTACCGGAGACCATCGGCGGCCTGTCGGCCGACCTCGTCGATCCCAGCGGCATGCCGGTGCGCGTCGTCGCCGGCATGCACGAGTTGCCCGAGCTGCCCGGCCAGCCGGTACACGCTTTCAACTTCGGCTGCGGCGTGCGGCGGACCAACGCCGGCCAGCGTCCCCCGCGCGTGCCCGCACGCATCGAGCGGCTGGGGCACCTGGTGCTGCAGTCGACGAAGTATCTCGAGACGCTGAACTGGTACCTCGACAACCTGGGGATGATCGTCAGCGACTTTCTGTACTTCCCGGGCCAGCGCCGCCGCGGACCGACCATGAGCTTCATCCGCTGCGATCGAGGATCGACCCCCGCCGATCACCACACGCTGGCGCTGGCGCTCGGGCCGGCCAACCGTTACGTGCACTCGGCCTACCAGGTCAGCGACCTGGACGCGCTGGCCGCCGGCGGCGAATACCTGAAAGACCGTGGCTATGTCCGATCCTGGGGAATCGGCAGGCACATCCAGGGCAGTCAAATCTTCGACTACTGGCGCGATCCCGACGGATTCCTGGTCGAGCACTTCACCGACGGCGACCTCTTTGACAACACCCTGGACCCGGGCTGGGCGGCCTTCACCGCGTCCGGACTGGCCCAGTGGGGGCCGCCGGCGACCAAGGACTTCCTTGGAACGGACCTGAAATCCGCGCGTCACGAAGTGATTTCGATGATCACCGCGCTACGCGCACGCAACGAATTCGATGTCAACCGCCTCGCCGGCCTACTGAAAGTACCCACCTCATGACAATTTCCGTGCTGCGCACCGCCTCTGAAGCCGGCCCCGCCTGGTGGCTCAAGACCCCGGACGGCGCCGTGAAGATCGACACCGACGCCACCAGTACCGCGGCCCTGCTGGCCGACCGCGCCGCCATCGCGGCCGCCGGCGGCGAGCCCGTCGCGCTGGACAGCCTGGCATTGGTCTCCCCCATCACCCGCCCGTGCCGGGTGATCGCGCAGATGACCAACTTCGCGTCGCACGTCAAGGATGCCGGCATGGACCCGGCGTCCATTCCGCTGACCTTCTTCCGCAAGGCGTCGGCGTCGATCACCGGTCCGTTCGACGAGATCGTCAAACCCCCGCACGTCAGGTTCCTCGACTACGAGGTGGAGATCGGGCTGGTCATTGGCCGCGAAGTCCCCATCGGCGCAACCATTTCCGAGGACAACCTCGCCGAATTCATTGCCGGGCTGGTGGTGACGAACGATGTTTCCGCGCGCGACATCCAGCTTCCCCAAACACAGTTCTACGAGGCCAAGTCGTACCCGACGTTCACGCCGGTCGGTCCGGAGCTGGTGCTGCTGACCGCCGAGGAGCTCAACCGGTTCGGCGACCTGCGGCTGCGGCTGAATGTCAACGGCCAGGAGCGGCAAAACGCGCTCGTCGAGGGCGACATGCTGTATCGGCCGCTGGAAGCGCTGCAATCGCTCACCCAGTTTCAGGAACTCGCTCCCGGCGACCTGGTGCTCACCGGCACCCCGGTCGGCACCGCGCTCAGCGCCCCGCCGAAGCCGGTGCAGATCATCTCGAACCTGTTGCCGCCCGCGGTGAAATGGAAGATGTTCTTCAAAGGTCAGGCCGGCAACCCCAAGTACCTCAACGACGGCGACGTCGTGGAGGCTTCGGTGGCCACCGACGACGGGGCCATCGACCTCGGCGCACAGCGCAACGAGGTTCGATTCAAATGAGCGACAACGTTGTTCCGCATGTTCCGGTGGTGATCGTCGGCGCCGGACCGACCGGGATCACGGCCGCCACCCTGCTGGCGCAGGGCGGGGTCGACAGCCTTGTCCTCGACCGCTGGCCCGACGTGTACCCGCAACCGCGCGCCGTGCACTTGGACGACGAGATCTATCGCATCATCGCACGGCTCGGCATGGCCGACGAGTTCGCCACGATTTCGCGGCCCACCCTCGGATTACGCTTGGTGGACAACCGGTTCCGGGTGCTCGGCGAGTTCCACCGCGAGCCCTCCCAGAGCCGGAACGGTTTCCCGCAGGCCAACATGTTCGACCAACCGGAGTTCGAGGCGCTGCTCCGCGCGAACCTCAAGCGGTATCCGAACGCCCAGTTGCGCGGGAACGTCGAGGTCACCGCAGTGAGCGACAGCGGATCGGGAGCCCGAGTCACGTTCACGGACATAACCGACGGCCGGGTACACCACGTCGACGCGGACTACGTGTTGGGCTGCGACGGCGCCAAGAGCATCGTACGCACCGAAATCGGCTCGGCCATGCGGGATTTGAAGTTTGAGCAGCGGTGGCTCGTGGTCGACATCGCCAGCGACTCCGACCTGCACCAATGGGACGGCGTCCACCAGGTGTGCGACCCGGTGCGCGCCGGGACCTACATGCGCATCGGAGCGGGCCGCTACCGGTGGGAGTTCCGATTGCTGGACGGCGAAAGCGCCGAGCAGTTCGGCACGTTGGAGTCATTGCGACCATTGATCGCGTCCTGGATCGCCGAGGTTGCCGACTCCGAGATGACGCTCTTGCGGGTCACGGAGTACACGTTCCGAGCGCAGATCGCGGATCGGTGGCGCCGCGGCAACGTCTTCATCCTCGGTGACGCGGCACATCTCACTCCCCCGTTCATCGGACAGGGCTTGTGCGCCGGAATGCGGGACGCCGCCAACCTGGCCTGGAAGATCGCCGCGGTCCACAATGGCACCCTCGATGCAAGCGTTCTCGATTCCTATGAGCAGGAACGCAAGCCGCATACCCGGCACATGATCCACCTCGCGCTGGGCGTCGGCTGGGCGATGACCGGCGGCGGCCGCGCCGGCGATCTCGCGCGTCGCCTGGTGCTGCCCAGGCTGCGGCTGATCCCCGGCCTGCGCGACAAGGTGGTCGACTCGACCACCCCGCCGCTGCGGGCTTCCGCGCTGGTGCGCAAATCCCGTCGGCCGGGCCAGCTCGCCGGCGCCCTGTGCCCGAACCCGTTGCTGCCCAACGGTCAGCGGCTCGACGACGTCATCGGCGCCGGATTCGCACTGATCACCACGAGCCTCCCCGGCGCCGAGGAGCAAGCGCTCCTCGCGCGCCGCGGCGTCGCCGTCGTGGTTGCCGAGCCCGGCGGGGGGCTCGACTCGTGGCTGCGCGGTGGCCGAGCCACGGCGGCGTTGGTGCGCCCGGACCGGACCGTCATGCGCGCGGGCCGCGACCAGGCGGCGATATGTGCGTGGGCCGCCACCGTCCTGCACGCCGGCTGAAACTGCCGAGCAGACGCAGAATCGCACTGCGAGCGGGTTCCGCGTGCGAGTCTGCGTCTTCTCGCGGTAGGGAATGCGCCGCGACAGCTATGCCGGCTTGGCGACGATCACCGGAATGCGAACCGAGTGCAGGAGCGTGTTGCTGACGGAGCCCAGCAGCATCCCGGTGAGACCGCCTCGGCCGTGGCTGCCCACGACGACAAGCTGCGCGGATTCGGCCGCTTCGATGAGGTGGTGCGCCGGCCGGTCGCGCACGATCACGCGTCGGACCGTCACGTCCGGATAGCGTTCGCCCCAGCCCGCCAGGGCTTCGCCGAGGCTGCGCTGCCCCTCCTCCTCCACGGTCGCCCAATCCAAGAACGGCACCTCGGTCGTGACGTCACTCCATGCGTGCAACGCGACCAGGTCAACGCCCCGACGAGACGCCTCGTCGAAAGCCAGCTCGGTTGCGTGTTCGGACGTCCGAGAGCCGTCGATGCCGACCAGGACGGGAGCGTCCTGGCCCGGTAGCTCTTCGTCACGGACGACCGCCACCGGACAACTGGCATGCCGCACCACGGTCGAGCTGACCGAACCGAGCACGCCGCGGGCCAGCAAGCCCCGCCCGGAGGTGCCCACAACGACCATTTCGGCGTCATTGGACATTTCGATCAGGGTGGTCGCCGGGGCGGCGTAGACCAATTCCCGGCCGATGGCGACCTTTCCGTCCTCCGGCATCGCGTCCTCGGCGATCTTGATGGCGTGCATGATGGCCTTCTTGCCGTCGTCCTCCAGCCTTATCGCCAGGGACTCCGGGTACGGGACCGGCGGCCAGGTCGCGGTGGGCGTCGCCACCGCGTGGACGACGGTCAGCGGAACGTTCCTCATCGTCGCCTCGCGTGCTGCCCAGCACGCGGCGGTGTTCGCTGCGGGCGAGCCGTCGACCGCGACGACAATGCCCAGGCGTTTCACGGATTCAGACACTTGGTTCTCCCTTCGTCACCAGCGACGCTATCGGGAGGCGGGGGTGTCGGTCGTGAGGCTTTAGTCCTCAACAACCTGGGACGGAGGACAGTCAGTGAAACCCATTGGGGCCGTTGGCTGACTCAGTCGACGCAAGTCGTCCAGCGGTAACCGCCCATTCATTCGTTAATCGGGGGCCGTTCAGGTTTGGCGACGCTGAAGCCGCGCGATGATCCAGAAGGGCAACGCCACGAAGACGGTGCCGCCGATCAGATTGCCCACGGTGGTGACACCGATGTTGGTGAGCAAGCCGTCGTGGCCGAAGCCCCAGCTGATGCCGGCGCGCGGTGCGGGGTGATGAAACAGGTTGAGCAACAAGGGAAGCCCGAGAAAGCCCACGTTCGCGATCACGTGCTGGGTGCCGCCGATCACAAACGCGAACGGCCCGTAGAACGCGAATGCCATCCGCGCGACGTCGCTGCGGGCCTTGAAGAACATGCACATGGCGGTCTGCAGGAACCAGGTGCACACCACGGCCAGCAACAGCGCGGTGCCGACCGGCTGGCTGGCCTTCAGGGCGCTGACGGTTGCCGCGCGCTCGGCGAAGGCACCCAGATACGGGCCGCCGGCGGCACCGCAGAGCGTGACGAACACAAACGCACCGGCGATATTGCCGATGAGGCCGACGCCAACCAGCCACGCGTAGCCGCGAACGCTCATGGTGCGTTCCAGCACGGCAAGCAGCCCCGCGGCCATGTCCGCGGTGATCAGCGACATGCCCGACACCAGGATCAGCACGAAGGACATGCCGAACGCCAGGCCCATCAGCAGGCTCGCCACCCCCGGGGTCTTCACGCCGGTGCTCACGACCAGCGCGAGCAGCACCCCGAAGGCCACCATTGCGCCGCCGACCACGGAACGGACGAAGAACGCCAACGGATGTGCGGCCTTTTCCACCGCCATGGCGGCCACCCGGTCCACCATCGCGCCCACGCTCAGCGGCTCGAACGGATCCTCGGTGGGGCCCTTGGTCGCGGCGCCGGGCGTGCCGGAAGACAAGGAGACCAGCGTGCTTCCCGCCGTGACTTGCCTTTCCAACTGCGGCGCTTGCGTGTCGATCGTCATTCGTGTCGGCCTTTCGGAAAGTCGTGGATCGCGTTGATGACCCCGGCAACGTGCTCGTCGCTGAGCTTCTCCCCCTCGAAAACGTGGTTGAGCAGGATCTTGAGGTCGAGCATCTGCTGCAGGTAGACCAGGCACGGAGGGCAGTCCTCGAGGTGCTTGGCGACGATCGGTCCCCATCCCGCGGGATCGGAATCGACGAGTTCGTCGACCAGCCGCACGAAGTCGACGCAGTCGATGGCGGGGACCGTATGGTCGTAGACGGTCATCGTTGATACCGCCTTTCCAATTCATTTCGGAGGTTTCCACGGGCGCGGTAGAGCAGGGCGCGCTGTGCCTCGGCGGACAGCTGAAGGATGCCGGCCGCCTCTTCGGCCGATGCGCCGACGAGGTCGCGCAGGATGATCAGCTGTTTCTGCCGCTCCGGCAACGCATCCAGCGCGGCGCGCACCAGCCCGACGAGTTCGCCTGCCACCGTTTGGTCCTCGGGCAGGAAGCGATGTGACGGCGGCGAGCTCCAGTGCCCGGCGTCGGGGTGGCCGACGGGGTGCATGCGACCCGCCAGTGGATCGACGGCTTCAGCGTCGGTGACCGCGAGGACCTCGTAGTCGCGGATCCGCGACTCACGCCGCCGGTACCGCGATGCGGTGTTCTTGACGATCCCGAACAACCAGGTGCGCACCGAGGAACGTCCCTCGAACGAATCGGACGACTGCAGGACCTGCACCCATGCTTCCTGGACCGCTTCTTCGGCCACCGTCGTCGAATTGACCATGGTGCGAGCGAAGTTCACCATCGGCCGGTGGAAGTCGCGCACCAAACTGGCCAGCGGAATTCCGCCGACCAGGTGTTCAGACTCGGTGCCCTCGGGGGGCAGCGCGACTGGAGTCACCATCGACCCTCACTCAGGAGCATCTGGCGAGTTCCCAGCGCAGTTGCGCTTCCGACGGGGACTGCACGGGAATGAACGCTGCTTCCCGGTATCGCCGACTCGCCGAGGTCCTACTGGCGTAGCCCTTGCCCCCGGCGGTCCGGATCTCCAGATCGGCGCTGGCGCCGGCAAGTTCGGCAGCGGCGAGCCGCAGCGACAGCAGCTCTTTCTTCGTCGGCGTCCGTGACTTCTCAGCCCCGCCGACCGCGGCCGCCAACCTTGCCAACGTCGCCTCCGCCGAGACGAGCTTGTCCGCGATGCGTTCGACGTCTGCGGCGAATACGGCGTTGACTCCCGTCAGCCCCAGCCTGCTGTGCTCCATCGCGGCTCGCGTCAGCCCCAGGCACATGGCCGACTGCAGGACAAGGAATGTCGGGCGCACGGTACGCAGAAACTCATCGACGTCGCGCGACAACACCTGTTCCACGGGAACGTGCGCGGACCGCAGATTCAGATGCGACGACGCCGTGCTACCCAGGGCCAACAGGTCGAAGTGCTCCCCCACGACCACCCCGGGTGTGTCCAACGGCATTGCCACGATGAGTTTTTCGCCGGCGTCGGTCCGCGCGGCGGTGACCATCGTCGCGTCCGGGTAGAGGTTGCTGGCCCACCTGATCGGACCGGACAATTCGTAACCGCCGCCGACCGGTGCGGCCGTAAGTTCCAGGCTGCCGCAGCCCGCCGCTTCCTTGAAGGCCGATGCCATGGCGGTGACCCCCGGCGCGGTTCCGGCGAGCAGCGGCCGCGCCGCCACGATGCTGAAAGGGGTTGCGGCGCTGAGCAAGTACTCCAGCGCCATTCGATGCGCCCACACCGAGAAACCGGTGCTCATGCACTCCCCGGAGATCCGCCGCACGACGTCCGCCATCTCGGGCAGCCTGCCGTCGGCATTGCCCGGTGCGCCGATCCCCAGCAGGCCGGCCGCGCCGAGCGCGGTGAAACTGCGGCGCGCGTGATGCTCGCCGGCGTCCAACGCCCCGGCGTGGGCGCGGATGTCTTCCAGCAGTTCGACCTCCAGCCGGCCGACCGTAGGCCCCAACGTCGCCGTCATTTCGTCAATACCTTTGCCACAGTAAACTTCCCGTCGGATGCCTATTCGGTGACCAGTGTCGAGTCCACGGTCACCGGGTTGCGGAACGTGCTGACCACCGGCGACCAGGCGATCGCGTTGTCGTGGATCTGTTTGAGGATCGCGTCGTCGGCATCGCCGGCGAGGGTGACTTTGCAGCGAACCGCGCTGAAGCCGAGGCGTTTGCCCTCCGGGGTGTCGCCCACCCCCCACACCGCGGAGATGTCGATGTCGCCCTCCATCTCGACCTCGATCTTGGTCAAGGTCACGCCGCGGTGGGTGGCGTTGGCGAGCAGGCCAACCGACACGCACGACCCCAGGGCGGCCAGGGCCGTTTCTGACGGGTTGGGCGCCGAGTCGTCACCCAGCAGCGCCGGCGGTTCGCCCACCAGCATCGGCGCGAGACCGCGCACGTAGGTCATGTTGCGGAACCCCGCTTCACAGACCGTCTTCGCCTTCAGCGTCTTCTTGCCGGTGTCGGGGTTGGCCTTGGCATTACACGACAGCCGGTCGAGCCCTTCGGCATCGATGACGAGCGCGTCGGTCATGAACGTCCTCCGTTTCCCGCGGTGTTTGGGTCTCCACGGATTTAGTGCTCTCCGGAAGCGATGCGTGACGGCGGGCGCGCTCGCCCCGCGCAGGCGAGGCGGCACGTCACTTGCCCGAAACAGCGCGGCCGCCGACGATCGCGCGCACCGGCGCGGGTGTTGCCCGGATGAACCGACTCTGCCCGATGTCGTGGGCTTCCTCGGCCGGACATCGCCGCTCGGAGGTAGCTAGTCGGTGGGCCCGCCGGCATGCGTCGAGCAGGTCGGGCCCGCCGGGCTGGTTCGGCGCGCGAATAAAATCCCGCGGATCTTTTCCGTCGGAAGGTTCAGGGCCCGGGCGGTTGCGTGACGAAGTCGATGAGCTCCTCGACGCGGCCAATGAGCGCCGGTTCCAGGTCGTTCCAGTCGCGCACGGTCGAGCGGATGCGCCGCCACGCCCGGGCGATGTCGGCCTGGTTGTTGTGCGGCAGGCCGAGCGCCGCGCAGGCGCCGTGCTTCCATTCGATGTTCCGCGGAACCTCGGGCCAGGCCGCCAGGCCGAGCCGCTGCGGCTTCACGGCCTGCCAGATGTCGACGTAGGGGTGTCCGACGACCAGGGTGTCGCGGCCGCCCGGTCCCCGGCGTACCGCCTCGGCGATCCGGGTCTCCTTCGAACCCGCGACGAGGTGATCGACGAGCACGCCGAGCCGGCGTCCGGGGCCGGGCGCGAACTCGGCCACGATGCCCACCAGATCGTCTATGCCACCGAGATGCTCGATGACGACGCCCTCGATGCGCAGGTCGTCGCCCCACACCTGTGCGATCAGTTCGGCGTCGTGGCGGCCCTCGACGTAGATCCGGCCGGCCCGGGCGACCCGGGCACGCGCGCCGGGCACCGCGACGGAGCCGGACGCCGTCCTGCCCGCTGCAGCGGGCGCCGCGCGGCGCGGCGCGGTGAGGATCACCGGGCGTCCCTCGATCAAAAAGCCTGGGCCGAGCGGAAAGCCGCGGGTGTGACCGTGCCGGTCCTCCAGGTAGACGCGGCCGTATTCGACCCGCACCACCGCCCCGACGTAGCCGGTTTCGACGTCCTCGACCACCAGGCCGGGCTCGGCCGGGTGCTCCGTAGAGCGGGGTTTGCGCCGTCCCGAGGCGAGGACATCCGTTCCGTAGCGATCGACCACCCGGCAATCCTAGGAAGCGTTGCGGCGAAACCGGGGTTACGGCGCGCCAGCGGATCGCAGGACCACCGCGGACCGCGGCCCGACCTCCAGCTGTTGCCCGGCGCGTCCGGTTCGCCCGGGGTCGAAGGAGTCGCACGCGATGTCCCACGGCAGGAGCGCAAGATCTGCCGGAATGGAGAAGGTCAACGGCTCCCACCAGGCATTGAGGAATACCAGGAAGTCATCGTCGACCATCGGGGTGCCATCGGGGGCGACGTCGGGATCCGTTGTGCCGTCGATGAACAACGCGATGCTGCGTGCGAGGGGATCCGTCCAGTCCTGGGGGGTCATATCGGCGCCGGCCGGCGTGAACCAGCGCAGGTCCGCGGCGGCGGGGCCGATGAGGAAGCGGCGCCGGCGGAACACGGGGTGACGGCGGCGCAGCGCGATGAGGTCGGTGGTGAACCCGATGAGGTCGTCGTCGCGCGCGGACCAGTCGAACCAGGTGATCTCGTTGTCCTGGCAGTAGGCGTTGTTGTTGCCGCGTTGGGTGCGGCCGAGTTCGTCGCCGCCCAGCAGCATCGGGACCCCGCCGGACAGCAACAGGGTCAGCAGGAACGCGCGCTGTTGGCGTGCGCGCAGGGCCAATACATCGGGATCGTCGGTCGGCCCCTCCACCCCGCAGTTCCATGACCGGTTGTCGTCGGTGCCGTCGCGGTTGTTTTCGCCGTTCGCCTCGTTGTGTTTCTGGTCGTAGGAGACGAGGTCGCGCAGCGTGAATCCGTCGTGCACGGTGACGAAGTTGACCGATGCGCTCGGGCGTCGCCCCTCGGCACGATCGCCGTAGATGTCCGACGACGCACACAGCCGGGACGCGAAGTCCGCGAGCAGCCCGTCGTGGCTGCGCCACCAGTCGCGAACGGTGTCGCGGAAGCGTCCGTTCCATTCGCTCCACAGCGGCGGAAATCGGCCCACCGCATAGCTGTCCATCTGACCGACGTCCCAGGGTTCGGCGATCAGCTTTGCCCGCGAAATCACCGGGTCTTGACCGATCACATCGAAGAAGGCGGACACCGGGTCGAAGGCGCCACCCCCGCGGCCGAGGGTGGCCGCCAGGTCGAACCGAAAGCCGTCGACGCCCATCTGCGACAGCCAATAGCGAAGGGAGTCCATGATCAACCGCAGCGTCGTGGGGTTGCCGGTGTTCAACGAATTGCCGGTCCCGGTCGTGTCGTAGTAGCTGCTCTCCTCGCCCGGAACGAGCCGGTAGTAGGCGGGGTTGTAGAGCCCGCGGAAGGACAGGGTGGGGCCGCCGGCTCCGCCCTCGGCCGTGTGGTTGAACACCACGTCGAGGATCACTTCCAAATCGGCGGCGTGCAGCGCGTCGACCATGGCGCGGAATTCCGCGGCTTCCGCGCCCGATTGGCCGGCGCGCGCCGCGGCGGAGTAGTTTGCCTGCGGCGCGAAGAACCCGATCGTGTTGTACCCCCAGTAGTTCGTCAGGCCCCGCTCGACCAGGAACTGCTCGGGCACGCAGCGGTGGACCGGCAACAGTTCCACCGCGGTGACGCCAAGGTCGGTCAGGTGCTGAAGCGCTGCATCATGGGCAAGGCCCGCATAGGTACCGCGAAGTTCTTCGGGAACGCCGGGATGGCTTGCGGTGAATCCGCGAACGTGAACCTCGTAGAGAATGCTGTCGGCGAGCGCATGCTGGGGCTTGGGTGCGGTTAAGGGCGGGAGCGCCGCACAAACCAGGCTGCGCGGCACGTGCTGTGCCGAGTCCAGAGGGCTTGGCGCCGCGGGGTTTTCCAGCGAGTGACCGACGACCTCCGGTCCGAAGCGCACATCGCCCGCGATTGCGCGTGCGTAGGGGTCCAGCAGTAGTTTGGCCGGGTTGTAGCGCAGCCCGCGGCCGGGGTCGAAGGGGCCGCCGACCCGAAACCCGTAGGCCTGTCCCGGCCCGATGCCCGGCACGAAGCCGTGCCAGACGTCGCCGTCGCGGTCGGGCATCACCAGCTGTGTTTCGGCTCCGTCAGCGTCGAACAGGCACAGTGTCACCTCGTTACCGCCGGAGGCGACCGCAAAATTGGTGCCCCCGGCATCGGGTGTGGCGCCGAGCGCGTCGGGCCGGCCCGGCACGATTTTCGGTGTCATCATCCACTCCCCTGGGGTTGCCGAACCCCGAGTCGATCGGCACCGATCAGCACTCGCGTTACCAGGAAACCGAAGACGAATCCGCCGACGTGGGCGAAGAAAGCGACGCCGCTGCCGCCGGCCTTGGGTTGGACGAGGGAGGAGTTGCCCTCGAAAAACTGGTAGAAAAACCAGCCGCCCAGGAACACCCAGGCGGGGATGCCGACCGGGATCCACCCGATGAAGGTGCTGATACGCGAGCTCGGGTAGAGGACCAGATAAGCGCCCAGCACGGCCGCGATCGCGCCGCTGGCACCGAGTGTGGGTACTCGCGCGTCGGAGGCCGAGCCGAAGAACAGGGTCATGGCCGTCTGCGTCATGGTGGCGACGAACCCCCCGGCGAAGTACAGGAGTAGGTAGCCGAGCCGTCCGAAAGCATCCTCGACGTTCTTGCCGAAGATCAGCAGGAACAGCATGTTGCCGAGGATGTGATCCCAGCCGGCATGCAGGAACATCGCCGTGATCCAGCCGAACCCCCAGGGGACGCCGACGTGGCAGGCACCGTCGACGTTGCACGGATAAAACGACGCCCGGTCAATCGCGGCATCCCCGTTCGGCAATTCGTAGAACAGAAACACCGCGAAGTTGATCGCGATCAGGGTGGAGTTCACGATGGGAAACCTGCGGGCCGGGATACCGTCGGAATAGGGGATCATCCGGGCGACTCCCTTTGGCATTCGGCGCGGGTGCTGGCGAGACAATCGTCGCGCTCGGGCGCTCGATAGTCACTGTTATGAATAACAGCATCCGCGCCTCGCGCCTGTATTGGTCCATAACGGCCAAAGCGTTAAGGATTCGGCCGTAAGCATGAGAAATCCATAAATTGTCGTAAGTAACTGCGTGGCCTTACCGGGCTGATTGCGTTGCCGCTGCTAGGTTGTTAAGTGCCGCTAATGCACAGCGTGTGGCGGTGAGCGAGGTGGACGTTATGGACCTGTCCCATTGGGTGTCGAGCATTGTCGCTTTTTTGCGCGCCGGGTACCCCACCGGCATGCCGGCGACCGGTTACGCGCCGCTGGCGGCGTTGTCGCACCGGCGCGTCTCGAACGACGAGATCAACACCATCACAAGAGAACTCATCATGCGTAGATGTGCGCCGATCAGCAGCGCCGACGTCGGGGTGGCGATCACGCACGTCACCAACGCGATGCCCTCAGACGACGACATCGATCGCGTGCAGCGTCGGCTGCACGCGATCGGGTGCGCCAGCGCATAGCCGCTCAACAAATCCTTCGGCCATCGGTGCCGAAGAAGTGCAAGTGCCCGGGCTCGGGGTGTAGGCGCACGCGGCTGCCCTTTTCCGGTGGGTGACGCCCGTCGGCGCGCGCGACGACAGGCTGGCTGATCACCTTGCCGGAACCCGTGATTCGGCCGTAGAGATAGGCGTCGGCGCCGAGCTCCTCGACCACGTCCACTTCCATCTCGACGCCGAGGCCGCCCAGTTCGAAGTGTTCGGGGCGGACGCCGACGACGATCTGGCCGACCTCGTCTGCGGCGCCGTCGATTTCGCGCGGCACCCGGATCGGCCAGTCCCCCAGCGACACCGAGGAGTCGACGACGGGGAGGGTGAACAGGTTCATCGCCGGGGACCCGATGAATCCCGCGACGAAGACGTTCTCGGGGTTGCGGTAGAGCTCGCGCGGTGTCGCAAACTGTTGCAGCACCCCGTCGCACAGGACGGCCACCCGATCCCCCATGGTCATGGCCTCCACCTGGTCGTGGGTGACGTACACGGTGGTGGTGCCGAGCCGCCGCTGCAGCGCGGCGATCTGGTTGCGGGTCTGCACGCGCAGTTTGGCGTCCAGGTTGCTCAACGGCTCGTCCATCAGGAAGACCTGCGGGCGCCGCACGATCGCACGGCCCATCGCGACCCGCTGGCGCTGCCCGCCGGACAGGTCTTTGGGCTTGCGATCCAGATACGGCTGCAGGTCAAGCAGTTTCGCTGCGGCCAGCACCCGCTCGCTGATCTCGGTTTTCGGGGTTTTGGCGATCTTGAGCGCGAAGCCCATGTTCTGCGCCACCGTCATGTGCGGGTAGAGCGCGTAATTCTGAAAGACCATCGCCACGTCGCGATCCTTGGGGTCGACGTTGGTGACGTCGCGGTCCCCGATCCGGATGCGCCCGGCGTCCAGCGTTTCCAGTCCGGCCACCATCCGCAGCGAGGTCGTCTTGCCGCAGCCGGACGGTCCGACCAGGACAACGAATTCGCCGTCCCCGACGTCGAGATCGAGGCCGTCCAGGGCGGGTCGATCCGTGCCCGGATAGCGCCGTGTCGCCTGTTCGAAACTGACCGATGCCATGGCTATCCGTTCATTCCGGTGACGGCGATGCCCCGGACGAAGGAGCGTTGGGCGAAGGCGTAGATGACGACCAGCGGCACCATGATCAGCATGGAGGTGGCCATGATCACCGGCCAGCGGGCCACGTATTCGCCGCGCAGCCTGACCAGGCCGAGCGTCAGCGTCGCCAGGCTGTTGCGCTGGAGCATCAGCAGCGGCCACAGGAAGTCGTTCCACACGTTGACCCAGGTGAGCACCGCGAGCACCAGCACCGCCGGTCGCGCGTGCGGCAGCAGGATGCGCCAGTAGATCTGCCATGGGGAACAACCGTCCAGGATCGCGGCCTCCTCGAGATCGGTTGGCAGCGTGCGGAAGAACTGCCGCATGAGATAAGTGCCGAAGGCGCTGCCGAACAAGCCCGGCACGATCATCGCCCACGGCGTGTCCACCCAACCCAGGCTCCGCATCAGAATGAACTGCGGGATCACCGTCACGGTCAGCGGCACCATCAGCGTGCCCAGGTATAGGACGAACAACGCCTCCCGACCGCGAAACTGCAGTCGCGCGAACGCGTATCCGGCCAGCGAGCAGAAGAAGACCTGCCCGGCCGTGACGCACCCGGCGTACAGCACGGTGTTGAAAAACATGCGCCAGAACGGCATCAGCGAGAACACCTCAGTGTAGTTGGACCACCGCGGATGGGCCGGCAACAGCCTGGGCTCGGTCACCTCGCCTTCCCTTTTCAGCGAGCCGGACACGGCCCACGCGATCGGGAACAGCCAGCACCAGGCGATCGCGGTCAGCGCCGTGTACACGAGGACGGCGCGAAACACGTTGCGCTTGAACACCCGCTCAGCCAAGACCACCGGAAGCCTCCAAAGAACGCTGCCGCGCCAGGCGCAACTGCACCACGGTCAGCACCAGCAGGATCGCGAACATCACCCAGGCCAGCGCCGACGCGTAGCCGAATTCCAGGAACGAGAACGCGTGCTGGAACAGCATGATGCCCAGCACATAGGTGGCGCTTTCGGGCCCACCGTTCGCGCCGTTGAGGACGTAGACCATGTCAAACGCCTGGAACGCGTGGATGACCGAGATGACCACCACGAAAGAGATCGCCCCGCGGATCAGCGGCACCGTGATGAACACGAATTGCCGTACCTCGCCCGCGCCGTCGATCCTGGCCGCCTCGTAGACGCTTTCGGGAACCCCCTGCATCGCCGCGAGCAGGATGACGGTGGCGAACGGCACGCTGCGCCAGACGCTGACGATGCACAACGAGGCCATGGCCCACTTGGGGTCGACGAGCCACGGGATCGGCCCGATCCCGACCCAGCCGAGCATGATGTTGAGCAACCCGTTGTCGGTGTTGAAGACGAACTGCCACACGACCGCCATCACCACCGACGAGATGGCCAGCGGCAGAAAGACGATCGTGCGGAAAACACCGATGCCCTTGACCTTTCGGTTCAGCACGCCGGCCACGACGAGGCTGACCAGGACGGTCGGCACGACGGTGCCGAGGGTGAAGATCACGGTGTTGCGGATGGCGATCAGAAACAGCGGATCAGAGGTGAACAGCTCTCGGAAGTTCTTGAGGCCCACGAATTTCGGCGGCCTGAAGACGTCCCACTGTTGAAAGCTCATGTAGAGCGAGAAGCCGAGCGGAAACAGCATGAACACCGCGACCGCGGCGAGGTTGGGCGCGACAAACAGGCGACCGGCGCGGGCGCGTCGCTGGGAGGGACCGGACGCCGATGTCATGAGGTGCGCAGCACCTCGTCGAGCGCGGGCGGCAGCGCGGTCAGCGACGTCGCTGGCCGGGATCCTCGCAGCACGGGCCCGAAGTCGCGGTCCATCAGGGCAACGATCTTTTCCCACGCTGGGGTCACGGGCAACCCGTCGGAATGCGCCGGCCCCTGGGTGAGCACGGCGAGATTGTCGATTCTGTGGTGTGATTCGGCGAATCCGGTTGAGTTGAGCGCCGAGCGCAGCACCGGCACGAACAATGTGGATTCACCGGTCAACGCCTGGCCAACCGGACCGGTCGCGAATTTCACGAACTCCCATGCCTGCTCCTTGCGCGGACTGCTCGCGGAGATGGCCAGCCCGGTGGAACCGATGTTGGAGCGCGCCGACTGCCCCTGCCGGCACGGCCCCACTGGCAACGGGGTGACGTCGAAATCCAGGCCGTCGGCTCGAAGAAACGTCTGGTATCGCCAGTGGCCACCCAGCCCGATCGCCGCTTTGCCCGCCGCGAACAGGTCCGGGGTGGACATCGATTGCACCTCGGATGCGTCCGGCGCGACCCGGTGTTTGTTTGACAGGTCGGCATAGAACTGCACCGCCTCGATGAAAGCCTCATCGCCGAAGTTGAAGTGGGTCGGGTTCTTCAGCGGGGTGGCCCACGGCACGCCGTTGTTCATGGCGAACAGCCCGGCCGAGTAGTACGAGAACCACATGTTGACGAAGCCCCACTGCGTGGCGCGCCCGGAACCACCCCGCTTGGTGAGAGCGGTCGCGGTATTCAGAAATTCTTCGAAACTCCACGCCCGCTCCCAGGTCCCGGGCGGCGCCGGCAGCCCGGCCTCGGCGAAAAGCCGTTTGTTGTAGAAGAGGTAGTTTCCGGACCACTGTTCCGGGAGCGCGTACTGGCCACCCTCGAACGCGAAGGTGTCATATAGCGACGGGATGCTGTCCGACTTCAGTTCCGCCGCGAAACTTGGATCGCGAGTCAGCATGGTGTTGAGGTCGAGCAAAACGCCCCGGGCGGCCAGTTCAGCGTAGGTCAATTCCCACGCCATCATCACATCCGGACACTTGCCGCCCGCGCAAAAGGTTGATAGCTGCTGCATCACGCCCGGCGCCGATAACACCGCCCGAACCTTGATGTCGGGGTGGCGGCGCTGAAACTCCTCGACGATGCGCATCCTGCGATCTCGCTCGTCCGGGTTCGCCGCGAAGAAGAAGGTCAGCGCGTCGTCGTCGGGGGCGCAGCCGGCCGCCGACGGCGCCAGCGAGACCGCGGTGAGCGCACCGGCTCCCCGCAGCAGGCTTCGCCGGCCGAACGGCTTATCGAGCATGGTGCTCCCGATGTTGCCCGTTAGCGGCCCCCGGCGCGGGCCGTTTGGGATCGCCGTGGCGCCAGATCGGGCTGAGGTGTTGGCGCGGCGGCTCACCCGGCAGCGCGAGAACGGCCCGGCGCAGCCGGTCGGGGTCGCCGGTGATGTCGATGGTGTGGATGCGGTTGTCGGGGCCGATGCCGATCCGAAGCATGGCCAGCGCACGACCGCGGGGTGCGAGGACGATCCCGGGGACGCCGTCGATGAGCAGCACCACGCCCGTCCGCGCGCGGCGGGTGAAGCGGCGGGTCTCCTCGGCGACCTCCCTCGCCCCGCGCACTTCGGTGGGCACGTCAGCGGGGACCAGCGCCGCATCGACCCGGCGCATCACGTCGGGCGCCAGCAGCTCGAGCAGGGCGGCGATATCGCCGCCACGGGACGCCGCCAGAAACGCCTCGACGACCGCTTGGTGCTCGGCCGCACGGGCCGGTTCGATCGCCGGACGGGCGTGCAGGCGGGCCCGGGCCCGGCTTGCCAGCTTCTTCGCCGCGGCCGGCGAGCGGTCCAGGAGACCGGCGACCTCCTCGAACGGCATGGCGAACACGTCGTGCAGCACGAACGCCGCCCGCTCCGCGGGTGAGAGCCGGTCGAGCACGACGAGCATGGCGCTGCCGACCGAGTCCGCGAGCAGCGCGTCCTCGTCCGCCGGGGCCGCCGCTGCCCCGTTAAGCCGGTCGAGCTCGGTGGGATCTCCGAGCGGTCGCTCGGCGCGCCGCCCCCGTGACCGGAGCTGGTCGATGGCCGCATGGGCGGTGATCGTGGTGAACCAGCCGGTGAGGTTGCGGATGCCGTCAAAAGCCGTGCCGCTGGCCTTCAGCCACGCCGACTGGACGGCGTCATCGGCGTCGGCCACGGAGCCGAGCAGCTGAAACGCGACCGACCTCAGGTGTCGTCGGTCCGCGTCGAACCGCTGGGCGAGATCCGCCAGATCCTTTGGTGCGCTCATGGGTCACCTTTTCCGCGTGGGAGTCGTCAAGACGGTGAACGCATCCATCGAACTCTCTGTCGCAAAGGAGACCAGCACTATGACCCTACCGATTGTGCGCCGCGACGCGCGGTGCGGCCATCCGGCCCGCCGCCGCGGAAAACCATGTAGGACAAGGGGTTGGAGCAGATGACGAACATCCATACCACGTACATCGTGATCACGCTGACAACCGCCGTCGTCACCGCCGCAGTAGCGGTGGCCGACCTGATTCCCGCCGGATTCGTCCTGGCGAACTCGGCCGAGGTGGGGGTGCCGCGCTCGTGGCTGCGGCCACTGGCGGCGATCAAGCTGGCCGGGGCCGCCGGGCTGGTTGTCGGGCTGGTGGGCCTGCGCGCGTTGGGGATTGCGGCCGCCATCGGCCTGGTGCTGTTCTTCGTCGGCGCGGTGGTTACTCACCTGCGGGCGCGCGTCTTCTACAACATCGCGTTTCCCGGCGCCTACCTGTGCCTGTCGGCGGCCACGCTGGCGTTGATGGTGGCGCGCTGAACCCTGCTAGGCGGGCAACCGGTCCTTGATGAGCTGGTCTTGCCTGCGGGCCATGTCGAGCACGACGTCGCGCGGGGCGGGATCGTTGGGCGCGCTGTCGAACTCCAGGTCGACGCCCACCCTCCCCTCGGCGAACGTCACATACGTCACCGATTTGGAGTTGTCGGGCGACGTCCCCACCGCGATCAGGCCGTTGGTCCCGACCTCGAACGGCTGCGGGGCCCCGGTCACGTATTTGCCGTAGGACGACGCGCGCTCCTTCGCCTGCTGCGCGGCGGTCGCCGGATCGGTGAACACCACGACGAGGTCGTCGATGCTGCGCGTCCGATCCGGGTTGGCGTACGTCACGCCGGCTCCGGCGATACCGCCGGGGTTCTGCACGGGGGGTGCGGTGGTCGCGGTGTCGGGTCCGATGTCGCTCGCCTGCAGCAGCAGGTAGGTGTAGTCGCCCAGCGGTGCAACGCCGGACGGCGTGCTCGACGTGGTGGTCGATGTCGCCGAACTCGACGACGTCGTGGTGGACGACGTCGGCTTGGAGCTCGACGAGGAAGATGTCGTGGTGGTGACCGTGCAGGCCGTTCCCACCGTCAGGACGGCGGTGAATGCAACTCCCACGCCGACGATCCGCACCACACCCATTGCCCGCCTCCATTCAGTGACAGCTATTTCTACGGCAGTATCACTTGCCTGGCAAGACATAGAAGCATCCGGCACTGGCTAACTTCAACGGTCCGGGGAAGGTCGGAGTCCTCAGGCGGGAAAGTACCGGATCCGGTCGATCGCGTTTCCCGGCCAGGCCACGTCCGCGAGCACGACGCCGCGCCCGTGGGCCGAGCTGACCGAGACCGCGACGGTGGTCCCGGCGCCGATCACCTTGGCCCAGGCGGCCCCGTCGAGCTGTTCGGAGAGTTCGGCGAGATCGAGCCGATCGTTCTCGCCCAAAGTTATTGCGGCCGTTGGCGACAGCGCACGCAGAGCCGCGGATGCCTCCTTCCGGGCGACCGCGCCGAGGAAGTTCTCCGCCAGTCGCTTGCGCCGCGCACCGGGGCGGCGGAATCCGGCCAGGAAGCCCGCGGTCCCCCCGAATCCCTGATTGGCCAACAAATCACGCGACAGCGCCACGGCGGGCGACGCCGCCCGCGACCCGGCCCGCAGGAACTGCAGCATCATCGCCGGCAATTCCCAGTAAGCCCGCAAATGCGCAATCTTCCACTGGCCGTTGTCTTCTCGTAGGTCGTAACGGAGGAAGGCGGGTATGTACATCGTCACTTTCGAGGTCACGTTCGAGGTCACGTTCGAGGTCACGTTCGAGGTCACCGCGAGCCCATCGACACCTCGAGCTCGAGGTCGCGTAGCACCGCGGTGCCCACCACGACGTCGAGGTCGCGGTGGAACTTGATGTCGCGGGGGCCGATGAAGGTGTCGTAGAAGCGGCCGATCTGCGAATGCCCCACGTGCGGGCGCGCTCCCACCGGGTCTTCGATGCGGCCGTCGCCGGTGAACAGCCCCACCCATTCGGCGCGGTCGTGCGCCGCGGCGGCCTGCGGCGAGCGTTCCACCGCGGCGAGCAGGTGCTGGCGATCCAGTGGCACCACCATTAAGGGCCGCCCACCAGCTCGATGCCGAGGGTTCGCATCTCCCCCAACGCTTCCGCGGCCGAGTCGGGCGCCACGGCCGCGGTCAGATCCACCAGCACCCGGGTGGTCAGGCCGGCCCTCGCCGCGTCCTCGGCGGTCCGCCTCACGCAGTGGTCGGTGGCGATGCCGACCACGTCGACCTCGTCGACCCCGCGCCGGCGCAGCCACTCGAGTAGCGGGGTCCCCTCGTCGTCGACGCCCTCGAAGCCGCTGTACGCCGCGGCGTAGTCGCCCTTGCGGAACACCGCCTCGATGCGGCCAGTGTCGAGGCCGGGGTGAAACTGCGCGCCGCGGCTGTCCGCGACGCAATGCGGGGGCCACGACGACCGGTAGTCCGGGCGGTCGGAGAAATGGTCGCCGGGATCGATGTGGAAGTCCGCGGTCGCGACGACGTGGTCGTAACCGGGCTCGCCGGCGAGGTACCCGGTGATGGCGGAAGCCAACGCCGCACCGCCGTCCACCGCCAGCGAGCCGCCCTCGCAGAAGTCGTTTTGCACGTCGACGACGATCAACGCCCGCACGCGCTCCACCCTATCGCCGGGCCGAACGCGACGGCCGCGAGCAGGGCCTTTGACTGGGCGTGGCTCCCGGCGGTTTGCCGCCCGGTCGGCCGGGTAACCCAGCTGCCATGTTGATCCGCAGAATCGCGAGGCCCCTGTTGTCGGCGGTGTTCATCGGCCAGGGAATCGACTCGCTGCTCAATCCCAAGCCGGCGGCCGAAGCCGCGGCGCCGGCGGTCGACGGTCTTCGCGCCCTGCCGGATCCGGTGGGGAGCAGCATCCCCAGCGACCCCCAGACGTTCGCTCAGATCAATGCGGCCGTCCAGATCGGCGGCGGCTTGCTGCTTGCCATCGGCAAGGCGCCCCGCGTCGCCTCGGCTGCGCTTGCGTTCACGGTGCTGCCGGCCAACCTCGGCGCGCACATGTTCTGGAGCGAGAGCGACCCGCAGCTGAAAGCCCAGAAACGCAAGGACTTTCTGACCGACCTCAGTCTGGTGGGCGGGCTGATCATCGCGTCCGCCGATACGGCGGGCAAGCCGTCCCTGGGCTGGCGCGGCCGTCGGGCCGCGGAACGGCTCTCCGAGCGGGTGTCGTCGGCGCTGCCCGGGTCTGACGACGGCGAACTTGGCGAAAAGATCGTGCACGGCCTCCAAGTCGGCGCCGAGCGCGGGCGCGAACTGGCCAGCACCGCCGCCGAACGGAGCGCCCCGTACGCCGAGGCCGCCCTCGAACGCGGTCGCGAACTGGCCAGCACCGCCGCCGAACGGAGCGCCCCGTACGCCGAGGCCGCCTTGGAGCGCGGCCGGGAACTGGCCAGCACCGCCGCGGAGAAGGGCGCCCCGCTGGCGAAGAAGGCCCGCAAGCGCGGCGAAGAACTCGCCAGCACGGCCGCCGAAAAGAGCGCACCGCTGGCGAAGAAGGCACGCAAACGCGGCGAAGAACTCGCCGAAGAGGCGCGGGACCGCGGGGTCGAGCTCGCCGAGATCGCGCGGTTGCGCGGCATCGAGTTGGCCAACACGGCGGCCGCGCGTGGCAGCGAACTGGCCGACACCGCCCGCGACCGGGTGGGCGACGGGCTCCCGACTCGTCGCCGCCGTCGCCTTTGGTAACCGTGTTCAGTCCGGCCAGCGGGCCGACAGTTCCTTCGGTGCCCACTGCGGCCAGTCGGGCGAGCCGACCACCTCGCCGCCGCTGAATTGGGCGACGATGCGCGGCCCGCGCAGGCGAGTGCTGTCGTAGACGGTCGCGATGTCCGATAAGGCGATGGCGCCCGCGACGAGTGCCCCCAACCGGCGGTGCCGCTGACGGATCTTGTCCTCGGGCACGTGGTGGCCGCCCGCCGCCACCCGGTGCCTAACCCTTTCGACCGCAAGGTTTTCCGGGACGAGCAGCGCGTGCAGGACGACGGTGAAGCCCTCGCGGTGCGCGCTGCGGATCAGGTCCAGCTTCGAGGGATGGGAAAAGACGGTCTCCGCGATGAAAGACCTGCCCAGCTCGATCAGCTTGGCGCGCGTGCCGGCGGCGATTCCCGCGGCGTCATACGCGTGCGAGGCGGGGTCCTCGGGCCAGCGCTGGCGGGCGATCTCGTCGGCGTTGACGACGAGGCTTCGGGGCAGCAGCGACGAGAGGGTGAACGCGATGAACGTCGACTTGCCGGCGCCGTTCGGCCCGACCACCAGGTCCAGGCGGTTCATCGTCCCGCGCGGTCAGCGCCTGCCCGAAAGCACCACCTCGGTGCCGTCGGGCCGGTGCTCGACGATCTCACCGGCGTCGTTGAGGGCCACCGTGGTGATCCCCTGCCCGGCCAGCGCCGCCCCGTAATTGGTGCGCGCCAGGCTTTCCTCGATGGCGGCGGAGATCTCGGCGTTGAACACCACACCCTCCTCGACGGTGAGGTCGCCGGTCGCCAAATGACCGGCCAACGCCGCCTCCACCCGCCGCCGAGAGCTGGTGTGTTGACTGGATACCGCCCGCCCGACCCGCGCCCAATGGTCGAGTTGCTGCTTGGCCGAACGGCTCTGGCGGGCGCCCTCGGACGCCGCGCTGTCCATCAGGTCCGCGGCCACGCGCGTGACGCGATCGAGAGCCTCTGCCATGACCGTCCTCCGCTCCTGCAGCATTCCGTTACGGACTGTAGCACAATGCTACACAGAGGCGCGGACGCCGCGATCGCGGACCTGGGTCAGCCACCCGCGACGAAGTCGTCGACGATCGCCTCGACTTGCTGGCTTGCGTCGACGGTTTTGCCCGGCTCGTCGGGGCCGAGGGGTTCGAGCGCGTCGAACTGGGATCGCAGCAGAGCGGCCGGCATGAAATGGCCCGACCTCGCGGCCAGCCGGCCGCCGATTAGTTCGGGTGAACCCGCCAGATGCAGGAACTCGACCTCGGGGCAGTGGGCGCGGAGCTGGTCGCGGTATTTGCGTTTGAGCGCCGAGCAGCTCGCCACGGCGCCGTCGCGGTGGCCGGCCAACCACTTCCCGACGCGTTCGAGCCAGGGCCGGCGATCGTCGTCGTCGAGCGGTTCACCGGCGGTCATTTTCGCGATGTTCGCCGGCGGGTGCAGGGTGTCGGCGTCGATGAAGGGCACCCCCAACCGTCGGGCCAGCGCCGCCCCCACCGTCGACTTGCCCGATCCCGAGACACCCATCACCACGACGGGTGGCCCGGCCGCTATTCGGCGAGGTTGCGGTTCCATTCCACCCAACCGACACCGCTGCGTCCGTCCGCGGTCTTGACACCGACCCAGGCGCGCGGGAACTGGCTCGCGCGCCCATCCTTGGCGAGCATGCGCACCGGGGCGTGCCCGCGCACCTCGATGTCCGCGGTGATGTCACCGGGGCGGAGGTCCACGGTCGCGTTCAGCGGTAACCCGTTGTCCCCGAAGGATTCCCGCGATGCGACGGTGTCCAGTTCGGTGACGTTGTGTGCGGCGTCCTGCACGTAGCCGATGCTGAACGTGGGCGCGCCCGGGATGCGGATGTTCACGCCGTGCAGGTGGGTGCCGTCGTCGAGGTGCAGCGCGCTCCAGATCCAGTCCATGCTCCACCAGTCGCGCACGCCCCACGAGTGGTCGCGCTGCCCGGGAACCGAGTCGACGCGGTAGCTCGTTCCGCCGATCGTGACGGTTCCCGAGACGCGGCAAGGGATTTCGTAGCGGGTCGTCAGCCGGTATTTGTACGGTGCGCCGTCGGTGGCCCACTCCAAATTCATCGTCATTTCGACTTCAGTGCCCGGCTCGCCGCGCAGCAAGGCCGACGGGTCCGGGTAGGCCTGGGCCCGTGCGCGCACGTCGACCCGATAGGCCTGCAGCGGGACGCTGGCGGAGTGGCCCAGCTCGAAGGCGTCGGTCCGCAACACCCACGGGTCCGCGGGCAGCGGGATCTCGGCGTCGACGGCGACGGTCGCTATGTCGGCGCCGCACAGCAGGACGTGCACCAGGGCGTGCTGCTGGTTGGCGATCAGGCCGAGGCGAAACCAGCCGCCCAATCCCTGTGCCGCGTCGGCGAAGTCGGCGTACCAGCTCTCGCTCCACAACGGCTCGTCGGTCGGGTCGTGGGCGAGCTCGTCGTCCTCCGACGGCCGCAGCGGCTCCGGCTTGGTCGCGGCGGGCAGGGTCGCCAGCGCGTCGGTGTCGAGCACGTGTGCGCAGTTGCGTTGCAACATCGTCATGAACATCCGGTCGCCGCGATCGGTGCGCTCCACGAGCATCGACGAGATGATGGCCATCATCACGCCGAAAAAGCTTTGGCGCCGAACCCCTTCGGCGACCTCGGCCAGGCTGACGGGCGGCTGCGGGCCCAGCGCGTCGTGGTAGGCGCGCAGGAATTCGTCGTAGTGGTCGCGACGATCCTGCGCCCGCAGCGCACAGCCGAGGAAGTACGCCAGGTCCGTGAATGCCGGTCCCCAGGAAACCGTCTGCCAATCGACGACGGTCAGCGCGCGGTCGGCCCCTTCGGTGCCGAACAACATGTTGTCCAGCCGGTAGTCGCCGTGCACCAGGCCCCGGATCCGGTCGGGCTCCGACTCGGCCGCGATGTAACCGTCGAACGCGGCGACCAGGTGCTCGCACACGACGCGGTGCTCGGGCGCGATCTGGTCGCCGTACCGGTCGACGAATCCGGCGTACAGCGACGCGATCATCGCCTGGTTCAGCGGCGTTTCGCGGTTGAGCCACGGCGCGTCGGCCAGCGCCGGGTCGCCGAGCAGCGGGCCGTGCAGCCGCCCCAGTTCGACGACGCCGATGCGCGCCTGTTCCAGTGTGGCACCGGCGATTTCGTCACCCACGACGGCGGGCCCGGCGTCCCCGAGCAGCAGGTCGAACACGCCCGTGGCGGTGTCGACGGCCGCGTGATAGCACGGCGCTATCGGCCCGCCCAGGCGCGGCGCGACGTCGCCGTAGAAGCGGACTTCACGCTCGTAGAGGCCCAGCGCCGACCCCGTCTGCCGGCTCACCGGATCGGAGGCCGCGACCTTCAGCACCACCGACTCGGGCCCCGCGTCGTCGGGATCCGCATAGCTGAGCCGGACGCGGTAACACTCGCTCATCTGTCCGGTGCCGATGCGCTCCACGGCGAAGTCGGCAATGGGTCCGGAGCCGATCGCCGCGGCCAGCCAGGAGGCGGTGAGGTTCTCGGGTCGCTCGATGACTTGCTCGGTGTCGGCGTGCATGAGGGTCTAGCGTGCCAGGTCAGTTCGCAAGTGAGAAGCCGTCCCAGGCGATCCGGCGGTGCGGGTGCGGATCGAACTCGATCCGGCTCTTGCGGTCGAACACCATCACGGCGCGCTCGGCGGGGGTATATGCGGGCCAGTCGTCGCCCGGCGAACCCGTGCGGCTGAAGGACCGCCACCGCCGCTGCACATGGTTGCTGACCTTCAGCGCCGCGCGCCGGTCGGCGGCGGCGGTCAGCAGCGCACCGAACCGGGTGCGGTAGACGTCGAAGACGGCCAGCAGCTCGGTGGCGTGCGTGGCGCCCAGACCCGACCAGCGCAGCGTCCGCGGGGCGTAGTCGTAGCGGTAGAGGTAGGTGGGCGCGTGGTTGCCGTGGGCCTCGGCGATCTGCCAGGCCGCCGAGCTGAACGCGAAGTCGCCGCCGAGCTGGATGCACGCCGACGGCGACGGGTAGTCGGGGTAGGCGGCGGTAATGCGTTCGCGGGCAGCCGGTTCCGTGTCGGCCAGCAGCTCCTCGATCATCGATTGGTTCGTCGGCAACATCTTGAGGAAGCGGGTGAACAGGCGGCCCTCTTCGGCGTTGGTGCCCACGATGAGCGGCACCTTGTGCGCCCGGCCGGACCGCATCGCCTCGACGGGGTCGACGGGCAGGACGTCGTCGCCGACGACCGGGCCGATCGGGAACGCGCCCAACCGGCTTTCCATGCCCTGGTCGATCAGCCGGTGCTGCGTTTCCACCAGTTGCGCCGCGGACGCCTGCATCACCGCGTGCGCGCCGTCCTGCGGGCGCACGCCGAGCAGCCCGGCGAAGCGCTTGGCGAACTCGACGGCGACCTCCCGCGAACGCACCAACCCCGACGCCGGGCTTTCCGAGATCGCCTGCGCGAAAAGGCCTTCGGCGGCGGGCACGGCCAACAACGTGGAGGTGATGCAGGCGCCCGCGCTCTCGCCGAAGATCGTGACATTGCCGGGGTCTCCGCCGAATTCGGCGATGTTGTCCCGGATCCACTGCAGCGCCATCACCAGGTCGCGCAGGTACAGGTTGCTGTCGATTTTGGTGTCGCGCGTCGACAGCGACGACAGGTCCAGGCACCCCAGCGCGCCCAAGCGGTAGTTGACCGACACGTACACGCAACCGCGGCGCGCGAGCGCGGCGCCGTCGTAGAGCGGGGTGGC
Source organism: Mycobacterium sp. IEC1808 (assembly GCF_002101935.1). Taxonomy (NCBI): domain Bacteria; kingdom Bacillati; phylum Actinomycetota; class Actinomycetes; order Mycobacteriales; family Mycobacteriaceae; genus Mycobacterium; species Mycobacterium sp. IEC1808. The sequence goes on along the minus strand of NZ_LQPV01000019.1, from coordinate 145,940 downwards.
CGAGCTGCCCATGATGTAGCCGCCACCGTGGACAAAGACCATGACTGGCAGCGGCTCGTCCGTGGCCACCTCGGGCGTGACGACGTTGAGTGTGAGGCAGTCCTCGCTCATCGGCTGGTAGCGGCCGACACCGAGCAAGGTGTAGCGGCGCTGCTGGGGCGCGCAGTTGCCGAAGCCGTGGCAGTGCCGCACGCCCGACCACTGCGGCGCGGGCTGCGGCGCCCGGAATCGCAGGGCTCCCACCGGCGGGCGGGCGTAAGGGATGGACCGCCAGCGGTTTACGCCGTCTCGGGTAAAGCCTTCGACGATGCCGGCGGTGGTGCGGGCGCGAACGATGCGCTCATGCATACCAGTGACGGTAGCCGACACCGCGCCGGTAGTGCGCGGCTAGCGATCGAATCGCCGGGTGTGGCGGCTAGCCTGGCTGGATGCGGATCGCCGCGCTGGTCGCCGTGCCATTGCTGGTCGCCGGATGCTCGCATCTCGGCGGCAACTCGGGGCAGCCGCAGACCAGCGCGCAGACCCCCGCGACCACGTCGGCCGGAGCGTCGAGCAGCAAACCACCGGCACCGTCCGGCGCACCGGCCGCCGGCGCCGCGATCTCCGCCGTCATCGCCTGGATCGAGGCAGCTCACCCGGCGGATCCCGGCCGCTATCACAGCGCCGCCCGGGAGGGCGCCACCACTCCGCTCGGCAACGACATCGCCCTGACCGTTCAAGGGGGCGAGGTGTCGTGCATGACCGATTCCAAGCACACCGGCGCCGCGCTGGCGTGTCTGGTGGCCCTGACCAATCCCCCGCCCCGCCCGGACACGGCCTACGGCGACTGGAAGGGCGGCTGGGTGGACTTCGACGGGACGAACCTCCAGGTCGGGTCGGCCCGCGCCGATCCGGGTCCGTTCCTCAACGGCAACGGCCCCGAACTGGCGAACGGGGATTCGTTGTCGTTCGGCGACTACCGCTGCCGCGCAGACGATTCGGGCCTCGTCTGCGTGAACTACGCCCATCAGTCGGCGGTGCGGTTCGCCGCCGCCGGCATCCAGCCGTTCGGGTGTCTGAAGCCGGTGCCACCGCCGGACGGGGTCGCCGCCGCGTTCGGCTGCTGAATTTGCTGCACCTGAGGTTTCGGCGTGGGACCATTTGCCGATGGACGCCGACGATCCCGAAAAGCGCATCGCCGACCTGGAGCGTCAGCTCGCGGAGCAAAAGCGCATCGCTGAGCTGGAACGTCAACTGGCCGAGGCCAGGGCCGCCGCCGGCCAGAACCCCGGCGAGGGGCGGCCGCCATCGTTTTTCTCGGTGCAGTCGGGTGCGAGCCAGGGTGCCGACGACCGCGCCCGCCAGTACGCGGAGTCGTTGTGGGAGGGTTTGCGCTCCGGCGGGCCGGCGCGCCCCGGCGGGCCTTCCGGGCCCGAGATGGCTCAGCATCGCGCGGCGTTCATGCAAGCCGCGGCCCAGGCGGGCCTGTCGGAGGAGCAGATCGACAACATCTTCAAGCACGGCAAAGCGACGTTCAAGGTGGGGCACTCGGTGGTGTACTCCGGGCAGGGCGCCGCGCCGGAATACACCCCGCCGGCCTTCATGGGACCGCCGCCGGGCTTTGCGCAACAGGTCGGCTCGAGGCGCCAAGCCACTTTCGGCGGCCGGCGCGAACGTCGCGGCCTCGTTTGGGCCAACCGTTTCGGGGCGATCGCCGGGACCATCGGCCTCTGCGTCGGCGGCGCCGCGGCGCTGACCGCGTCGATGCCGTCGACCGCGTTGTGGACGAGCTCCATCGTGTGTGACAGCGGCTACCAGCTGACGTACAACACCTCGCATTACAGCTACAAGCCCGGCCAGTCGGGAACCGATGTGGACTTCGAGTGTGTCCAGGGCGCCGACTCGTACGACCCTAATTGGTTCGCGATCGATGCCCTGCAGACCGTGCTGTTCGCTCTGATCGCGGGCGTGGTGGTGGCCATCGGTTTTGTGATCTGGCGCCAGTTCCGGAAGCCCGCGTGACTATTAGCCCGAGCGGTCGCTGACGACCGCGAACAGCTCCGTCATCTCGTCCGCAGGCCCGCCCGGGACGGTGTAGCCGGCCTCGTCGCGAATCTCGGCGAGGTGATCGCGCACGTCCTCGACGGACAGCCCGGACCGGTAGAAACCCCGTGTCCTGCCGATGAAGAAGCGGGCGACGTGCCCGGCGCCGACCGTGTAGATCTCGCCGGAGACCGGGCACTCGCGGTGCACCAGGAAGGCCGCCACCGGCGCCACCAGCGCGGGGTCCAGTTTCTGAAGGTATTGGCCGACAAGGTCATCCAACACGGCCTGGGCCGCGTCGTGCTCGGCGGGCTGCTGTCCGGTCGCGTGCTCGACTTCGCGCGCCAGCATCCGGGTGTAGGCGATCGGCGCGATGGCGTTGACCTTGATGTCGTGGGCCGCCCCTTCGGCCGCGAGCACTCGGGTGAATCCGATCAGTCCGGTCTTCGCCGCGCCGTAGTTGCTCATGCGTTCGGCGCCAAGGATTCCGGCCGCCGAGCAGGTGTTGAGTATCCGGCCGTAGCGCCGTTCGCGCATTACCGTCCACGCGGGTCGCGTCACGTGGAACGCGCCCTTCAGGTGTACGTCGACGAGCGGTTCGAGCCGATCGGCGGTCATGTCCTCGAATGGCGCGTCGCCGACGATCCCGGCATTGTTGATCACGATGTCCACCCGCCCCCAGGCGCGCAACGCGGTGTCGATGATCGCCTGTCCGCCTTCGGGAGTCGTCACGCTGTGGGTGTCGGCGACGGCCTCGCCACCCAGCCCGCGGATCTCGTCGACGACGGCTTGCGCGGCCTCGCCGTTGGAGCCATCACCGGTCACCGACCCACCGGTGTCGTTGATGACGACGCGCGCGCCGCGTGACGCGAGCAGCAGCGCGTATTGCCTCCCCAGGCCGCCGCCGGCGCCGGTGATCACGGCGACCCGCTCGTCGAACCGCAGCTCGTTGGTCACCACCTGACCGGAAGTTCTTTCATGCCGTAGATATTGGCGTCTTTGAACCTCAGTTCCTCCGGTGGTACGCCAATTGAAGCCCGGGTAGGCGGCGTGCCAGCGCGGCGAACGCGACCTGCATCTCGACGCGGGCAAGATTCGCCCCGATGCATTGATGCACGCCGTACCCGAAACCCAAGTGCCCCGGAGGGTTTCGGTCGGGGTCGAATGATTCCGGATTGTCGACGAACTCGGTATCCCAGTTCCCCGCGGGCAGGTTCATCAGGACGAACTCCCCCGCACGGATCAGCTGACCGCCGATGATCAGATCTTCGGTCGCGACACGGTCGACCTGGCTGTGCACGATGGTGAGGTAGCGCATCAGCTCTTCGACGATGTTGGCGACGACGGCGGCGTCGTCGGTGTGTCCGAGTCGCTCGAATACGTCGGGATGTTGCAGCAGCGCAACCGTTCCCAGCGAGATCATGTTGGCCGTGGTTTCGTGGCCGGCCTGCATCATGATCACACTGTTCATGGCCGTGGTGGCATGGTCGAGTTGGCCCGTCGCCACGTATTCGGTGACCAGACGGCTGATCAAATCGTCGCCGGGTTCGCGCTCCTTGCGCTGCACAAGCTCCTCGATGTAGGCGTACATCGCCCCGAAGGCTTGGCCTTTTTGCTCGTCGGTGGACCTGTGGTCGAGCCCAGTCGTGGTGTGGCGTTGGAAAATCTCGAGGTCTTCGGGCGGCACCCCCAACAGCAACGCGATCACCAAAGATGGCACCGGCAAGGCAAATTCACGGACCAGGTCGGCCGGCGCTCCCCCCTCGACCATTCGGCCGAGATAGTGGTCAACCGTTTCCTGAATTTGTGGCCGCATCGATTCGCAACGCCTGAACGTGAAGTTGCTGGTCATCATGCGCCGCAATCGCTGATGCTCGGGATCGTCGGTCCGCGCGAACATCACCGGCACCTTGTTGTCGGCGTCCTTGGGCATGATGGCGTCGGGAATGGTCTTCGCGGACAGGCGGGGATCGACCAGCGCCTCTCTGATGTCCGGTAGCGGCTGACCACCCAGACCGGGTTGCCCTGGAACATCGCCCGGCGGAGGCCCGGCTCTTCGCGCCAGCCCGCGAATTCGGGCGGCGGCGCGAGGGGGCAGCTCGCGGCCCGGGCCGCAGGTAGCACCGGAAGGTCGACGTCAGGGCGGGACTCGGAAGTTCTTGGCATCACCGGCGTTTCCTGGTAAGTGGCAGGGAGCTGTCAATTTGTGAGCCTAGAGCTACACCTAACTGGCAGTCAACCGTCAGTTAAGCTGTCGGGGTGACCGCAGTTGAGGACCGGCCGTTGCGGGCGGATGCCGCCCGCAACGCCGCGCGCATACTGCGCGCCGCGCGAGCCGTATACGGCGAGCTCGGACCGGATGCACCCGTCGAAGCCGTCGCCCGTCGCGCCGGAGTGGGTGAACGAACCCTCTACCGCAGGTTTCCGGCCAAGGCCGATCTGGTCCGGGCCGCCCTCGATCAGAGCATCGCCGAGGACCTGACGCCGGTGATCGACAGCGCCCGGCGTGCCGAAAACCCGCTACTCGGTCTTACCGAACTGATCGAAGCGGCGATATCGCTGGGGGCCCGCGAACACAACCTGCTGACCGCCGCGCGACGGGCCGGATCGCTCACGTCCGACATCTCGGTCTCGCTCAACGAGGCGCTCGGCGAGCTCGCCCGGGAAGGCCAGCGCGTCGGCAGCGTCCGCGCCGACCTGGTCGCCGACGACCTGCCGCGGCTTGTCGCGATGCTCTTCAGCGTGCTGTCGACGATGGATGCTGGCAGCGACGGCTGGCGACGCTATGTCGCCCTCGTCATCGACGCGATTTCGGTGGACGAACGCAAGCCATTGCCTCCCGCCGCTGCGCTGCGCTATGACGTCGGCCCGAACAGCTGGCCGCTGTGAGCAAATTCAGTTGATGGTCACGCCCGCGTCGACCTTGAACTGCAACCCCGTCACGTACCTGGATTCATCGGATAGCAGATACAACACCGCGTTGCTGACGTCGGCCGGCTCGACGGCCGGCGTCGGCATCGCGTTGACGAAGATCGGGATCAGGTCGGAGCGCTGCTCGCCCAGGAGCGGCCCGAACGATGGCGGAACCATCCCGGTCGGGACACCGGTGGGAAGCACGGTATTCACCCGGATGTTCTGCGCCGCCAGTTCATTGGCCAGGGCCAGCGTCAGGCCGACGACACCGTACTTCGCCGCGGTGTAGGGCGTCTGCAGCGGAAATCCCTTGAGAGCGCCGGCCGAGCTGATGTTGACCACGCTGCCACCGCCTTGTTCGAGCAGGTGCGGTATCGCGGCAGCGCAGGTATTCCACACGCCGATCAGGTTCACGTCGACCACCGTGCGCCATTGCTCCGCGGTGGTCTTGTCCCACGCCGCCACCGTCAACACGCCGGCGTTGGCCAGCGCACCATCCAGACCCCCGAGTTCGCCAACGCCGGCATCGACCGCCTCGCGCAGCGCCTCATCGTTGCGGACGTCGACGATATGGCTGACGCAGCGCCGGCCCAACTCCCGAACCAGCCGTACCGTTTCGTCGAGGTCTTCCTTTGTGGCCAAGGGGTATTCGATCTGCGGCAGCGATTGGCAGATGTCGACCAGGATGAGGTCTGCGCCCTCCTCGGCGAGCCGCAGCGCATGGCTGCGCCCTCCTCGGCGAGCCGCAGCGCATGGCTGCGCCCCATGCCGCGGGCCGCTCCGGTGATCAGAATGCATTTACCGGCAACCCGCACCTAACGCTCGTTCCACATCAGGCCGCGCATTGTCGCGGACAGCGGGATGTCCTCCACGGCGATCAGCCCTTGCGGCGCGCGGCACACCCAGTCGATCGCATTGACGGCGCGGCCCGCGGTCGCGATGCAGCCGGCATCGGTGGCATCGAAAAGAGGATGGGAAACGTGGGTGTTGATTTCCACCCGCGGCTCGCCCTCGACGACGACTCGGTGTACGCCCGTATGACCCTCCGGTGGGAACTCCCAGTCGGGCGCGGCGGCGGCCGTAAGCCTCGTCACGTGCTCGAGGGTGATCACCGGTTCGCCGTCCAGCACGCCCTCGGTGGCGAACCGAACCGCAGCCATCTGACCCGGTTCCACCGTCATCATCGTGCAGTCGATGCGCTCGGGTGTGTACCACGGTTCGACGCGCTGGCGCACGTCGTCGAGCTTGATGTCGAGATGGTCTGCCAGACTCCGCACCTGACCTCCCCACATCGCGACGATCACCCCGGGCAGGAACATCATCGCCGGCTCGTCGTCCGGGGCGGATCCGAAACCCATTGCGGCGCCGGTGAACTCGGCATCGTCGTAATTGCCGTAGTCGAATATCTCCTGCACGGTGATCGACGAGACGCGGGTGGTCAGGCTGACCGCCGAATGCACCAACGTGTCGCCGGAGAAGCCGGGGTCGATGCCGTTGACGTATAGCGAGGTGTTGCCGGCCGCACAGGCGCGCTCCAAAGGAACCCGCAGCCAGTCGTCTGCGTGATGCGGTGTCACCAGCCAGACCAGTGACGTGCCGACGACGTTGATGCCCGCCGCCAGAAACTTGGCCATCTGTTCGATGGCCTCCGTCGGCCGGGTCTCTCCTTGCGCCGTGTACACGAGGCAATCGGCGCCCAGGGCGACGAGGGCGTCGATGTCGTCGGTGGCGACGATGCCGGTCGGCTTGTCGAGTCCGCAGAGCTCGGCGGCATCCCGACCGATCTTTTCGGCGCCGGCGGCGTGCACTCCGACCAGTTCCAGATCCGGTCTGCCGATGATCGCTCGCAACGAATGTCGCCCCACGTTGCCGGTCGAGAATTGAATCACTCTGCGCACAGTTAGCCCGATCCTTCCAACGATGGATGCTGACCGATCATGTCAGGCGAAGGTCAGTAGTCGGGTATCGGTAGTGGCGAATTGTTCGAATCGATGCCGCCGTCGACGTGGAAGATCGCGTTCGTCGCATAGCAATCGCGCGTGCACAGATACACGGTCAGCCGTCCGAGGTCCTCGACGTCACCCAGCCGATGCAGCGGGGTGGCCTCTTGCATCTTCTCCAGCGACCCGGGCATCAAGTCCAAGCTGCCCTTCAGGCCATCCGTGGCGAACGAACCGAGCGCGATGGCGTTGACGCGAATCTTCGGCGCGAGTTCCTGAGCCATGGCGCGGGTGAGCGCTTCGAGGCCGCCCTTCGCGACGCAATAGGCGGTCAGCGCGCGTATGCCGAACCGCGCCGAGCCCGAGGAGATATTGATGATGGAACCGTGTCCGGCGGTGAGCATGTGCGGTGCCGTGAGCTGACTCATGATGAAGGCCGAGGTCACACACCAGTCGAAAGTGTGCCGGAAATCTTCGTCGGTGATGTCCAGAAACCGCGCATAGGTGGATCCTCCGACATTGTTGACGAGAATGTCGATGCGTCCGAAGCGCTCCATGGCCGTGTTCACCACACGCTCACCGTCGGGACGGCTCATCGCGTCCGCGACCAGTGCCAGCCCCTTGCCGCCCGCGGCCTCGATACCCTCAATTGTGCCAACGATATCCGCCTCGGTACGTGCGGTCCCGACAATCGTGGCCCCGGCCTCCGCCAAGACGCGGGCAATGCCCGCCCCGACGCCCTTCCCGGCGCCCGTGACGATCGCGACCTGTCCGTTCAGCCGGAACTGTTCCAACGCCATCCCGGGCTCCTTTGGCCGCGCGTGAGGTGTGCGTCGTTCAATCTATGAATCTAACTGACTAAAGTCAACGACTTTGGGCGGATCGGTATCCGTCACGGTGCCGCTGCACCCACAGTGATCAAGTTGTGCAAGCCTTTTTGACGGAAACACGGCATAATGATCTGTTAGCCTCGCTGCTCTGGTATGAGTCGGGTCAACCGTGAGGAAAGAAATGGCTGTGACGGACCGGGTGTCTGCGCGAGAAGCCAAGCGCTTGCAGACGCGAGAGCGGTTGATGGGCGCCGCGATCGCAGAGTTCGCCCGCGCGGGAATGGCAGAGGCCGACGTCAGCGCCATCGTGGCCGCCGCGGGAGTCGCCCACGGCACCTTCTTCTTTCACTTTCCCACCAAAGAGCACGTGCTGCTGGAGCTGGAACGCCGCGAAGAGGACCGCATCGCCAAGCAGTTCGCGCAATTCTTGAAGAACGAGCACGATCTTGCGGGCGCGCTTAACGAGGCGGTCCGCGTCGTAGTCGGACTGGAACGCCGGCTGGGCTACCTGCTCTTCAATGACTTTCTCGCGCTGCACTTCTCCCAAACCCGTCCGCCCACCGAAGACGGCAGGGACCACCCGCTGGTCGTCTTGGTCGCCCAGGAGATCGCGCTTGCTCAGCAACGTGGCGAGACGGATCCTGAGGTCAACCCCATGAACAGTGCGGTGTTCTTCCTGCTGGGTCTCTACTCGCTCTTGATCACCACCAACCACTGGCCGACTGGCCACGATCTGGTGGAAGACTACGTGGCGAGGACGTTGCGCAGCTTGCGGCCTTGATCCACTCCCCGAGCGGCTACGAGCGCACCAGACCGCGCAACGGTACCAGCCCGAGTTCCTTATGGGTGAGGAATCCAGGTGCGGCCTCGCACACGGCCGGCACCGTATTCGCCGGGCCCATCGCCGTCCAGGTGTAACCCGGCTTGGGGTAATTGCCCTGCGGATCGGCCGGCGCTTGGAGGATCAACTCGGTGGGCTCGTCGCCATCGATGACGATGCGGTAGTGGTAGTGTCCACCCCAATCAGGTTGCGGCTCAATGGCATCGTATTCGTCCATGGTGTACATCTCATGAAAGGTGATGAGCGGCTTGCCATCGACCCACGTCGTCCACTTGTGATGCTGGGAGGCGACGGTGCCCTTCTTGATCGAACCCTTAAAGCCCGGCATGTCACTGGTCGGCCCGCCTTCGTACGGAATGTCGCGAATTGCCGTGCCCAGCTTGACGTCCGTCGTGTACCTGTCGACCGTCTTCCCGAGGCCGTCGACCACCATGGCCATCGATTGCGCGAACAGCGGCCAGGCGTTGCCCAGCAGATTCGGGCCGGCCATGAACTCTTCGGGAGTGTTGCCCATCCCCATCTCGTGCAGGTACTTCAAGGTGTCCTTGCCGAAATTCACCACCTCGTAGATGTGGATGGATTCGATGCGGCTCACGATACGAGCCAGCGTCAGCACGAGCAGGTCCCCGGCGAAACCAGGGTTGACACCACCGGCGTGGAATGACGTACCGCCCTCGTGACACGCCGCGTCGATCTTGTCGATGTCGGCCTGGCTGTGCTCGGTTCGATACCACCACGCGCCGCCCGAGGCGACGACGTTCTTGCCCGCGCGCAGCAGCCTGCAGACCTCGTCGGGATCCGACCAAAGCGGCGCGTAGAAAACACAATCTGCATCAAGCGCTTCGATCGCGGCCTTGTCGGTGGTGGCGAGCACCCCGATCGGCGCGACGCCAACGAGTTCGCCGGCGTCCCTGCCCACCTTCTCCTGGCGATTGCAGAGCACCCCGACCACCTCGTACGCGGGATTGTGGGCAAAATGACGCAACGCGACCGTCCCGACATTGCCCATGCCCCACTGGATTACGCGATATTTCTTCTCGGCCGGCGATTTGTGCGTCATTGCAACCCCTTTGGCCTCAACGGCTGAGCGCTCGCTGAGCGTAGGCGTTTCGCCGACACCATGTCAACGGCATAGGCCTGACTAATGTCAGTAATTGGCGCAGCATTCCACTTGAGCTGCCCAGCCGGTATGCCGGATATGGATGTGGTTGTGGTGTTGCTGCCGCGCCATGCACGCCGACCTCGCTCGAACCGCCACACTCTTTTGCTGACTAAAGTCAGCCTGTTATAGTGCACCTATCTGCTCACTCGGCGTTGACGACGGGGAGGGTCTGTGAACCTGCCGAACCTGCAACAGCGCGGCCCGACCCTACCGGGGCTGACGTTCGACGAGCACACGGAGCAATCGCAGCTCGCGCAGCGTCAGGCCGACAAGTGGCTCATCCCCGGCAGCCTGTTGATCGGAACCGCGGCCCTGGGCGTCTTCGGGCTGCCGCTGTTCCTCTGGGGTGTGCGGTTGTTGCGCCGGGCGCAAACCGATGGGCTCTCCGTCCGGCCGATGCTCGTCACGTTGCTCGGTTATCTCGTCATCATCGACGCCGCAATCAACACAGTGGGTTGGGCGCTTGACCTGGTGGCGAACCACACCCTGCTGGCCCGCGTTCTGCTGAACGGCTGGGGCAACATGTTCGACGCCGGCTACTTCTGGCACTACAACGAGCTGTGGATCGGCGGCGCGGCGGGCCCCGGCGAAAAGGCCTGGGAGGTCGGGCTAATCCTGACCGTTTTCACGATGCGGATCGCCGCGGCCATCGGCTTCCTGCAGATGAAGCGGTGGGGCCATCAATGGATGGTCGTCACTTGCTGGATGGGGGTCGTGATCTGGATCGGCTACGTGTTCAACATGACGATGTTCGCCGACGTCCGCTTCGCCGGTGTCGTGCTGCCGGTCGTCGGCTGGTGGCTCTACGACATCTTCTACATCACGCCGTTCCTCGCCATCCCGTATCTCCACACCGTCAACCGCGAAATCTTTACCGACTGAAAGCGATACGGAGGACAGATTGTGGGTTATCTCTGGGAGATCCTTCGCTACGTCGCCGCCTGGGGCGGCACCGGCCTGATCATTTGGTTCTGGTATTGGCTCTTCTCCAACATCGGTACGTTCTAAGCGGTTCGGGTCACCATGGTTGAACTCGCCGATGCCCACGCGCTGGCGCTCGAGCGAAGTTGCGCCGTGACGGCAGTGGCGCTCAGTGAGCAACGCCGCGAAGGTGTGCGGCTCGTGACCGGTGACCGGCGCGCCTTCGGGCTTAACGGGAAGCTCACCTTCGTTCATGTCCCCTACCCCGCCCTGTCCGACTGGACACGCAGGACCCTCACGTGCGGTGTGGCCCTGCAATGTTCGCCGTCGAAAGAACGCATCACCGGATATCGGCTGAACGAGCTGTCCGCCCGCGAATTGCGGGCGCTCACGCTTGTCGAAGCCCGCGTCGCCCTCGGCTGGATCGCGTCGCGCTGGCCGGGGCTGCTGCCCGAGGTCAGACGAGTGCTACCCGAGCTCCCTACCGAAGCCGGTGACATGGACGCCCCCGAGATGCTCAACCGAGCGGTTGCGTTGGCAGCGACAGGTCAGGCGCTGGCGGTGCACCCGCTGCTGGGTAACCTGCCACTGGCCTACACGATGCCGCAGGGTTTGGCCGACAAGTTGCGGCGCAGCTTTGGCAGGATGCCGTGGACGACAACGCAGAAGCGCCTTCCGCGGCCGTACTCGGTTCCCGTCGGCGGCGACGGGGGTGTCCGCAATCCCAACCTGCCGCCGCCGAGCCGACCGCAGGACAACGACTTCGACATCACCCCCGACCATCGACCCGGCATTCCCTATCCGGAGTGGAATGCGTGGACGAAGAGTTTTATGCGAGACCACGTGGCGGTTCTCGAGCGGCCACATACCAGCCGCGATCGCCAACCCGGCTCCATTTCCGCCGACCTTCGAAAATGGTTCGAAGAACACACGCATCGCGCGATGCAGAATCGCCTCGAAGATGGCTCCGACCTGGATGTCGAACAATACGTTAGCTACTACGTCGACACGGCGACCGGCGAGGCGAGCGAACCCCGCATCTTCCGCCAACTGCTACCCAGCGGCCGAGACGTCACCACTGCGCTGCTTCTCGACGGCAGTTCATCGCTGGGAGTGCACGGCGGCCGGATCTTCCGATTGGAATTGGCTTGTGCCGATGCGCTTTCGCGCGCGATGAACCGTGCTCGCGAGCGTCACGGAATCTTCACGTTCACCGGAAACACCCGACACCGCGTCGAAGTTCGCTGCCTCAAGGACTTCGATGACCCCCGATTTGTGCCGCCGAGCGGCCTCGGACTTCAGACCAGTGGTTACACGCGACTCGGCGCGTCACTTCGCCATTTGACGAACCGCCTTCTGGAGCAGTCCTCCGAGCGGCGCCTGCTCATCGTCATCGGCGACGGACTGATCTCCGATGAGGGTTACGAGGGCCGTTATGCCTGGGCTGACGCCGCGCACGCGGTCGAGGAGGCCAGCGACGCGGGGGTTTCGATGTACTACGTCGGCGTTGGACCGACACGAGTCGATCCCCTCCCGGAGGTGTTCGGTCCCCGTCGTTCTCAACGAATCCGGCGCGTCGAGGAGCTGCCGCGCGTGCTGGCCCACGTACATCGAGAGCTGGTCGCCGCATGACGGATACCTACCTTGCAAACGGCAACGAAGTCCAGCTGTTCGAACAAGCCTTCCGCCAACGGATACCGGTGATGCTCACCGGTCCGACCGGGTGTGGCAAAACGCGGTTCGTCGAGCACATGGGCCTGCTGTTGGAGCGGCCGGTGGTCACCATCAGTTGCCACGACGATCTCACCAGCTCCGATCTCGTCGGGCGCTTCATGGTGACCGGCGGCGATGTGGTTTGGACCGATGGACCGTTGACCCGAGCCGTCAAAGCCGGAGCGATCTGCTACCTCGACGAAGTCGTCGAGGCTCGCCACGACTCGTTGGCCATCCTGCATTCGCTGACCGATCACCGGCGATCGCTATACCTCGACCGTGCCGGCGAAGTCGTGCGGGCGCCCGACACCTTCATGCTTGTCTGTTCATACAACCCGGCATATCGCAGCTCGCTGAAGGAACTCAAACCCTCGTTCCGCCAGCGGTTCGTCACGCTTGCGATGACGTACTTGCCGCCCCACCGCGAGGCCGAGGTGATCGTCGGCGAAGCCGGGATTCCCCTGGCCACCGCGCAGCGGCTGGTCGCATGCGCGGTCGCGATCCGCACCGCCGATGAAGCCTTTCACTTCGAACCGCCGTCCACCAGGGTGCTGGTCACCGCCGCCCAGCTGATCGCAGCCGGCGCAACCGAATTGGACGCGGCCGATGCTTGCATACTCGCGCCACTGAGCACCGACGGCGCCATCACCGACGGTCTACGTGAAGTCGCGGCAGCCAGCCTGGCCACCTCGCCCTAGAAAGGAGCAACCGGCATGGACCGACAGGAGGAGAAGCGCAAGCGGGCGCTCATCGTCTTCCAGATCGTCATCTACGGCTATTTGGCCGTGATGTTCGGAATCCAGCTTTACATGTCGTTTGCCCGGGGCTGGTGGGATCTGTGAATGTTCGCCTCGCCCATACGCTTTCGGGCAACGGCTCGTTAAGCCTCGAGGACCACCATGACGAGTCCCGGCTGGCTCAGCGCCGGGCCGACAAGTGGATGATCGTCGGCGCGGCGTTGATGGGTTGTTGGGCGCCGGGCCTGATCGGGTTCCCGATTTTCATGCGCGGGGTGTGGCTGCAGCGCCAGGCCCTGCGCGCGGGCCTGTCGGTGCGGCCCATGATCGTGACCCTGATCGGTTATCTGGTGCTGATCGACGGGATGCTCAACAGCTTGGGCTGGGCCCTGGATCTGGTCGCCAACCACACGCTGATCAACCGGGTGCTCATGGTCGGGTGGGGCAACATGTTCGACGCCGGCTACTTCTGGCATTACAACGAACTGTGGGTGGGCGGCGCGGCCGGGCCGGGCGAGAAGGCCTATGTCGCGGGGCTCATCCTCACGGTCTTCTCGATGCGGGTGGCCGCGGCGATCGGGTTCTTGCAGATGAAGCGGTGGGGTCATCAGTGGATGGTCGTCACCTGCTGGATGGGCGTGGTGATCTGGTCCGCCTACGTGTTCAACATGACGATGTTCGCCGACGTGCGCTACGCCGGCGTGGTGTTTCCGGTCATCGGCTGGTGGCTCTACGACATCTTCTACATCACCCCCTTCCTCGCGATCCCCTACCTGCACACGGTCAACCGCGAAATCTTCTCCGACTGAACAACTTTAAGGAGCGCTGCGATGACAACACCGTCACCCGCCGAGGAAAAGGACCCGACGCCGGATCTGGAGCCGGGAACGACTCCGTATTACGCCCGAATGCACAAATGGATCAAGCGCGCCGTGTTGGTGTGCCTGGTGGCGCTGGTCATCGAGGGTGCGTTCACGTTGCCGTTCATGGCGGTCTATTACGGCTACCCGACGCTGAGCCTGACCGAGATCTGCAGTGAGCTGTTGAAGATTCGGTACTCGAACGACACCCTGGAGTGCAAGTACCCGTACCCGCCCTTCGGGCCGCCGGAGGGCGCGGAGGGCAAGGCGACAGCGCAAGACGTGTGGGGCATCCAGCCGATTCCGAAGTACCACAGGCTAGGGTTCCGCGAACTCGTCAGGATTCACGACGAACGGCTCGCGCGCCAAGCCGCCCAACAGCACGCGGCACCCCACCCGTGACATATCGGGTGGTTCAGTGGACGACCGGCAATGTCGGCAAGAGTTCGGTGCGGGCGATCGCCGCCAATCCGACGTTGGACCTCGTCGGGTGCTATGCCTGGTCGCCGGAGAAGGCTGGGCGCGACGTCGGCGAGCTGTGCGGGATCGAGCCCCTCAACGTGAAGGCCACCAACGACATTGAGGTCCTGCTCGCGCTGAAGCCGGACTGCGTGGTCTACAACCCGATGTTCGCCAACGTCGACGAGCTGGTCCGCATCCTCGGCGCGGGCATCAATGTGGTAGGTACGGCCGGCTTCGTCACCGGCCACTTCCTCGGTGCTGGACGTGATCGCATCGTGCAGGCCTGCGAGCAGGGCGGGTCGACCATCTTCGGCAGCGGCATAAACCCCGGTTTCATTCAACTGTTCGCCATCGTGTCGGCGGGGCTTTCGGACCGAGTCGACAAGGTGTCAATGCTGGAATCCGTCGACACGACGATCTACAACTCCCCAGCCACCGAAATACCAATGGGCTTCGGCTATCCCATCGACCAGGCGGATCTGCCGGCGATCACCGAGAAGGGGTCGGGGGTTTTCCGGGACGCCGTGTTGCTGCTCGCCGACGCTCTGGGCGCGGAGCTCGACGAGGTGCGTTGCCACGCGGAATACGCCCAGACCACCGAGGATCTTCAGCTACCCGGCGACTGGACGATCGCGAAGGGCTGCGTCGCCGGTGTGGACGTCCGCTGGAAGGGGATCGTCGCTGACCGCGAGGTCATCGAGATCCGCGGGCGGTGGCGCAAGGGTCAATCGCTGGACCCGGATTGGCCAATGGACATGGGTTACACAATCGAGGTTCAGGGTCGACCGACGATCAAGACCACGCTGAGCTTCCTTCCGCCCGCGGACTTTCAGGGCGAGACGCTGGACGACTACATCATGTTGGGTCTCACCATCACCGCGATGCCGGCGATCGCCGCCATACCCGCCGTCGTGGCGGCGGCACCCGGGATCGCTACGTACAACGACCTGCCGCTACTCCTTCCGCGCGGAGTACTTTGCGCGGATGCATAACTGTCGATTGGGAGACGTCCATGCCTGAATCGCCGCTGCTTCATCACGTCGTGTTCGCCGTGGCGCCCGAGCGGCATGCAGCCGCCGCGCAAATGTTCACCGACCTGGGGTTTGCCTTCGAGAATTTTCAGCTGCCAGAACTCGGGTTGGACATCCACCTCGACTGGAATCGCGGTATCGAGCTGATCAGCCCCGTCCCGGGATCGCCCGGGGAGGTCGCCGCTTCGGTGAACGAGTTCCTCGAGCGCAACGGCGACGGGGTGTACACGGTGGTAGTTGGGGTTGCGGCGGCCTCCGCCGCCGAAGCCGTCGCCGAGCGATACGGCGCGACAACGCGATTCCGGCAGCACTTCGAGGGTGACGGCTCCTATCTCGACGAGATCGACTTGTCGATCTGCGGCCTGCCACTGACATTTCTGGCCACGGACATCCCGTGACAGCCCAGCAACCCCTCGGCGCGGCGATGCCGAACGTCTTCGACGCCGATCTGCCGGTGCTGGACTACGATGTCACCGACACACCTCAGGAGATCTACCCACAGTTTCGCGCCGCCCAGCAGATCGCACCGATCGCGTTGGGCCCCGTGGGACCCGAAGTGCTGTCCTACGAACTCGCCAGAACTGTGCTGGGTGACCCGCGATTCGGGATTCCCCCGGGCATTCACCTCACCGCGCATGGCGTGACGTCAGGTGAGCTGTGGGACCGGGTCGTCCGCAGCATCCTCTGTATGGAAGGCGCCGAACACCGTCGGTTGCGCAGGCTGGTGTCGAAGGCTTTCACGCCGCGGGCAACCGCGCGCATGGATGAAACGATCCACACGGTCATCAACGAACTCGCCGATGCCGTTGCAACGAAAGGGAGTTGCGAGTTTGTCGAGGAGATCGCACGACCGTACCCGATCCCGGTCATCTGCGCCCTGCTGGGCGCGCCGCGGCAAGACTGGCAGCTGTTCTCGAAATGGGCAGAGGACATCTTCAAGATCGTCAGCTTCGACTGCAATCTCGCCGAGGAGGAGCCCAAGGTCCTCAGGGCCTGGGATGCTTTCGACGACTACATCGACCGGATGATCGCCGAACGGCGCCAGACGCTGACCGACGACTTGCTGTCCGAACTCATCCGGGCCGAAGATCGCGGCGACCGGCTCGACACCGGCGAAGTCCGCATGCTGGCATTCAGCATCCTGGTCGCCGGGACCGACACCACACGTACGCAACTGGCAGCCTCGATGGAAGTCCTTTGCGAACATCCCGACCAGTGGGCGTTACTTCGCGACCGTCCCGATCTCGGTATGAGAGCCGTGGAAGAAACCATGCGGCACTCGCCGTCGATGTGCAGCACCTTGCGCAGCGTCACTGATGACGTCACAGTCGGTGACTACACCTTCCCGGCCGGCACCTTCATCATCGTGAACACCTATGCCGCCAACCGTGATCCGTCGATCTACGAAGACCCCACCCGCTTCGACATCACTCGCGACGAGCCACCGCCCATCCTCACCTTCGGAGGCGGTGCTCACTACTGCCTGGGGGCCAACCTCGCCAGGCGCGAACTCTCCGAAGCGCTCAAGATTCTGTCCCATCGCCTGCCGCATCCGCGGAGCATCGAAAATCCGCCGTGGCGGCCACTTCTCGGCATGAGTGGGCCCACGCGCCTACCACTCGAGTTCGATACGTGATCCGCCGCGTCGCACGACACGTTGCCGGTACAGCAGGCTCGCGTTGAAATAGGTCAGGTAAACAACTGTGGCGGCCACGGCGGCTCGACGAGTGCGAGAATTGAAAAGCGCTAGGCCCAGGCCCGCTTCGATGCTCCCGTTGATGAGAACGTGGGCCCGAATGCGGTCCGTGAAGGCCATTCGATTGACCGATTCGAACGCACGCGGGCAAAGAAGGTGCGCGATACCGGACGCCATGAGTCCCAGTCCCCCTAGCAATGCCCATCTTTCGGATCGTATGCGTCCAGGCTTCATGGGGTCGACCTCTCGTGGAGAACGACGGGAAGGTGGGTGGGGCCACGCAGCGAGCTGTTGGTGGACCACGTTGTCGGTCCGGTGAGCGAAATTCGGGACACGCGGTTGACCAGTTCACGGAGAACGGCTTGTGCCTCCATCCGTGCCAGCGGCGCTCCCAGACACAGGTGTGGACCGTAACCAAAGCCGACGTGGGTGCGTGGATTTCGGTCCGCGCGGAAGGTGTTTGGGTCGTCGAAGGCAAGGGGATCGCGGTTGGCCGCTCCAAATGACATCAGCACGCGTGAACCCGATGGGATGGTGACATCGCCTACTTGATAGTCGGCACGAGTGTATCGGTAGAGGTTTTGAATGGGACTGGTGTAGCGCACGTGTTCTTCGATGGCCTGAGGGATGAGGTCGGGGTTGGCGCGGACCATGTCGTATTGATCGGGGTAGTGGGCGTAGGTGTGGAGCATCCCCCCGAGAAGGTTGGTTGTGGTCTCATTGCCGGCGATCAAAAGCAAAATTGCGATGTAGAACAACTGGTTGTCGGTCATCGCACCATCGGCGCTGTGCGCCAACAGGCGGCCGAGGACGGTATCCGATCCCTTAAGGTGCCCCTCCGCCAGATGTTTCAAGAAATAGCGGCGTAGCGCTACTGCGGCCAGCATCGATCGGGCCGTACTCGCAACGCCTTTCACCGAAGGGGTGAAGTTGATGATTTGGGTGGCTTCGTCTGACCAGCGGCGGAAGTCGGCGATGTCGCTCTCGGGGACGCCGAGGATGGCGGCGATGACGCGAAGAGGCATCGGGATTGTTAGCCGCTGCACGGCATCGCAGTCGCCAGCAGCGATCATGTCATCGACGAGTTCGGCGGCCAGCTCATCGATGATGCTGCGCCAACTCTCCAGTGCACCTTTGGTAAATGCCGGCTGGACTTGTTTGCGCAGGCGGCTGTGCCGTTCACCGTCGGTGACCACAACAAGATCGGCGATCATCCGTACTCGGGTCACTCCATGGCTGCTGGTCACCTGATCTGTGTCGCGTAGGGCTGCGCGGACGTCGTCGAGTCTGTGCAGAATCCATGTGGCACGCCGGGGGTTGTAGTGAACACGTCCGCTGCGGTGCAGGGCGTCGTAGGCAGCGTGGGGCTGCGCCGCGACGGCCGGGTCCAACGGGTCATAGTCGGTATTGATCGCACCCGTCCAGCCCGTGTAGCCCCGACTGCGCGTGCGGATCGCCGCGGCGACGTTTAATCGCCCCGCTGCAATGATCGGCGACAACAATGCGATGGAACCGTCAGCGGCCTTTCCGAGCTTCAAGATGAGCGCACCTTTCCCGACAGCAGTGGCTTTAGAGTCAGTCCCGGCCGGGAGGCGGTCAATACCTGGCAGCGAAGTTGAGAAGGCCCCGCACACGTCTGAGAAGCACTTCTGTCCGCAAAATCACCAGGAGCTGCGCTTGCCTATGAGACATCGAGCCCAATATGTCTCGCAGTGAGAGAACGGATTTGTTGTGACCCCGCCTGACGTAGACCATTTCCGGTACGCCAAGGAGACCCCAGCCTGCTAAGTGGTCAATTGGAGCACTTGTATTTCGCCTGTCGTGCCGTCGACCTCGACAAGCGCGCCCGGCGGCAACGCCTTGGTGGCGCCCGCAACGTCCACCACACACGGGAATCCAAATTCCCGGGCCACCACCGCCGCGTGCGACATGGGGCCGCCGAGTTCGGTGACCACGGCAGCGGCGTAAAGGAAGGCGGCGGTGTAACCGACGTCGGTCACCTCGGCGACGAGGATCTCGCCGGGCTGTAGGTCGTCGATGGTCTCGGGCCGCACGATCCGAACGCGGCCGCGCACCCGGCCGCCGCAGACACCGACCCCGTGCAGGGTATCCCCGCTGGTGAGGGCCGCCGAGGTCGTCTCGGTTGGCTGCCAGCTGCCGCTGAACACCGTCGGCGGAACGACGGTGGCCAACCTGCGCTGTTCGGCTCGGCGCCGGGCCACCAGGCCCCCGACGTCGGCCGGGAGTGCATCGAGCTCGTCGACCAGCAGATAGAACACATCGTCGGCGGTCTGGAAGATTCCGGCCTCGACCAACCGGCGCCCGTACTCGCGCATCAGGCTGCGCAACACCCAGTTGGCCCGCACCACTTTGTCGCGACGGACCTCGCGATCACGAAGTTGGTGTCCGGCCAGGCGGGCAATCGGCCTGGCCCGCAGTGGAATCCGGGTAGGTTGTGGCTGCGGTGTGGGCGGCGCGCTCATCGCCCTGGCCACCATGCGCACGAGCAACTCGGGGTCGTCGGCGTAGCTGGTCGAGCGCATCTCGAGTTCGGCCGGGCCGCGATGCCCGATCAGTGCCAGCTCGGCCAGCACCGCGGCGTGAAACTCCGGCGCCTCGACCGCCAGCTTGCCCAGTCGCTCCCCCGGTTCGGCAAGCAGCGCCGTCACTTTCGGGTCGCGCTGGGCGGCGAACACCAACCGCTGCATCGCTTCGACCGAGCGAGCGCTTACCAGTTCCGGTCCCGCCGGCGCGGCGGTATCTCGCCCACATAAACCGCGCAACAACACGTTGAACGCGGCGCACAGCATGAACGAAGCCGAGGCCAGCACCCACCCGTGCACCACCTCGTCCCGCGCCAAAGCGATCAGGCTCAGCAGCCGGCGATCGTCGAGCCGGGTGACGTCGTCGCCGGCCAGCCGTTCCAGGCGATCGACATCGGCGACGAACTCGTGGGTGTCGTCGGCCGACCCGGCGGACAGTCCGATCAAGTTGACGCCGAACACCCCGATATTGCGGACGGTCCGCAGTTGCCTTCGCAGACGGCTGGTTTCGGAGCGTGGGCGCTCCGCACCGAAGATCGGCAGCGACGCCATACTTGGGCCGAAGAATCCGCTGTTGCTGACGATTGTCGCGGGTTTGGCGAAGGGCACGGTTTCCGCCATGAAGTGCGCCGAGGTGATGGCGCCGTAGAGCCGGTGGGCGAACACCGCGACGGTGCGCATCGCGATTTCGCGCTGGATCACCCCTCCGGGCCGCAGCCGCTCGGCGATGGCCACGCCGCCGGCGCGCAGCCCGCGCACGGTCACCGAGGCCGATGCCGGGGAGAACGGGCCGGGCAATGCCTCCGACAAATTGGTGGCCAGGAAGGTGGGAAAGCGCGGGTCGATCGGGGTGTCGAACTCCCCGTTATCTCCTGCCGGGCCGGCCCAATTGGGCTTCACGCCATCCTCGCTCGGGGCGTCGACGGTGGGCAGGTCCTGGATGTTGGTCATCCGCCAGGGCAGCGATACCACCCGGTTCCCCACGCTGATCCGGCCGCGGACCGCGACCGCGAAATCCTCGACACACTCGACGGAGTTCCACGCCGGCCGGAACTCCCACTGTTGCCGCAACCGCGCGGTGTCCATGAACGGGGCACTCTGCACGAGTTGCAGCTCGCCGGGTCGGATGCCCGGCCGCACGATCGGGCGTCCGAGCGCCGCGGCCACCCGCCGGAAGGTCAGCTCCCCCGGTGCGGCGAGATTGATTGGGCCACTGCCGACTTCGGTGTCCACGATCGCCCGGTTAAACAGGCGGAGCGCGTCGTCGAGGTGGACGACCTGGATGCGACGATCGGCCGCCGCGACCGGAAACGCCGGCAATGCCAACACCCGGCGCACCCAATTGTCGACGCTCCGGCCGAGGATCGGCGCGGAGCGGATGACGACCCATTCCAGGCCCGAATCCTCGAGCAGCTGTTCGACGCGGGCCTTGTGCCGGCCGTCGGCACTGACGGGGGTTCTCGCGTCGTGCTCGGTCTTGGGCGCGTCCCCGCCGCCGTAGACGTGCGCCGACGACGGGAAAACGATGCGCCGGGTTCCGGTTTCAGCGATCGCCTCGAGAACGTTGAGCGTTCCACCGATGTTGACCTGCTCGCTCCCGGTCGCCCACGCACAGTGCGCGACCACGTCGGCACCGGCGACGGCGCGCTTGACCGCTTCCGCGTCGCGGATGTCCGCCTCGACGAATTCCGCTGCGCTCGAGCAGCTTTCGGGGCGGCGTCGGGCGATGCCGACGACATCGTGGCCCTGGCTGAGCAATCGGGCGGCGACGCCGCGGCCGAGCACACCACTGGCCCCGGTGACCGCAACTCTCACGGAGCGCCCTTACTCATCGTCGTCATCGTCGCTCAAGGCCGCGTTGACCAGCGCGTCGAGATCCATGTCGGCGATATCCTTTTCGCTCGTCGCCGCGGGCGCCGACGGACCGCTGCCGTCGGCCTCGTTCGCCAACGCGAGCAGCAGCTCCAGCACCCCCGCCTGGCGCAGGCGCTTGACCGGAATGGACCCGACCACGCGTTGGATCTCGGCCTCACCGGGCGCGGCGGCCGGCGCGGTTTGCTCCGCCGTGCCGACGAGTTCGCGGTAGATGTAGCCGGCCAGCGCCGCGGAGTTCGGGTAGTCGAAGATCAGCGTCGGCGAAAGCCCCAGCCCAGTGGCCGATTTGAGGCGGTTGCGCATCTCGACGGCGGTCAGCGAGTCGAAGCCCAACTCTTGGAACGCCCGATCCGGATCGATGGACTCGGGGCTGGAGTTGCCCAGCACCGTGGCGATGTTGGAGCGGACCAAGTCGAGGACCACCGCCTGCTGTTCGTCCTCGGGCAGCCCCTCGAGGCGCTGCAGCAGAGCCGATTTCGACTTCGCCGCGGCCAGCGAGTCGTCGACCTGACGCCGGCTGGGCGCGTTGATCAAATCGACGAACATGGGCGGCAGCGTGCCGTTGTCGAACTTGACGCGCAGCGCCGCGAGGTCGATGTGGGCGGGCAACATGAACGGCTCGTCGACGATCAGGGCGGTGTCCATCAATTCCAGTGCCTCGTCGGAGGACATCGCGACGATGCCGTCCCGGCCGAACCGGGCGCGGTCGGCGGCGCCCAGGGCGCCGGTCATGGCGCTGGCCTGGTCCCACAGGCCCCATGCCAGCGAGATCGCCGGCAACCCGAGGTTGCGCCGGTGCACCGCCAGCCCGTCCAGGAACGAGTTGGCCGCCGCGTAGTTGGCCTGGCCCGATGCACCGGCCAGCCCGGCCATCGACGAGAACAGCACGAACGCGGAGACGTCCAGCTCGCGGGTGAGCTCGTGCAGGTTCCATGCCGCGTCGACCTTGGCGCGAAGCACCGCATCGATGCGCTCCGGCGTCAGCGACGAGATCACCGCGTCGTCGAGCACGCCGGCCGCATGAATCACACCGGACAGCGGTCGCTGCACCGGGATATCGGCCAGCACCTTGGCGACGGCCTCGCGGTCCGCCGCGTCGCAGGCGACCACCTGTACCTGGGCCCCGGCCGCGGACAGCTCGGTCATCAGCTCCGCCGCGCCCGGTGCATCCAGGCCGCGCCGGCTCATCAGCACCAGGTGGCGCGCGCCGTGGCGGGTCACGACGTGACGTGCCAGGGCTGAACCCGCCATGCCGGTCGCGCCGGTGATCAGCACGGTGCCCGCCACCCAGGCGTCGGGCATGGTCATCACGACCTTGCCGACGTGGCGGGCTTGGCTCAGGTACCGCAACGCCGCCGGCGCGCGCCGCACGTCAAACCTGGTGACCGGCAACGGTTGCAGCACGTCGTCGCCGAACAGCGCGGCCAGCTCGTCGAGCATCTCCTGGATGCGCTCGGGTCCGGCCTCGAAGAGGTCGAAGGCGCGGTAGCGCACACCCGGGTGGTCGCGGGCGACGACCTCCGGGTCGCGAATGTCGGTCTTGCCCATCTCCAGGAACACTCCGCCGGGGGCGACCACCCGTAGCGACGCGTCGACGAAATCGCCGGATAGCGAGTCGAGCACCACGTCGACGCCGCGGCCCCCGGTGATCGTGCGGAACTTCTCCTCGAAATCGAGGCTGCGGGAGTCGGCGATGTGGTCGTCGTCAAAGCCCATGGCCCGCAACGTGTCCCACTTGCCCCGGCTGGCCGTCGCGAACACCTCGAGGCCGAGGTGGCGGGCCAGCTGCACGGCGGCCATGCCCACCCCGCCGGCCGCGGCGTGCACGAGGACGCGCTGGCGCGGCTTGACGCCCGCGAGGTCGACCAGCGCGTAGCGGGCGGTGGCGAACACCACCGACGTGGTCGCGGCCGCGGTGTGTGACCAGCCGGCCGGCACCTTGACCAGCAGCCGCTGGTCGGTGGTGGCGACAGTCCCGGTCCCGTCCGGGAACAGACCCATGACCCGGTCGCCGACGGCGAAACGACCACTGTCCGGGGCGGTTTCGACCACGACGCCGGCGGCCTCGATGCCCATCACCGCGTCGGGGTCGGGGTAGAGGCCGAGCGCGATCATCACGTCGCGGAAGTTGGCGGCGATGGCCGACAGGGCCACCCGGACCTGGCCGGGACCGAGCGGCGCGTCCGCGTCGGGGATCCGCTCGAGCCGCAGGTTCTCGATGGTGCCGTAGCTGCTCATGCCCAGCCGCCACGGACCGTCGTCGGGCGGCACCAACAGGCCGCCGACGGCGCGGCTGCCGTGCACCCGCGCGGTGTATACCGTCCCGTTGCGCAGCAACACCTGCGGCTCGGCCGGCGCCAAAACGGCCGCCACCGCGTCGGAATCCAGCGGCGCATCGGTGTCGACGAGCACGATGCGGCCAGGGTGCTCCGTCTGCGCCGAGCGCACCAGGCCCCACACCGCCGCGCCCGCCAGGTCGGTCACGTTCTCCCCCGCCAATGCCATGGCGCCGCGGGTCGACACCACCAGCGTTCCCGCCCCGTCGCGCGAGAGCCACGACTGCAGCACCGGCAGCACCGCGCGCGTGGCCGCGTGTACCTCGGTGACGACGTCCCCGGCGACGGGTGCCGATTCGAAAAGCACAGCCGAGGTGTCCTCGAATTCCGTTGCACCCCAGGCGCACACCTCGACCGGCTGCACCGCGGACAGTGGCTGGGCGGACCAGACGACCTCGAAGAGCCGGTCGGGTCCCGAACTCGACACCGCGGCCAGCAGCTGCCGATCGGTCACCGGCCGGGCCACCATCGACGCCACCGAGAGCACCGGCAACCCCAAGCCGTCGGCCAATTCGATCGACACGGCCGACTCCCCCACCGGCACGATCCGCGCCCGTACCGACGCCGCGCCCGCCGCGTGCAGCGACACCCGCTGCCACGAGAACGGCACCAGCATCGAACCTTCGGGGAGCTCGCCGCCGTCCGACGCCAGGATTACCGCGTGCAACGCGGCGTCGAGAATCGCGGGGTGGACACCGAATCCGGCCACCGACAGCCCGGCGTCCTCCGGCAGCGCGACTTCGGCGAACACCTCGTCGCCGCGGCGCCACATGGACGTCAGGCCGCGGAACGCGGGCCCGTACCCGTAGCCCCGCTCGGCCAGCCGCTCGTACCCGTCGCCGATATCCACCGATACCGCACCGACCGGCGGCCACGCCGACAGATCCGCGTCCGGTTGCACGGACCCGGCGCGCAGCACGCCCCCGGCGTGCAACGACCAGCCGGAGCCCGCTTCGGCACGCGAGAACACGGACACCGAGCGGGCGCCCGAATCGTCCGCCCCGCCGACGACGACCTGAACCGCGACCGACCCACCGGCCGGCAACACCAGCGGCGCCGCCAGATTCAGCTCGTCGACGACTCCGCAGCCCACCTCGTCGCCGGCCCGGATCGCCAACTCGACGAATCCCGCGCCGGGGAACAGCACGACACCACCGACGGCGTGATCGGCCAGCCAGCCTTGCGCACTCGGCGACAACCGACCGGTCAGCACCACGCCACCCGAGGCGGGCAGCTCCACCACCGCGCCCAGCAGGGCGTGTTCGCCGGCGGCCAGCCCCAGCCCGGCCGCGTCCGCGGGGGTGCCGTCACCGGCGAGCCAAAAGCGCCGCCGTTCAAAGGCATACGTGGGCAGCTCGACGAAGTTGGCCGCGCCGAGCGCGCCGCGCCAGTCCACGTCCATGCCGGCGACGAACCCCTGCGCGATGGCGTTGATCAGCGACGCCGGCTCCGGGCGGTCCTTGCGCAGGGCCGACATTGTGGTCACGACGGCGTCCGGCAGCGACTCCTCGATCGAAGCCGTCAGCCCGCCGCTCGGCCCGACTTCGAGGAAGCGGGTGGCGCCGGCGGAGTGCGCGAAGCGGACGCTGTCGGCGAATCGCACGGCCTCGCGGACGTGCCGCTTCCAGTACGCCGCCGAACCGAAGTCGTCGCCGGCCGGTTGCCCGGTCAGGTTCGACACGACCGGGATGGTGGGCTTGCCGACGACGAGCCCGCCCGCGACGGTGCCGAATTCGTCGATCATCGGATCCATCAGCGGGGAGTGGAACGCGTGGGAGACGGCGAGTCGGTGGACGCGGCGGCCGTCGGCGCGCAGCCGGTCGGCGATTGCGGTCACCGCGTCGTCGGGGCCGGAAATCACCACGGAGGCAGGCCCGTTGACCGCCGCGATGCCAACGCCGGGCGTCAGCAGGGGCCGCACCTCGTCTTCGGTTGCCTGCACGGCGATCATCGCGCCGCCAGCCGGCAGCGCCTGCATGAACCGGCCCCGGGCGGCGACCAGTACCGCCGCGTTCTGTAGCGACAGGACATCGGCGACGTGTGCGGCGGTGATCTCACCGACCGAGTGGCCCATCACGAAATCGGGCCGTACACCCCAGGATTCGAGCAGCCGGAACAGCGCGACTTCCACGGCGAACAGGGCCGGCTGCGCGAATTCGGTGGTGTTCAGCAGGTTTTCGTCTTCGCCCCACATGACGTCGCGCAGGGGCCGCAGCAGGTGCTGGTCCAACTCGCCCAGCACGGCGTCGAACGCCTCGGCGAACACCGGGTACGCCGCGTGCAACTCCCTTCCCATGCCGAGGATTTGGGAGCCCTGGCCCGGGAAGACGAAGACGGTCTTGCCGGACGTTGCCACGCCACTTATCACCGAGCCGGCCAGCTCGTCGCGGGCCAACTCGTCCAGCCCGGCCAGCAGGTCGTCGCGGTCACCGCCGACGACGACGGCCCGATGCTCGAAGTTCGACCGGCCCGCCAGCGACCACGCCACATCGGCGACGTCGAGTTCGGCGCGGGTGCGCAGGTGCGTCGCCAGCCGGGTGGCCTGCGACGCCAGGGCCGTCGCCGATTTCGCCGACACCACCCACGGCACCGCCGGCAGCTCGGGGCGCGGCACGACGCGCTCCGACCCGGCGGGCGCGGCTTCGATGATCACGTGGGCGTTGGTACCGCTGATGCCGAACGAGGACACCCCGGCGCGCAGGGTCTTGCCGTGTGCGGGCCAGGGCCGGGCTTCGGTCAGCAACGACACGGCCCCCAGCGACCAATCCACATGGGGGCTGGGCTCGTCGACGTGCAACGTGGCCGGCAACATCTCGTGGCGCATCGCCAGCACCATCTTGATGACACCGGCGACGCCGGCCGCGGCCTGCGTGTGACCCATGTTCGACTTGATCGACCCCAGCCATAGCGGTTCGGCCCGGTCGCGTCCATAGGTGGCCAACAACGCTTGGGCCTCAATGGGATCGCCCAACATCGTTCCGGTGCCGTGACCTTCGACCGCGTCAACCTCGGCCGCGGACAGCCCGGCGTTGGCGAGCGCCGCCCGCACCACCCGCTGCTGCGACGGACCGTTGGGCGCGGTCAAACCGTTCGAGGCGCCGTCCTGGTTGATCGCCGAACCCCGCACCACCGCCAGCACCCGGTGCCCGAGGCGCTCAGCGTCGGACAGCCGCTCCACCACGAGCATGCCGCCGCCCTCGGAGAATCCGGTGCCGTCGGCCGCGCCGGCGTAGGCCTTGCACCGGCCGTCGGCGGACAACCCGCGCATGCGGCTGAACTCGACGAAGATGTCCGGGGTGGCGTTGACCGTGACGCCGCCGGCCAGCGCCAGATCGGATTCACCCGAGCGCAGCGACTGCACCGCCATGTGCAAGGCCACCAACGACGACGAGCACGCCGTGTCCACCGAGACCGCGGGGCCCTCCAGGCCCAGCGCGTACGAAATGCGGCCCGACGCCACACTGGACGACTGCCCGGTCAGCCGGAAGCCCTCGGCGGCCGCCGGGGCGCCGATTCCGTAGCCCTGCGTGTACACCCCGGCGAACACGCCGGCGGCGCTGCCGCGCAACGCGCCGGGCTCGATTCCCGCGCGCTCCAACGCTTCCCAGGACAGCTCGAGGAACAGCCGCTGCTGCGGGTCCATGGCCAGCGCCTCGCTGGGCGTGATGCCGAAGAAGGCGGGGTCGAAGCCGGCGACATCGTCGACGAAGCCGCCGGTGCGGGTGTAGCAGGTGCCCGGAACGTCGGGGTCCGGGTTGTACAGCCCGTCGAGGTTCCAACCGCGATCGGTCGGGAATTCCGAGAGCACGTCGCGGCCCTCGGTCAGCATGTCCCACAGGTCCTCGGGGGAATTCACCCCACCGGGATACCGGCACGACATGCCGACGATGACGATCGGGTCGTCGTCGGTGGCGCGGACCACCGGGGCGTGGCCGACCTCTTGCGGCGCTCCGGCGAGCTCAGTGCGCATGTAGCTGGCCAGGCCGTTGGGCGTCGGGTAGTCGAAGATCAGCGTGGGCGAAAGCGCCAGTCCCGTGGCGGTTTTGAGCCGGTTGCGCATTTCGACCGCGGTCAGCGAGTCAAAGCCCAACTCCTGGAACGCCTTGTCCGGGTCGACCGACTCGGGGCTCGTGTTGCCCAGCACGGTGGCGATGTGCGAGCGGACCAGGTCCAGTAACACCGCTTGCTGCTCGGCCTCGGGCAGCCCCTGCAGACGATGCGCCAGCGCCGATTTCGACTTCGCGGCAGCCAGCGAGTCGTCGACTCGGCGGCGAGCCGGTGCGTTGACGAGGTCGCTGAACATCGGCGGCACCGCGAGGGCGTGGGCGCGCAGCGCGCCGAGATCGATGCGGGCGGGCGCCATGAACGCTTCGTCGACGATCAGCGCGGTGTCGAACAACTCCATCGCCTCGGCCGACGACAAGGCCAGGATTCCGTCGCGGCCAAGCCGGGCGAGGTCGGCCTCGTCGAGCCCACCGGTCATCGCGCTGGCCTGATCCCACAGCCCCCACGCCAGCGATATCGCCGGCAGCCCGTGTGCGCGCCGGTGCGCGGCCAGTCCGTCCATAAACGAGTTGGCCGCCGCGTAGTTGCCCTGGCCCGACGAGCCCACCAGCCCGGCCATCGAGGAGAACATCACGAACGCCGACAGATCCCGGTCGCGGGTCAGTTCGTGCAGGTTCCACGCCGCGTCGACCTTGGCCTGCAACACCGCATCGACGCGCTCCGGCGTCAGCGAGGTGACCATCGCGTCGTCGAGTACGCCGGCCGCATGAATGACGGCCGAAAGCGTTGGCACAGTGCCGATCACCGCCGCCAGCGCGGCCCGGTCGGCCGCATCGCACGCGACGACCCGGACCGTGGCCCCCGCGGCCTCCAGCTCGGCGACCAGTTCCGCCGCACCCGGCGCGCCCGGTCCGCGGCGGCTCAGCAGCGCCAGGTCCCGGACGCCGTGGTGCGCCACCAGGTGGCGGGCCAGGGTCGCGCCCGCCATGCCGGTGCCGCCGGTGATCAGCACGGTGCCCGAGGCCAGCCCGGCACCAGGCCCAAAAGGCATGGTCATGACGACCTTGCCGACATGGCGGGCCTGGCTCAGGTAGCGCAACGCGGCGCGCGCGCGTCGCACGTCAAAAGTCGTCACCGGCAACGGCTTCAGCACGCCGGCGTCGAAGAGCCCGGCGAGCTCGAGCATCCACTGATGCATTCGGGGGCGGCCCGGTTCGAAGAGGTCGAAGGCGCGGTAGCGCACGCCCGGATATTCCTGCGCGATCGCGCCGGGGTCGCGGATGTCGGTCTTGCCCATCTCGAGGAACATGCCACCGGGGGCGACCAACCGCAGTGAGGCGTCGACGAATTTGCCGGCCAGCGAGTCCAGCACGATGTCCATCCCGGCCCCGCCGGTGGCCGCCCGGAACTTCTCCTCGAATTCCAGGCTGCGGGAGTCCGCGATGTGGTCGTCGTCAAGGCCCATGGCGCGCAGGGTGTCCCACTTGCCGCGGCTGGCGGTCCCGTACACCTCCAGGCCCAAATGCCGGGCCAGCTGGACGGCGGCCATCCCGACTCCGCCGGCCGCGGCGTGCACCAGCACCCGCTGGCCCGGTTTGGCGTCGGCAAGGTGGATGAACGCCATGTATGCGGTGGTGAAAACGGCGGAGACGGCGGCGGCTTCGGGGTAGGACCAGTCTTCGGGCTTGTGCACCAGCAGGCGGACGTCGCCGGCGACCAGGGTGCCGCTGCCGTCGGGGAAGAATCCGTACACCGAATCGCCCACCGCGAAATCGGTGACGCCTGGGGCGACTTCGACCACTACGCCGGCCCCTTCACCGCCGAGCAGCGCGTCGTGGGTGAACATGCCCAGGGTGATCATGACGTCGCGGAAGTTCGCGGCGATCGCGCGCAGGGCCACTCGCACCTGCCCCGGCTGCAGCGGCGCCTCGGCGTCGGGCACCGGCTCCAGGCGCAGGTTTTCGAACGTGCCGGCGCTGCTGATGCCCAGCCGCCATGGGCCGTCGGCCGGAGGTACCAGGAGACCGTCGACCGCGCGGCTGCCCTGCACCCGCGGGCGGTAATGCGTTCCGCCGCGCACCAACACCTGCGGCTCGCCGAGCGCGAGAACGGCGGCGATCGCCCGATCATCCAGCGGCGCATCGGTATCCACGAGGACGATCCGGCCGGGGTGCTCGGTCTGCGCCGACCGTGCCAGCCCCCACACCGCGGCGCCGGCCAAGTCGGTGACGTCCTCCCCCGGCAATGCCATCGCGCCGCGGGTGGCCACCACCAACACACCGGAGTCATGCTCGGACAACCACGACTGCACGGCGGCCAGCGCCTGATGCGTGCGCTCATGGGTCTGCGTCACCGGATCATGCTCGGCGGCAAGGGATTCGAACAACCGGTACGACGGCGTATCCCCGGCCGAGGCGGTCGCCGTCGCCGGCGACCAGTTCACCTCGAAGAGCCGGTCCGGACCCGCACCGGACACCGCCGCGCGCAGCTGCTGCTCGCTGACCGGCCGGGCCGCCATCGCCCGCACCGACAGCACCGGCAACCCGAGACCGTCGGCGAGCTCGATGGAAACCGCCTTGGAAACCGCCTTGGTCGCCGACGTACCGGC
Organism: Mycobacterium sp. IEC1808; assembly: GCF_002101935.1. Taxonomy (NCBI): domain Bacteria; kingdom Bacillati; phylum Actinomycetota; class Actinomycetes; order Mycobacteriales; family Mycobacteriaceae; genus Mycobacterium; species Mycobacterium sp. IEC1808. The sequence goes on along the minus strand of NZ_LQPV01000019.1, from coordinate 115,445 downwards.
CGGCGCGATGCGCGCGCGCACCGCCAACGCGCCCGCCGCGTGCAGCGACACACCCTCCCAGGAGAACGGCAACACGACTTCGTCTGTCCCGCCGGCGATTTGATGGCCCACCACCAGCGCGTGCATCGCCGCGTCAAGCAACGCCGGGTGCACGCCGAACCCGTTGACGCCCCCGGCGGCGTCCGGCAGCCGCACCTCGGCGAACACTTCGTCGCCGCGAACCCACGCCGCGGTCAGGCCCTGGAACGCGGGCCCGTAGCCGTAACCGCGCGCCGCCAGCCGTTCATAGCCCTCGACGGGGTCGGCCGCGACCGCCCCCGCCGGCGGCCACACCGACAGGTCCGCCGTCGGCTCGACCGACCCCTTGCTGAGCGTGCCCTCGGCGTGGCACATCCAGCCGGAGCCCGCGTCGTGGCGCGAGAAAATCGACACGCTGCGCCGACCGCCCTCGTCCTCGGCTCCCACCACCACTTGCACGGCGACCGAGCCTGAGCCGGAATCCTTGGCGGGCAACATCAATGGCGCCTGCAGCGTCAGTTCGTCGACCGTCGAGCAACCGACTTCGTCGCCGGCGCGGATCGCCAACTCGACGAACCCCGCGCCGGGGAACACGGCCACACCGGATACCGCGTGGTCGGCCAGCCAGCCCTGCAGGCCGGGCGACAACCGGCCCGTCAGCAGCACGCCGCCGGAAGCCGGCAGCTCGACGACCGCGCTCAGCAGCGGGTGCTCGCTGGTTCCCAGACCCAAGCCCGTGGCGTCGGCCGCGACGCCCTCCCCGGACAGCCAAAACCGGCGTCGGTCAAAGGCGTAGGTCGGCAGCTCCACGAAGGCCGCCCCGTCCAACGCGCCGCGCCAGTCGACGCTCACTCCCGCGACGAACGCGGTGGCGGCCGAGGTCAGGAACCTCTCGAGGCCGCCGTCGTCGCGACCCAGCGTGGGCACGACGATCGGGTCGGCGTCGCCGGCGCAGCTGTTGGCGGTGTCTTCGATCCCGGCAATCAGCGCCGGGTGCGGGCTGGACTCGATGAAGGTTCGGAATCCGTGCTCGCACGCGCTGCGCACCGCCTGGTCGAACTGGACGGTCTGCCGGATATTGCGATACCAGTACTCGGCGTCCAATCCCGCAGTGTCGAACCGGTTTCCGGTGACCGTGGAAAAGAACGCCGTGCGCGTGGACCGCGGCTCGATGCCGGCCAACACCTCGGCGAGCTCGTTTCGGATCGCCTCGACCTCGACCGAATGCGACGCATAGTCGACGTCGATCCGCCGGGTGCGCAGCTCCAGGTCGGCGCAGAACCCGACGAGTTCGTCCAGCGCGGCCCCGTCGCCGGACACCACGACGGCCGATCGGCCGTTGACGGCGGCGATGCTGACGCGATTTCCATAGGGCGCCAACAGTTCCCGTGCCCGCTCGGTGCTGCACGCGATGGACAGCATGCCGCCGGGGCCGGCCAGCGACCTCAGCAGCTTGCTGCGCAACGCGACGACACGGGCGGCGTCGGCCAGCGACAGCGCACCGGCGACATAGGCCGCGGCGATCTCGCCCTGCGAGTGCCCGATCACAGCGTCCGGACAGACGCCAACCGACTTCCACAGCTCCGCCAGTGACACCATCACCGCAAACAGCACCGGCTGCACCACGTCCACCCGGTCCAGGCCCGGCGCGTCGGGCGCGCCGCGCAGAACGTCGGTCAGCGACCAGTCGACGAACTCGGCGAAGGCCTGCTCGCATGCCTGGATCTGGCGCGCGAAAACCGGTGCGGTGTCCAGCAATTCGACGCCCATGCCCAGCCATTGGGAGCCCTGGCCGGGGAAGACGAAGACGGTCTTGCCCGCGGCGGCGGCGGTTCCCCGGATCGCCGATACGGGTTCGTCTGCTGCCAGCTGATCCAGCCCGGCCAGCAACCGGTCCCGGTCACCGCCGACTACCACGGCACGATGCTCGAAGTCCGACCGGCCCGCCAGCGTCCACGCCACATCGGCGGCATCGAGATCGGCATGGGCGCGCACGTGCGCCGCCAAGCGGGCGGCCTGAGATCGCAACGCCGAGGCCGACTTTGCCGACACCGCCCACGGCAGCGCCGCCGGCGCCGGGCCGGGCTCACGTTGCGGGGCCTCGGGCACCGCCTCGACGATCACGTGCGCGTTGGTGCCGCTGATCCCGAACGACGACACACCCGCGCGGCGCGCGCGGCTCGCCGGCCAGGGCTGGTTCTCGGTGAGCAGCGACACCGCGCCCGCCGACCAATCCACGTGCGGGCTGGGCACATCGACGTGCAGCGTCGCGGGCAGCGTCTCGTGGCGCATTGCCTGCACCATCTTGATCACCCCGGCGACCCCGGCGCCGGCCTGCGTGTGGCCCATGTTCGACTTGATCGATCCCAGCCACAGCGGGGCGTCGCGGTCTTGACCGTACGTGGCCAACAACGCCTGCGCCTCGATCGGATCACCCAGCGTGGTCCCGGTGCCGTGACCCTCGACGACGTCCACGTCGGCGGCCGAAAGCCCGGCATTGGCCAGGGCGGCGCGCACCACCCGCTGCTGCGACGGCCCGTTGGGCGCGGTCAGCCCATTCGACGCGCCGTCCTGATTGACGGCCGAACCGCGCACCACCGCCAACACCGGATGCCCGAGCCGTCGCGCATCCGACAACCGCTCGACGACCAGCATGGCCCCGCCCTCGGACCAGCCGACGCCGTCGGCGGCGCCCGCATAGGCCTTGCAGCGGCCGTCCGGCGCCAGGCCGCGGTGCCGGCTGAACTCGACGAAGACCGTGGGCGTGGCGTTGACGGTCGCGCCGCCGGCCAGGGCCAGGTCGCATTCGCCCGTTCGCAGCGACTGCACGGCCATGTGCAGGGCGACCAACGACGACGAGCACGCCGTGTCCACCGACACCGCCGGGCCCTCCAGCCCGAGCACATACGACACCCGGCCGGAGGCCACGCTGGAGGTCATGCCGGTGAGCCGGTAGCCCTCGATCTCCTCGGCCAACATCCCGTAGCCCTGAACGATGAGCCCGGCGAAGACGCCGGTGGCGCTGCCGCGCAGCCCACTGGGATCGATCCCGGCCCGCTCCAACGCCTCCCAGGACAACTCCAGCAACATCCGGTGCTGGGGGTCCATCGCCAGCGCCTCGCTGGGCGCGATGCCGAAGAACGCGGCGTCGAAGTCCGCGACGCCGTCCACGAAGCCGCCGGTGCGGGCGTAGGTCTTGTGACGCGCGTCGGGATCGGGGTCGAACAACGCCGCCACGTCCCAGCCGCGATCGGTGGGAAAGTCCGTGATCACGTCGCGACCGTCCGCGACCATTTGCCACAGGTCCTCCGGGGTCTCGACCCCGCCGGGGAAGCGGCACGACATCCCGACGATGGCGATCGGCTCGCTCGACCGCTCCAGCAACGCACGGTTGGTGCGCTTCAGGCGTTCCACCTGGACCAGCGCTTTGCGCAGCGCTTCGGTCGCATGCTGGAGTTGATCCATCACTAACCTCGCCTAACCCTCACCTGGCAGGTGGGCCGTCTGGTAACCGCCGGACGCGGCGTGTGCCGAGCGTCCTTGCCGAGTCACAGAAGTTGCTGCACGAATCGGTCTCGTGGATTTTTCGACCAGCCCCGACAAGCTTCGTGCTGCTCTCCGACCCAAGAATGTCGCTCGTGAGTATGGCCAACTCCGGCAGGATTTCAAAACGTCCGATACTCCCGGCTGCTAAAAGAGGAACGGCGTCGACCTCTAAACCCGAGCAAAAACGGCCCGCCGCCCATGGCGCGACTGTACTCGGCAACCCATCAGTGGTGGTCAAGCCGGGTTAGACCCCCGCTCGGCGCCAACCGTCGGCGGCCCGGGCGGCCCGGATCAGCACGTCACAGAGCTCACGCAGCTCCGCCGGTGGGGCCCCCTCGTCGAGCGCCGTGGCGACGTCCTCCGCCGCGCATCGCACCTGGTAGACACGATCCGAGAGGTCGGCGGCGTCCTCGGCGGACAGCACCACCGCGTCCGCCGGCACGGCTCCCGCATCACCCCGATTCAAAGAGGCGCGTTGCTCGTAGGCGCGTTGCCGGCAGGACTGTCGGCAGTACTGGCGGCGACGGCCCATCCCGGCGTCTGTCACGTCGCGACCGCACCACCGGCACGGGTGGGGGCGGGCACGGCGGGTCACGCCTGCCGAGGATAGTCGGCCGTTGTCGGCAATCCCGTATCATTGAAGGTCGCGTCGCGTATGCCGCGTGTCGGCCTGGGAACTACGCGGGCCGTCATTACGTTTGCTAAACGGAAATTGCACACAGCCCACAGGATCTAAAGGAGTAGCAGCCATGGCCGATCGCGTCCTGAGAGGCAGTCGCCTTGGAGCCGTGAGCTACGAGACCGACCGCAACCACGACCTCGCGCCGCGTCAGATCGCGCGGTACCGCACCGAGAACGGCGAGGAGTTCGAGGTTCCCTTCGCCGACGACGCCGACATCCCCGGCACCTGGCTGTGCCGCAACGGCATGGAAGGCACCCTGATCGAGGGCGACCTGCCCGAGCCGAAGAAGGTCAAGCCGCCGCGGACGCACTGGGACATGCTGCTGGAGCGCCGCTCCGTCGAAGAGCTGGAAGAACTGCTCAAGGAGCGCCTCGAGCTGATCCGGTCGCGCCGCCGCGGCTAACCGCGGTTGTCGGCGCGGATCGCGCGGGGATGGGTGGTTCGCCCCTCGATGCCCCACCGGGTGACCTTGACCAGCGCCTCGCGGATGTTCGATCCGCTCATCTTGGAGACGCCGAGTTCGCGCTCGGTGAAGGTGATCGGCACTTCGGCAATGACGAACCCATTGCAGACGGTGCGCCACGTCAGGTCGATCTGGAAGCAGTAGCCCTTGGAGTCCACGCCGTCCAGGCCGATCGTCTCGAGGACTTCCCGGCGGTAGGCGCGGTAGCCGGCGGTGATGTCGTGCACGCCGATACCGAGGGCGACCCGCGCGTAGGTGTTGGCCGTCCAGGACAGCGCCCAGCGCCGCCACGGCCAGTTCCGCACCGCTCCGCCCTCGACGTAGCGCGAGCCGATCGCCAGATCGGCGCCGGCATCGACCGCGTCCAGTAGCAGGTGCAGCTGTTCGGGCGCGTGGCTGCCGTCGGCGTCCATCTCGACGAGCACCGAGTAGTCCCGGCTTAGACCCCAGGCGAAACCCGCCAGGTAGGCCGCGCCCAGGCCGTCCTTGGCGGTGCGGTGCATCACGTGGACGCGGTCGGGGTCGGCCGCCGCGAGGTCGTCGGCGAGCTGCCCGGTGCCGTCGGGGCTGTTGTCGTCGACGATCAGCAGGTGCACGTTCGGGCACGCCGCCTTTAACCGCCGGTGGATCACCGGGAGGTTCTCCCGTTCGTTGAACGTCGGGATGATCACCAGGACGCGCTCGCTGGGACGGTTACCCGGGACCCGGGGCGCCGGCTGGCCGGTGGTCATGTAGCTCCTCTGTGTCGCCCGAAATCAGGTAGGCCGCCATCCTCGGGCGGATTGTCGTCATCGCCCGCGTCCGGCGCGGTGCCTTGCGCTCTCTCCGCGTCGCCCTCGTCGGGCGGGGGTCCGCCCGGGGGCGTACCGGCGTCTTCCGATTCACCGGGAGGCCTGGACCTCCGAAGAATCGGACGCGCGAACCATCCATTGTGCCGTATCCCGACCAGAATGACCGATCCGGCCGCTACGACCAAAACCCACTGCACTATCGGGCCCCACCGGGTCGCCGGCGTCAGCTTGGTCTTGAGGCGCACCTGGATATCCAGGTAGGCGGGCTCGAAGAAGTCGGTGCGGACCAGCTCGGCGCCGTCCGGGGCGATCACCGCGCTGATCCCGGTGGTCCCGGCGACCACGACGTAGCGGTCGTGCTCCACCGCCCGGACCTTGGCGAACGCCAGCTGTTGTTCGCTCATCGTCTTGTTGAAGGTCGCGTTGTTGGCGGGCACCGCCAGCAGCTGGGCGCCGTTCAGCACGGCCTTGCGCGGGGCCCGGTCGAAGATGACTTCCCAGCAGGTGGATACCCCTACCGGCACCCCGGCGATGTGCACCACACCGCTGCTTCGGCCGGGCACCATGTGTCCGGCCCGGTCGGCATAGCCGGAGAGGTGCTTGAACAGCCACGGCATCGGCAGGTACTCCCCGAACGGCTGCACGATTTCCTTATCGTGGCGGTCGGCCGGTCCGCTGACCGGGTTCCACACGATCACCGTGTTGGTGTACTGCGCGTTGTCCGGCGGGCGGCCGGGCACGTCGAGCACCGTGCCGACGAGTATCGGCGCGCCGATCGCCGCGACGGCCCGCGCGACCTGCTCGGCGGCGTCGGGGTTGGCCAGGGGGTCGATGTCGGAAGAGTCCTCCGGCCAGATGACGAACTGCGGTTGCGGGGCCAGGCCGGCGCGCACGTCCTCGGCCAGCTGCTGGGTCTCGCGCACGTGGTTGTCCAGCACCGCTCGCCGTTGCGCGTTGAAGTCCAAACCCAGCCGGGGCACGTTGCCCTGCACCACGGCGACCGTGACCGAGGGTTCGCCGCCCGCTCCGGCGCCGGCGTGGCGCACCTGCGGCCAGATGATGACGGCGGCGAACAACACCAGGCAGATGCAGATACCCGGCAGCACGACGGCCGGCGGCGGCGCGGGCTCTTTCGCGGCCGCTGCGCCGTCCGGGTGGCCGGTTTTCCACCACTTGACGATCTCCAGCGCGATCGCGGTCGCGCTGAATCCCACCAGCACGACCGCCAGGGACAGCAGCGCGACCCCGCCGAGCTGGACCACCGGCAGCAACGGGCCCTGCGCTTGACCGAACGCGACGACGCCCCAGGGAAAGCCGCCGAACGGGAAGATCGACTTCAGCCACTCCTGGGCCACCCACACCAGCGCGAACCAGATCGGCCAGCCCGGCAGCCGCCGCACGATGACCGCGCACAGGCCGAAGAGCGCGGGAAACAGTGCGCAGACGGCCGCCAGCACCAGCCACGGCACGGCGCCCACCAGAGTGCTGATCCACGGCAACAGCGGCACATAGAAGGCCAGCCCGAACAGGAACCCGTAGCCGAGACCGCCCGCCGGCGTCGTGGCCGGATGCTGCAGCACCCAGGCCAGCAGCGCGGCGGCGACGACGGCGGCCCACCACCAGTTCACGGCCGGGAAGCTGGCGAACAGCAGCAAGCCACCCACGATGGCGAGCGCCAGCCGCGGCAGGCGCGGTCGCAGCGCGGCCCACACACCGGGGAGCTTTGCGATCACCGCCGCGCCAAGCCCCGCCGCCCTGCCCTTTCGGGTGGCCGTGCCGGCAGCGTCAGGAGATTCCGGTTCGGATTCGGGTTCGTCGGTCCTGGCCGGTTCGATCTCGGCGGCGTCCTCATCCCTCTCCGATTCGGCCTCGTCGCTGATCGGGTCCTGGTCGGGAGGCTGGGGGGCGCCGAACCACTCCCTAGCCATGGATGACAGCGCCTCGATGCACGGTCCGGCGGCAACGCGGCAGCGCGTCGGTGGGGCCCAGGCGCGGCAACGCCGGCACCCGGGAGCGGGGATCGGTGGACCAGCGCTGGACTGCGTCGCGGGGCGCGTGGACGTCGAGGGGCCCGGCGTCCCACACGGCGTAGGACGCGGGCGCGCCGGGCGCGAGCGTTCCCGCCAGGCCATCGCGGGCGCCACTCGCCCGCCAGCCGCCGCGGGTGGCGGCCGCGAACGCGGCCCGCGCCGACACCGCGCTGCCCGGGGTGCGGTGATTGACCGCCGCCCGCACGCTCGCCCAGGGGTCGATGCCCGTGACGGGGGCGTCGGAACCGAGCGCGAGGGGCACGCCTTGGGATGCTAACAGCGCAAGGGGGTTGAGCCGGCTGCCTCGTTCGGCGCCCAGCCGCCGGGCGTACATGCCGTCCGCGCCACCCCACAGCGCGTCGAAATTGGGCTGCACGCTGGCGATGACGCCCCACGCACCGAGTTTGGCGGCCTGCTCGGCGGTGACCATCTCCACGTGCTCGAGGCGGTGCCCGCAGCGGGCGACGGCGGCCACCCCGAGGTCGGCGACCACCCGTTCCAACGCCGCGACCGCCGCCGAGACGGCGGCATCGCCGATGACGTGGAAACCGGCCGTCACCCCCGCCTCGGTGCACGCCCGCAGATGGGCTTCGATGGCGTCGGGGTCCAGGTAGCAGGTGCCGTGGCGGTCCGGTGCGTCGGTATAGGGCTGGTGCAGCCAGGCGGTGCGAGACCCCAGTGCGCCGTCGACGAACAGGTCGCCGGCCAGCCCGCGGGCGCCGGTCTCGTCCCGCAGCGCCCGCGCCTCGGCGGCCGTGGTCACCGCCTGGCCCCAGTAGCCGACGATCTCGACGCCGCCGCCGAGGTCACGCAGGCCCAGCCAGTCGTCGAGGCCGCCGATCTCGGGACCCGCGCATTCGTGCACCGCGACGATGCCGGCCGCGGCGACGGCCCGCAGCGCGGCCGTGCGGGCCTCGGTCAGCTGCTGGGGCGTCAGCAGGTCGCGGGCGACGGCGCGGACCAGGTGGTGCGCGTCGCCCACCAGCGGGCGCTCCGGGTCGAAGCCGGTCGCCGCGGGGAGATCCGCGACGTGACGCCGCAGCGCCGTGGAGGCCAGCGCGGAGTGGACGTCGATGCGGGTCAGGTAGGCGGGCCGGTCACCGAGGACGGCGTCCAGATCGGCGGTGCTCGGCGGCGTGTTCTCCGGCCACGACGATTCGTCCCAGCCGTGCCCCCACACCGGCCGGCCCGGGTGGGCGGCCGCGTAGTCGGCAACCATCTGCAGGCACTGGGCGCGCGACTCGGCGGGTTGCAGATTCAGGCCGCTGAGCGTCAGGCCGGTCGCGGTGAGGTGGATGTGGCTGTCCACGAACGCCGGCGCCACGAAGCCGCCGTCCAGGTCCTCGATGTCGGCGCCCGGGAACTGGCTGCGACCGACGTCGTCGCTGCCCAGCCAGGCGATGACGTCGCCGCGGACCGCCATAGCGGTGGCGTCGGGGTGGGTCCGGCTGTGGACCCTCCCGTTGACCAGCAGCGTGATGTCGTCGGTCACAGGCCAAAACTACGTGTGGCTGTGCCTAGGGCAATCAATCCCAGCCCGGCGACGATGCGCGCCGCGCAGCGGCGGGCTGAGGAGCCGGGCAAATTAATCCCACGCGGGGTTTCCGGGATATCCACCGCGCGCCTCGCTGGGCAAGGCCGGCGCGCGAAAGTCCCGCACGTCAACAACCTCGCCGTCGATGTAGTCGCGCTGAGTATCGCGGGTGTCGGTTCCGAAAAGCGTCGCGTCGGTGATCAACGGCGCCCGCCGCCGCAGGCCGCGCATGCCCAGCGCGGTCAGTCCCGGCCCGGCGACCTTCCGTATCGGCGGCACCAGCAACAGCAGCCCGACGGCGGTAGTGACCAGGCCGGGGACCAGGACCAGGGCGATGGCCAGCGTGACCAGCGCCCCTTCGCTCGCCGCGGTGCGCGGCTCGGTCAGCCCGCGCCGCAATTGCCCGATTTGTCGGATGAGCTGTGATCCCGCCATCGGGGCCAGCACGACCCACCCGAGCATGAACGTGCCCAGCAGCGCCAGCAGCGTCCAGCCCCACCCGACCGACGAGACCAGCGCGATGACCGCCGCGAGCTCGACGACGGCGTAGATCAGAAACAGCCGCGACATCATGTGAGGCCAACGTCCGCGGCCCACCGGGGAGTTCCCCTGGTGGCGCCCGACACGGCTGCAGTTAGATGACGCTATGGCAACGATTCAGATCGACACCCCGGACGGATCGATTGATGCGCTGTTGAACCTTCCCCCGGGCGACGGCCCGTGGCCAGGGGTGGTGGTGATCCACGACGCCTTCGGCTACGGCCGGGACAAGCAGGCGACCAACGAGCGCATCGCCCAGGCCGGCTACCTGGCCCTGACGCCGAACCTGTACTCGCGGGGCGGCCGCGTCCGCTGCATCACCAGGGTCATGCGGGACCTGCAGACGAAGCGGGGTCGGGCCGTCGACGACATCTTGGCGGCCCGCGATCATCTCAAGGCGATGCCCGAGTGCTCCGGGCCTGTCGGCATCGCGGGCTTCTGCATGGGCGGGCAGTTCGCGATCGTCATGTCGCCCAGGGGTTTCGAGGCCTCCGCGCCCTTCTACGGCACTCCCCTGCGCCGCGACCTCGGCCGCACTCTGGAGGGGGCGTGCCCGATCGTCGCGAGCTTCGGCGCCCGTGACCCACTGGGCAGGGGCGCCGCCGACAAGTTTCGCGAGGTGACCGCCGCGAAGCAGATAACCACCGATATCAAGGACTATCCCGGCGTCGGGCACAGCTTCGCGAACACGCTGCCCGCGCAGCCGCTGCTTCGCATCGCGGGTTTCGGCTACGACCAGGCCGCCACCGACGACGCGTGGAGCCGCGTCTTCGCCTTCTTCGGCGAGCACCTGAAGGCGGGCTGAAACACGTTGGGTCACTTCAGCTTCTGCGACAGCACGGTCGCGAACGTGTGCGTGTCGCCGGGCCAGCGCGCCGACACGTAGCGGCCGTCGTCGACGACGAAGGCGGCCCGCGAATCGGTGGCGGTGTCACGCACCACGCCCGAGGACTTCAGCCACCGGTGCGGCGTTCCGCTGCCGACGTCTTGGAAATCCGACGGATCCTTAAGCGCGCGAGTGACTTCCGACTGAACAGACATGTACCCGACGGGCTGACCGGGCTCCTCGGTGTAGGTTCGGTAGTAGTCGCGATCCCACAATCGAGTCAACCGCGTGAGCCGCCAGGCCAGGCCTTCCATCGCCCACGTCAGCGCGGTGGTCTTGCTTCCGTAGAGCACCGAGCGCCCCGTGGCGGGATCGATGCTGCGGGCGGCGAGCAGGACGCCGTGACAGATCGCGGCGACGATCAGCCCTCGCGCGAACGCGTCTACGACGAGCCGCTGCAGGATGTCGCTGTCGATGTAACTACGCATTCCCCGGGCGCGATGGCCGCCGGGCAGCAGCAGCGCGTCGATGCCGTCGAGGCAGGCTTGTGACCACGTGACCGGGCGCTGGAATTCCGCCGAGCGCAGCATGTCCCGGTACGCCTCGCGGCCGTCCTTGTTGGCCCGCAGCATCAGCCCGACGACCGGGAGGCTGCCCAGTACCGGCAGCGCGGACCAGATGTCCAACCCGCGGCCGGTGACCATAATGTCGTCGGCGACGCCGGGCGCGCCGCTTTCGGTGGCGAACACCACCCGGTGTCCGTTGTCGGTGAGGACCCGCCAGCTGACGGCGACCTCGGTGGGGTCGAAGTCGCGGTCCGGGATCGGGATGAGGACGGTCCCCATTTGCCTTAGCCTGGCGCCACTTTCAGCTCGAGGCCGATGTTGTTGTCCATGCCACCGCGCAGCTTGCTGAAGAAGTTGAAGACCTTGCCGACGATGCCGTACCGCTTGCCGATGGCGTCGTAGACCGCGGCGGTCTGCGACTTGTCGAGGATCGCCGCGGTGCCCTCGACCGCCTCGCTGGTCGGCCGGCCCTGCATGGTGCAGGTGGCCAGCGTGACCCGCGGGGTGTTGCGGATCCGCTTGACCTTCCACGACTTTTCCTGAGTGATGACCAGCAGCCGGTCGCCGCGCTGCTCGTCCAAGGCAGCCCAGACTGGCACCGGCTTGGGCCGGCCGTCCTTGGTGAAGGTGGTCAGCAGGAGGTATTGCGCCTTGGCGAGATCGGCGAAAGTGGGGGTCACGGGTGTCAACCTACGCCCGTCGGCCCGCTCGTGCCGAGCGTGCGGCCAGCCGCACGTTCGGTCCCGAGTGTGCGGCCAGCCGCACAGTCGCGGCGGGGTCAGCCCTCCAGGTCGCCCTCGGTTTCCAGCAGCGCCTGGCGCAGCCCGTCGAGGGTTTCCGGCTGTGGCTGCGCCCACATGCCGCGGCCCGCGGCCTCGAGCAGTCGCTCGGCCATGCCGTGCAGCGCCCACGGGTTGGATTCGGCCATGAACTTGCGGTTTTCGGGGTCCAGCACGTAGCGCTCGGTCAGTTGCTCGTACATCCAGTCGGCCATGACGCCCGCGGTGGCGTCGTAGCCGAACAAGTAGTCCACCGTCGCGGCCATCTCGAACGCGCCCTTGTAACCGTGCCGGCGCATCGCCGCCATCCAACGCGGGTTGACCACGCGGGCGCGGAAGACCCGGGTGGTCTCCTCCGACAGGGTCCGGGTGCGGATCGCGTCGGGCCGGGTGTTGTCGCCGATGTAGGCGGCGGGCGCCTGCCCGGTCAGCGCGCGCACCGTGGCGACCATGCCGCCGTGGTACTGGAAGTAGTCGTCGGAGTCGGCGATGTCGTGCTCGCGGGTGTCGGTGTTCTTGGCGGCCACCGCGATGCGCCGGTACTGGCGGTTCATGTCGTCGGTTGCGGGGCGACCGTCCAGGCCGCGCCCGTAGGCGAACCCGCCCCACGCGGTGTACACCTGCGCGAGGTCGGCGTCGTCGCGCCAGTTGCGGCTGTCGATCAGCTGCAGCAGCCCGGCGCCGTAGGTTCCGGGCTTGGATCCGAATATCCGTGTGGTGGAACGGCGTTGGTCACCGTGCTGAGCGAGGTCTGCTTGGGCGTGGGCGCGCACGTAGTTGTCCTCGGCGGGCTCGTCGAGCTCGGCGACCAATTGCACCGCGTCGTCGAGCATGGTCACGACGTGCGGGAAGGCGTCCCGGAAGAAGCCCGAAATCCGCACGGTCACGTCGATGCGGGGGCGGCCCAGTTCGGCCAGCGGAATGGGGGTCAGGCCGGTGACGCGCCGCGACGCGGCGTCCCACACCGGTCGAACGCCAAGCAGCGCAAGGACTTCGGCGATGTCGTCGCCGGCGGTGCGCATCGCCGACGTGCCCCACACCGACAGCCCGACCGATTGCGGCCATTGCCCGTGGTCGGTCCGGTACCGGGCCAGCAGCGAATCCGCCAGCGCCACACCGGCCTCCCACGCCAGCCGGGACGGCACCGCTTTCGGGTCGACCGAGTAGAAGTTGCGCCCGGTCGGCAGCACGTTGACCAGGCCGCGCAGCGGCGACCCCGACGGGCCGGCGGGAATGAACCGGCCGTCCAACGCCCTGAGCACCTGGTCGATTTCGGATGACGTGCCGGCCAGGCGGGGCACCACCTCGGTGGCCGCGAACCGTAGCACCGCCGCGACGTCGGCGTCGTCGGTGAGGCGCTCGGCGGCACCGGGATCCCAGCCACTGGCCTGCAGCGCCGCGACCAATTCGCGCGCCGCGGCCTCGGTTTGGTCGACCGTTGCGCGCTCGTCCGTGCCGTCCTCGGCGAGGCCGAGTGCCTGCCGCAAGCCGGGAATGGCATGCTCGCCGCCGAATAGCTGGCGCGCCCGCAGGATAGCCAGCACCAGGTCGAGTTCGGCCTCCCCCGTGGGCTTTTGGCCCAGCACGTGCAGCCCGTCGCGAATCTGGACGTCCTTGATCTCACAGAGCCACCCGTCGACGTGCAGGATCATCTCGTCGAACGCGTCCTCGGCGGGCCGTTCGGTCAGCCCCAGGTCGTGGTCCATCTTGGCGGCCCGGATCAGCGTCCAGATCTGCTGGCGGATGGCGGGCAGCTTGCCGGGATCCAGCGCCGCGACGTTGGCGTGCTCGTCGAGCAGTTGCTCCAAACGCGCGATGTCGCCATAGGTTTCGGCGCGCGCCATCGGCGGGATCAGATGGTCGACGAGCACGGCGTGCGCCCGCCGTTTGGCCTGGGTGCCCTCGCCGGGGTCGTTGACGAGGAACGGGTAGATCAGCGGCAGGTTGCCCAGCGCGGCGTCGGATCCGCAGGCCGCCGACATGCCGAGGGTCTTCCCCGGCAGCCACTCCAGGTTGCCGTGCTTGCCCAGGTGGACTATCGCGTCGGCGTGAAATCCGGTGTCGAGCCAGCGGTACGCGGCCAGGTAATGGTGACTGGGCGGCAGGTCCGGGTCGTGGTAGATGGCGACCGGGTTTTCCCCGAAGCCGCGGGGCGGCTGGACCATCAGGACGAGGTTGCCGGCTTGGATGGCGGCGATGACGATCTCGCCGTCGGGGTCTGCCGTGCGGTCGACGAAGAGGTCCCCGGGCGGTGGGCCCCAGTGTTCGACCACGGCGTCGGCGAGCTCGGTGGGCAGCGTCGCGAACCACGCACGATAGTCCTTGGCGGACACCCGAATCGGGTTGCCGGCGAGCTGCCCTTCGGTGAGCCAGTCGGGGTCCTGTCCCCCGCGTTCGATCAGCGCGTGGATCAGGGCGTCGCCGTCGTTGGCCTCGACGCCGGGCAGCTCGCCCACCTGATACCCGCGTTCGCTCATCGCGCGCAGCAGCGCGACCGCGCTGGCCGGGGTGTCGAGCCCGACCGCGTTGCCGATGCGGGCGTGCTTGGTCGGGTACGCCGAAAACACCAGGGCCACGCGCTTTTCCGCCGCCGGAACGCGCCGCAGCCGGGCGTGCCGGATGGCCAGGCCCGCGACGCGACCGCAGCGTTCCGGATCGGCGACGTATGAGATCAGCCCGTCGTCGTCGATCTCCTTGAACGAGAACGGGACGGTGATGATGCGCCCGTCGAACTCGGGCACCGCGACCTGGCTGGCGACGTCGAGCGGGCTCAGGCCGTCGTCGTTGTCGCGCCATTGGTTGCGGGGGCTGGTCAGGCACAAGCCTTGCAGGATCGGGATATCCAGCGCGGCAAGGTGTTCGACGTTCCAGCTGTCATCGGAACCACCAGCCGCCGCCTCGGCGGGCCTCAGCCCCCCGGCAGCCAGCACGGTGACCACCATTGCGTCGGCGGCGCTGAGCCGTTGCAGCAGTTCGGGTTCGGCGGTGCGCAGCGAGGCGCAGTAGACGGGCAGCGCTCGGCCGCCGGCGTCTTCGATGGCCCGGCACAGCGATTCGATATAGGCGGTGTTGCCGGCCAGCTGCTGCGCGCGATAGTAGAGCACCGCGACGGTGGGGCCGTCGCCGTTGGCGGCGTCCGGGCGCGGCAGCTCTCCCCACGTCGGCGTCACCACCGGCGGGGTAAATCCGAAGCCGGTCATCAGCACCGTGTCGGAGAGGAAGGCGTGCAACTGGCGCAGGTTCTCCACGCCGCCGTGGGCCAAATAGATGTGCGCCTGCACCGCGATGCCGGCCGCCAGCGTGGACAGGCCGGTCAGCTCGGCGTCGGCGGCCTGCTCGCCACTGACGAGCACCGTCGGGACGCCGCTGGCGATCACCGCGTCGATGCCGTCCTGCCAGGCGCGATACCCGCCGAGGATCCGGACGACCACGATGTCGGCGTCGGCCAGCAGGTCCGACAGCTCCTCGTCCAAGAGCCGCGACGGGTTGGCCCACCGATAGTTTTTGCCGCTGGACCGGGCGCTGATCAGGTCCGTGTCGGACGTCGACAGCAGCAGGATCCTCGGCTCAGCCACCCGTCATTCGTACCGCAGCGTCGCCGCGATGCGCGCGGCGACCTCACCGGCCACCTCGAGCGCCGGCCCGCCCGTCGCGGGAACATAGCGATCCGCGACCGGGTCGTAGTCGGCGCCGGCGATCGAGCCGTGATCGGCCGCCAGCTCCACCAGCTCCACCGGCCAACCGGCCTGCTGCAGGTCGGCGGCGAACGCCCTGCTGGCCGCCACCGGCACCGCGTCGTCGGCGAGCCCGTGCAGCAGCGTGAACGGCGAGCGGGCGCGGTCGGGCGACAGCATGTCCGTCGGCGGGCAACCGGAGATCGGGTCCGGAGCCACGAAGGCCCCGGCCAGGCAGACGGTGTGTGCGAGGGCGACGTCGAAGCGCGCCGCGTCGAGCGTCAGGCCCGCGGCGGCGGAGCCCCCCAAGGACCACCCGACCAGGACCAGCGGGCCGTCGGCGTGGTCGCGGGCGAACTCGAGCGATCGCAACAGGTCCGCGCGGCCGCCGTCGTCGGCGTGGGAGTTCCAATCCGGCGCCACCACCGCGGCGCCGCGTTCGGCGAGCAGGCCTGCCAGTGGCCTAACGGCCGCGCGGGCGTCGGTCTGCATGCCGTGCCACAGCAGGATCATGGGACGCGCCGAATCGCCGAAGACATCGACCAAGCGTCCGGGGGCGTACTCCACCGTCCTCACGGGCAACAGAGTGCCCACACCAGGCCCGCGCCGAACCTGCGCGAAACGGATGCGCGGAGTCGTACCGTAGGCGAATGGTCCGCGCGCGTGAAACCGACGCCTGCCCAGGTGCGCTGCAGGTGCATCAGGCGGCCGACGGCGCGCTGGTGCGGGTGCGCTTACCTGGCGGCCGGATCAGCGCCGCCCAGCTGGCGACGCTGGCGGACCTCACGGGACGGTGCGGTTCGGGAACGATCGAGCTGACCGCAAGGGGCAACGTGCAGCTGCGCGCGGTCACCGACGTGGCGGCCGTCGCCGAGGCGCTCGCGCAAGCCGGCTTGCTGCCGTCGCCGACGCATGAGCGGGCGCGCAACATCGTCGCGTCGCCGCTGACCGGCCGGGTGGGCGGGCTCGCCGACGTCAGTGGGTGGGTGAGCGAGCTGGACGCGGCGATTTGCGCCGAGCCCAGGCTCGCGGACTTGGGCGGCCGGTTCTGGTTCAGCGTCGATGACGGCCGCGCCGACGTCTCCGGGCTGGGCGCCGACGTCGGCGTGCACGCCCTGGACGACGGCGTCGCGCTTGTGTTAGCGGGGCGGGACACCGGCGTCCGGCTGGCCGTCGCCGACGTGGCACAGTCGCTGGTCGCGCTCGCAATGCGGTTCATCGAGGTACGCGGGAAGGCTTGGCGCGTAAGCGAATTAGCTGATGCTGCGGCGCTGTGGCCCGGCGCCGAACTCGGCGCGGCTTTTCCGCCCGTGATCCGGCCGCAGGTGGGCTGGATCGGCCAGGATGATGGCCGGGTGGCGCTGGGCGCCGCGGTGCCGCTGGGCGTGCTGCCCGCCCGGGTCGCGGAATACCTGGCCGCCATCGAAGCCCCGCTGGTGGTCACGCCGTGGCGATCGGTGCTGGTCTGCGATCTCAAAGAGGAGGTGGCCGACGTCGCGCTGCGCGTGCTGGCGCCGCTGGGCCTGGTTTTCGACGAACACTCCCCCTGGCTGACCGTCAGCGCCTGCACCGGCAGCCCCGGCTGTCAGCACTCGGCGGCCGACGTGCGGGCCGACGCGGCGATGTCGTTGGAGCCGGATTCGCCGGTGCACCGGCACTTCGTCGGGTGCGAACGCGCGTGCGGCAGCCCGCCCGTCGGGCAGGTTCTGGTCGCGAGCGGACAGGGCTATCGGCTGTTGCGCGACCAGCACTTAAGGTGAGCGGGTGCTCGACTACATCCGCGACGCGGCCGAGATCTATCGCCAGTCGTTCGCGGCGATCCGCGCCGAAGCCGACCTGACGCGGTTTCCCGACGACGTCGCGCGGGTGGTCGTCCGGTTGATCCACACCTGCGGCCAGGTCGATGTCGCCGACCACATCGCCTACACCGACGACGTGGTCGCTCGGGCGGGCGAAGCGCTGCGCGGCGGCGCGCCGGTGTTGTGCGATTCGTCGATGGTGGCCGCCGGGATCACCACCGCGCGGCTGCCCGCGGGCAACGAGGTCGTGTCGCTGGTGGCCGATCCGCGCGCTTCCGAGCTGGCCGCGCGCCGGCAGACCACCCGTTCGGCGGCCGCCGTCGAACTGTGGGCGGGGCGCCTGGCCGGCGCCGTGCTCGCGATCGGCAACGCCCCCACCGCGCTGTTCCGGCTGCTGGAGCTGATCGACGAGGGCGCCTCCGCGCCGGCTGCGGTGCTCGGCGGACCCGTCGGATTCGTCGGTTCCGCGCAATCCAAGCAGGAGCTCATCGAGCGTCCGCGGGGCATGTCGTATCTGGTGGTGCGGGGACGTCGCGGGGGCAGCGCGATGGCCGCGGCCGCCGTCAACGCAATCGCGAGCGACATCGAATGAGCGCCCGCGGCACCCTATGGGGAGTCGGGTTGGGGCCCGGCGATCCGGAGTTGGTGACGGTGAAGGCCGCCCGGGTGATCGGCGAGGCCGACGTGGTGGCCTACCACAGCGCCCGGCACGGCCGCAGCATCGCCCGCGGAATCGCCGAGCCGTATCTGCGGCCCGGGCAGATCGAGGAGCACCTGATCTACCCGGTGACCACCGAGGCGACCGAGCATCCCGGCGGCTACGCCGGTGCGATCGAAGACTTCTACGCCGACTCGACGCGGCGCATCGCCGCGCACCTCGATGCCGGTCGCGACGTGGCGCTGCTCGCCGAGGGCGACCCGCTGTTCTACAGCTCCTACATGCATTTGCACACCCGGCTGACGCAGCGGTTCGACGCCGTCATCGTCCCGGGTGTGACGTCGGTGAGCGCCGCCTCGGCGGCCATCGCGACCCCGCTGGTGGCCGGCGACGAGGTGCTGTCGGTGCTGCCCGGCACCCTGCCGGTGGCCGAGCTGACCCGACGCCTCGCCGACGCCGACGCCGCGGTGGTGCTCAAGCTGGGTCGTTCGTATCACGCTGTGCGGGAAGCGCTTTCGGCCTCCGGGCAGCTTGACGACGCGTTCTACGTCGAGCGGGCCAGCACGTCGGGACAGCGGATCCTTCCCGCCGCGGACGTCGACGAGGCCGGCGTGCCCTACTTTTCGCTGGCCATGCTGCCCGGCGGCCGCCGGCGCGAAACGCTATCGGGCACAGTCGCGGTCGTCGGACTGGGGCCCGGTGACCTCGACTGGATGACGCCGCAGAGCCGCCGGGAACTGGCCGCCGCGACCGACCTGATCGGCTACGCCGGCTACCTGGACCGCGTGCCGGTCCGCGACGGCCAGCGGCGCCATCCCAGCGACAACACCGACGAACCGGCGCGGGCGCGGCTGGCCTGCGCGCTGGCCGAACAAGGCCACGCCGTCGCCGTGGTGTCGTCGGGCGACCCGGGCGTATTCGCGATGGCGACCGCGGTGCTGGAGGAAGCCAAACAGTGGCCGGGAGTGCGGATTCGGGTCATTCCGGCGATGACAGCGGCGCAGGCGGTCGCCAGCCGGGTCGGCGCTCCGTTGGGTCATGACTATGCGGTGATCTCGTTGTCGGACCGGCTCAAACCGTGGGCCGTGATTTCCGAGCGACTGGCCGCCGCCGCAGCCGCCGATCTGGTGCTGGCCATTTACAACCCGGCATCGAAGGCGCGGACCTGGCAGGTCGGCGCGATGCGCGACGTGCTGATGGCCCACCGCGAACCCGGCACGCCGGTGGTGATCGGCCGTAACGTGTCCGGTCCGGACGAGGACGTCCGCGTGGTGCGGCTGGCCGATCTCGATCCCGCCGACGTGGACATGCGCTGCCTGCTGATCGTCGGCTCGTCGCAAACCCAGTGGCACTCAGACGATTTCGGTGACAGGGTGTTCACCCCTCGGCGATACCCCGCCTGACGTTCATTCGGCCCGGCCCCAGCTGCTCGGCAGCATCGGTAGGGCCGCGCTATCGCTCAGCTCCTCGGCGGTCAGCCTCATCAATCCCGCCGGGGCAACGCCGGATTTGGTTGTGGCTCCCGCGAATCCGATCTGCCCCGCGCCGCGGTCCGACTCCAGGTCCAGGTATTCGTGACGGTGGGCGTGGTCCTTCGCTGTGGCCCGGGCGCGCCGACGGCCCCGCTCGCGCGCCGATGCCCCGGCAGCCGAGGGTGCGTCGACGTCGTCGGGAACCGGTTCCCCGGGCTTGC
The DNA here is from genome assembly GCF_002101935.1 of Mycobacterium sp. IEC1808. Classification (NCBI taxonomy): domain Bacteria; kingdom Bacillati; phylum Actinomycetota; class Actinomycetes; order Mycobacteriales; family Mycobacteriaceae; genus Mycobacterium; species Mycobacterium sp. IEC1808. The sequence continues at coordinate 95,846 of NZ_LQPV01000019.1, read as the reverse complement.
GACGTGCGCTACCGCTGACTTTGTCGCGCGCCGAGAATCCGGACAGGCCCACGGCATACAAGACGTCGGCGATCGCCGCTGAAGCCGTCGGACCGAAGCCCACCCCCGGCCCGCCACCGACCGGTCCCCCGCCGTTGGCGGCCGCGGGGCTCGGCGCCGAGGGGCTGGGCGTGGCGCCGGCGCTAGTTGCCGTCGCGCCCGTGCTTGCGGGAGCCGGCACCGCGCCCGCCGGTGCCGACGCGACAGCTTCCGCCGGTAGGGCCGTCGTCACGGACACCGGGATCGCGATGCCTGCCGCGGCCGCGGCTCCCGCCGCCACACCCGCGGCGCCGGCGGCCGGAACGACGGCGGCCAGCGCCGGGGCAAGCGACACCGCCAACTGGACCGCCTGTTGACCGAACGGCCAGAAGATCATCAACGTGTGGAAGGTGGCCCACGCCAGGGCGCTGGCGAGGGCTGGGGACATTCCGGGGATCTGCATCAGCGCCGAGGTGAGGCCGTTGGCAAATGGGACGGCGGGAATGGGCCATCCCGCGGGGTTGAGATCTTTCGACACCGGCCACGCGAAATTCTTGGTGTACTGCTGCAGAAGCGCCGCGAGCTGATCCTGCCAAGAGACGCTGGCAGATCGCGCCGCGGCCGCGCTGGCCTCTCCGCCCGTCGCGACGATCTGCGGCGCCGGCGTGGCCGTCGGGACCGCCGCCAGGGCCGAGTCGGTGACGGCTTGGTAGGTGGTCATGGTTTCGGCGGCCTGCAGCCACATGCGCACATAGTCGGCTTCGTTGACCGCGATGGGGATGGTGTTGATGCCGAAGAAATTGGTCGCCAGCAGAGCCGCGTGCGTGGCGTGGTTTGCGGCGAGCTCGGCGAGCGTCGGCATGGTGGCCAGTGCGGTGGTGTAGGCGCCCGCGGCCGTTCGGTGCGAAGCCGCGGCGAGCGCGCCGCGGGCCGCGCTCTCGACTAACCAGCTCAGGTACGGCGCGTGGGCGGCGACGTAGCGTTCGGCGCTGGGACCGTCCCACGTGCCCTGGACCGCGCCCAGCAGTTCGAGGAGTTCGTCTGCGGCTGCAGTGTATTCGGCGCTCAGCGACGACGACGCCTCCGCAGCGGCGAGCAGCGGCCCGGAACCCGGACCGCTGCTGAGCAACGTGGAGTGCACTTCGGGCGGAAAGGACATCCAGATCGGGGCGGTCATGGTCGGGGGCCTTCGGGCAGGAACACGAATACCTCTTCGGTCGGCGTAGTGGGGGGAGCGCTTGTCTTTAGTGGTCGGTTTGCCCGACGGTTTGGTTCCCGTCCCCCGCACGTGGACGCCTTTGCGCGCGAACCGAGCATGCGCAACGATGCAGGGATGCGGTGTGACGTTGCGCGTGAGGCGCTTTCTGCGCGACTGGACGGCGAGCGTCCGCAGGTGCTCGCGCAACAGGTCGATGCCCACTTGGAGTCGTGCCGCGGTTGCCGCACCTGGCTGATCGGCGCGGCGGTCCAGTCGCGCCGGCTGTCCTCCATTGCGCCCGGCGAGGGACCGGACCTGGTCGACAAGATCATGGCGAGCCTCGATCAGCAGTCCCCCGCGTATCACCGCTCGATGCGCTGGTTGCGCTCGCGCTACCGGCGCTGGGGTCTGATCGCTGTTGGCCTGTTCCAGGTGGCGATTGCGGCCGCCCAGATCAGCGGGATCAACTTCGGCATGGTGTCGAGCCACATGCACGGCGCCATGTCAGGCGAGCACCTGATGCACGAGTCCACCGCGTGGTTGCTGGCGTTGGGTCTGGCCATGATCGCCGCGGGGGTTTGGCCCGCTACCGCGATTGGGGTGGCCGCGATTACCGGCGTGTATTCCGTCGCGCTGTTGAGCTACGTCGTCGTCGACGCCTTCGCCGGCGAGGTGACCGCGACACGCATCGCCAGCCACATGCCCCTGCTGTTGGGGCTGGCGTTCGCGTTCCTGGTGGCGCGCGAACATGTGCGGACCCGGGGGCGGGGCACCTCCGGCAAGGACGCCGACGACCCTGGCTCGCCGTCGGAGGCGCCCGCGGGTCGGCGACACCGGCATCTTTGGCCGATCAACCGCTCGGCCTCTACGACGACCCGTCGTAGACCGATCGCACCCGTCCAACTAAGGTGGTTGGCTATGACCGCGTCAAGCGACGACGAGGCCGTCACCGACCTCGCGTTGGCAGCCGCACGCGGGAACGCGCGAGCGCTCGAGGCTTTCATCAAAGCGACCCAGCAAGACGTTTGGCGTTTCGTCGCCTATCTTTCCGACGCGAACACCGCGGACGACCTGACGCAGGAGACCTTCCTGCGAGCGATCGGCGCGATCGAGCGGTTCTCCGGACGATCCAGTGCCCGAACCTGGCTGCTGGCGATCGCGCGCCGTGTCGTGGCCGATCACATCCGTTACGCCCAGTCGCGGCCGCGTACCGCCTCCGGCGCCGATCCCACCCACTTCGTGAGCGGCGATCGCCGCGCCCGGGGATTCGAAGACCTGGTCGAGGTGACCACGATGATCGCGAACCTCACCACCGAGCAGCGGGAGGCGCTGTTGCTCACGCAATTGCTCGGGCTGCCCTACGCCGACGCCGCGGCGGTCTGCGGCTGCCCGGTGGGCACCATCCGATCCCGCGTCGCGCGCGCCCGCGATGCGCTGCTAGCCGACGCGGAACGCGAAGACCTCACCGGCTAACCAGCCGCGCAACCCATTCGGCGGCCTCTTCGGTGGTGCCGACGGCTGCGACGCCGGCCGGAAGTTTCGGTCTCGCGACCATCACCACCGGAATCGACAGCGCGGCCGCCGCGTCCAGCTTGCCGCGGGTCATGTCGCCGCCGCTGTTCTTGGTAACCAGCGCGTCGATGCGGTGTTCGCGCAGCAGCGTCAATTCGTCGTCGTAGTGATACGGGCCGCGCGACAACAGCAGCTGGTGGTGACGCGGCAGCGACGCGGGGTCCGGCGTGGTGACCGCGCGGATCAGAAACCACGCGTCGCTGTCGGCGAAGGGGTTGACACCCGAACGCCCGGTGGTGAGGAAAACGCGTGAGTAGCCTTGCATGGCAACGGTTTTCGCCGCCTCCACGTCTGATGCGACGACGATAGCGTCGCCGGGCGTCCACGCGGGGCGCGCCAGCACCAAGTGCGGTATCCGCAGTGCGGCGCATGCTTCGGCGGCGTGCGCGGTCATGGTCGCGGCGAACGGGTGGGTGGCGTCGACGACGGCGTCGACGTGTTCCTCTTGCAACCAGCGTTTTAGTCCGTCCACACCGCCAAAGCCGCCGATACGTACCGGACCGACCGGGAGGGCCGGATCCGGTACCCGGCCTGCCAGCGAGCTGACGATGTCGACGCGCGGGTGCAGGGCCTTGGCCAGTTCGCGAGCCTCGCCGGTGCCGCCGAGCAGCAGGACCCGCATCAGTGCCGGCTCCCCCGGATCCGCCGGGTGGAATATAGGTAGCTGTCGGTGAACCCCTCGGCGGCCAGGACATCGCCGACGATGATCACGGCGGTCTTCGTGATGTTGGCGTCGTGCATCTGATCGGCGATGTCGGCCAGCGTGCCGCGCAGCAGCACCTGTTGCGGCCAACTGGCGAAAGCCACGACCGCAGCGGGTGTTTCGGGCCGATAGCCCTCGAGGAGCTGCGGGACGATGGCGTCGATCTGGGCGGCCGCTAGATGCAGTACAAGAGTGCCGCCGGTTTGAGCGAGGGTTTGTAGCTCTTCACCGGGCGGCATGGGTGTCGAGAGGGTGGCCACCCGGGTCAACGTCACCGTCTGCGCCACCCCGGGGACGGTGAGCTCGCGCTTCAACGCGGCCGCGGCGGCCGCGAAAGCCGGAACGCCCGGCACGATTTCGTAGTCGATGCCCAGCGCGTCGAGTCGCCGGCACTGCTCGGCCAGCGCACTGTACAGCGACGGATCACCGGAGTGTAGCCGTGCCACGTCATGGCCCGCCGCGTCGGCGTCGGCCATTTCGGTGACGATCTGATCGAGCGTAAGCGGTCCGGTGTCAATGATTTTCGCGTCTTCGGGGCAGAGCGCCAGCAGGTCTTCCGGCATGATAGAGCCGGCATACAGGCACGTCAGGCAGCTTTCGAGGAGGCGCTGGCCGCGGACCGTGATGAGGTCGGCGGCGCCGGGTCCCGCGCCGATGAAATACACCGTCACCTGGTCACCGCCCATTGGGTGACCGGCATTTGCGGGCGCCAACCAGTGAAGCCACCCAGCGGCTCGCCCTGGTAGTGCTGGAGGCGCCGCAATTGGCCGCCATAGCGCGAATATGACTGTGCGAGAAGCGATTCTGATTCAGCTGTGACCGCGTTGGCCACCAGCCGTCCGTCTCGGGGCAGGTTGTCCAGGCAGGCGTCGAGCAGGCCGGGTTGGGTCAGGCCGCCGCCGATGAAGATGGCCGCGGGCGCTGCGGCGCCGTCGAACGCCTCCGGCGCCTCGCCGAGGACGTCGATGCCGACGCCGAAGGACGCGGCGTTGGCCGCGATGTTGCGGCGGCGCCGTTCGTCGCGCTCGAACGCCACCGCGCTGCAACCCGGCCAGCTCAGGCACCACTCGACACTGATGCTGCCCGAGCCCGCGCCGATATCCCACAGCCGCTCCCCCGGTCGCGGCGCCAGTGCGGCCAGCGTCGCCGCCCGGACCCCAAGTTTGGTGAACTGGCCGTCGTGGACGAACGCGTCATCGGGATACGGCGACATGCGTTCGTCGGGCAGGTAGCGGACGGCGACCAGATTGAGGTCGTCGACGTGTTGCGGTGGGTCGTCGGCCCATTGGCGCGCGCTGCCGTCGCGGCGGCGTTCGGTTGGGGCGCCGAGGTTTTCGAGCACAGTAATCTCGGAGTCGCCGCGCCCATGCGCGGTCAGCAGTGCCGCCAACTCCTTGGGTGTGGCCGCGTTTTTCGACAGCACGATCGCCCGGCCGCCACGGCGCACGGCGGTGTGTGCCGGGGCGGTCACCAGGCTGATGACCTCGGTGTCGTGTGCGGTCCAACCCATCCGCGCGCATGCCAACGTCACGGAGGACACGTGCGGCAGCACTTTGACTTTCTGGGCACCGTACAACCGGATCAGAGTGCCGCCGATGCCGTGCAGGAGCGGGTCTCCACTGGCGACGATGTGGATTTCGTCGTCTAGGGGAAGTGCCTGCAGGGCGGGCAGCATCGGTGACGGCCACTCCCGACGGGGCGCGGCCACCGTTTCGTCGAGCAGGTCGAGCTGCCGCCTTGACCCGTAAATGACCGTGGCCCTGTGTAATTCGGCGCGTGAAGATGCCGCGAGGCCGGCCATGCCGTCGGCGCCGATACCGACAACGATGATCATCGCGGCATCCTGCGCCAGATGAACTGCGGCAGCAGCCGCATCACGAAGAACACCGGCCGCAGCGACCACGGGATCCACACGGTGCGTCGGCCCTTGGCCAGGGCCCGTGCGGTTGCGGCGGCCACTTGCTCCGGGGTGCTCGACAGCGGCGCGGGCCGCATGCCCTCGGTCATGCGTCCAATGACGAAGCCCGGGCGCGCGATCAGCAGTTTGACGCCGGTCCCGTGCAGCGCATCGGCCAGACCGCTGGCGAATCCGTCCAGGCCGGCCTTCGCCGAGCCGTAGACGTAGTTCGCGCGGCGCACGCGCACCCCGGCGACCGAGGAGAACACCACCAGCGAGCCGCGGCCGGCGGTGCGCATGGCGGCCGCCAGGTGCGTGAGCATGCTGACTTCGGCGACGTAGTCCGTATGCACGATGGCGACCGCGTGGGCGGCGTCGGTCTCGGCGCGTGCTTGGTCGCCGAGGATCCCGAAGGCCAGCACCGCGGTGTCGATCGGTCCGTGGTCGGCGACGATCGACGCGACCAGCGGTCCGTGCGAAGCCAGGTCGTCGGCGTCGAATTCCGCGGTGTGCACCGCCGCGGCGCCGGCGGCTTTGAGGGTGGCGATCTGGTCGTCGAGCTGATCGGACCTGCGCGCGGCAAGCACCACCGTCGCCCCGGGGGCCAGGCGCCGCGCGAGCTCGATGCCGATCTCGCTGCGGCCGCCCAGGATTAGTACCGGACCTGCGCCCGTGTCGTCCACGGCTGCGATTATGACCTGCGCTAGCGTGGGCGGTGATGGCGAATACCACTACGCGGCTGACCGACGATGCGCTGGCCTTCCTGTCAGAACGTCACCTGGCCATGCTGACCACGCTGCGAGCCGACAATTCCCCGCATGTGGTCGCCGTCGGTTTCACCTTCGATCCCAAGACGCACATCGCGCGGGTGATCACGACCGGCGGCTCGCAGAAGGCCGTCAACGCCGACCGCGCCGGGGTGGCTGTGCTGAGCCAGGTCGACGGCGCGCGGTGGCTGTCCCTGGAGGGCCGGTCGAAGGTGAACAGCGACGCGGACGCGGTCCGCGACGCCGAGCTGCGCTACGCCCAGCGGTATCGAACTCCGAGGCCCAACCCGAGGCGAGTGGTCATCGAGGTGCAAGTGGAGCGCGTGCTGGGGTCGTCGGATTTGCTGGACAGGGGCGAGTAGTTCCGCGGAACGATAGGTCAGCTTCCCGCACCGAACCGGGGCTACTCTTGGTTCCAGTTTTCATACTCGGTACCCGAGGTGTCGTCCCAGAATTTGGGCACAGCGGTCGCCCGCACCCCGTGGTATGAGATAGGAGCTTATATCGCGACAAGTCCTTCGGTTAGAAGGCTGTCGAGTTCGTCGTACGAAAGCGTGAGTACTCGGCTAATCGGTTCGTCTGAACTAGTGAGATGCGCACGCCGCTCGGGCTCCGATCTGGCGGAGTACTTATGCACAAACCGTTGCACTGCATCGGGTGAAACGTCATTATATTGGGCAATAAACTGGGCCACCCTTAGGTCTGCGGACCCTTTTTCCACGTCGTCACTTATTCCTAATTGTTGCCACCGACGGTAGAGCGGTTCGAGCCCACTAGCCATTCTCAACGCATCGCCTATACCCACGATCAGGTGCTTTCCCGCATCATCGAACCGCGAGTAAATTGCCTCTACGCTCATTCGTGGGGTGTTGGTGCGCTCGGTGGTTACCCTCGTGACCAGGTATCCGATGCCATTCGGTTCGATAGCGCGACCGGTCCAGTCGGGATACGGGTACCCATCACAGAACCAGAGACGACCGTCCGATAATTCTGCGGAGTTTCGCGATGGCTCATTTCCCGTCACGGAAGCCCAACGGCCCCGCCAAGATTCATAACGGTCAACCAAGGTTTGGAAGCCAGGATCATCCGAAAAGCCTCGATTATGAAGGCCGCTCATGGGTCCCCTACCGCGTAAGGCCGGTGATAATGCCGGCAAGGTCTAACTCTTCAACAGATACTGTTTGTTTCGTAATTCTATCGATCACCACCCACTGCTCTGCGCCTCCGGGCTGGCCGAAGGCTGGCTTGGCAGGACCGTGCCTAACTACCCAGTTGTCAGGAACTGTCCGCCCACTCCCTGACATCGTGTGGTACTGCGACGCAAGGCCGGGTGGTGTGGCACGGCTCCCTAGGGGTGCACCTTCAGCGGACATAAAGGCACCCCCGTTCGGACCGACACGGTCGAGACGAAGCCCGGCGGGAATGTGATCCATCTCTTCTGGAATTCCAGCGAAACCGTCATTCGGCGCCTGGGTTTCCCAATCCCATTTTAATTGTCCGTCCGTATCGCGAATCGTAAAATCGTGCGCAAACTCTTCCGGTGTCCGTCCCGCTAAGGGGTCATAATCCTGCAACACATGCGCGGGCACCCCGCCCTTAGCCAACCGCTCGACCTCAGCCCCTGGATGCGATAGAACTTCCAGCGCCTGGTCAGCGGGAAATGGATAGTCGCGGCCGGGAACCGGTTTGCTACCGTGGTCTCCCGGATTCTGCGAACCATCGTCTGAACGTTCTCCATCATCACCGTGTGGTCCTTGTGAGTCACCGCCCGGCGGGTCGCCGTCACCAGTCCCATGCGAACCACCAGAGCCGTCCCCAGGACGCCCGTGTGAACTACTACCGCCCACGGGACCGCCACCAGGCTTGGGCGGACCGCCACCATGCGGTGGCTTCCCGTGTGGCGGCCCACCTGCAGGACCCCCTTCACCGGTCAAGTGCCCGCTGCCGCGGCCCGGTGTCGGCAGTTCGGTTGGGCGACCACCCGGCGGCGCGGAATGAGGCGACGCAGCCGACAACGATGGCGTCGGCTGCGCTGGGTGCGCGGCGGCCGGCGTCAGCTCGGCCATAGACCCGCCCGGTGTTAAGGGCACACGAGCCGGCGCCGATTCGGCGGCTGTAGGAACAGCCGATGGCAGACGATCACCCACTGCGGCAGGCACCGCGGCCGGAGCGGAAACGGGTGCCGTCGAGGGTACCGGTTCGTGGGGGCCTCCACTCGGTAGAGACGCCGGTTCACGGGGACCACCGGCCGGTTCTGAAACCGACTCATGGGGACCGCCACTCGGCATCGAACCGGGATCGTGCGGACCACCTGACGTAGCTCCCGCCTGCGCAGGTGCCGACTCCGGCTCAAACCCCGGTTCATGCGGACCCTCCCCAACCGGCAACGCTCGTGTCGGCGAATGGCTCTCGGGTACCGACCCCGCACCGTGGGGCCCAGCGGACGCCGGAGCCGCGGCGGCTGGCGGGTCGAATCCCGGCTCATGCGGACCACCCGGCTGCGATGCCGGGGCAGGCGCAGCGGGCGCCGGCTCAGGCGGAGGCTCATGAGCCCCACCCGCGGGCGCGGGTGCTGAAGCAGGTGGGCCGCCCCCCGGATCGTGTGGACCGCCTACCGCGGGTGCTGGATGACCCCCCGGCGGCCCGGGCGGCTCCGGTGATGCTGGGCCTGGCGCGGAGGTCGGCTCATGAGGTGCACCCGGCGCCACATCAGGCACACGAGGCGCCGGCCCGACCGGCGCGTCAATCGGCTTCGGAGGCAACGCGACAGGCTGGCCACCGACCGGAGGCTCGATCTTGGGCAGCTCTCCAGTCACGCCTTCGAGGTCTTTGGTCAGGCTGCTGCCCTTCCCGGTGATATCGGCCAGTGCACCGCGGGAACCCACGACACCCGCGAGCCCGTCGGCCGCTCTGCCGGCGGCACGCTCCGCCTGCACTGCCGCCTCGGCGCCGCGCGCAGCCGCCCCCGCACCATCGGCCGCGGCAGCCGCTTCACCGCCTCCCGGGATGAATAGCGTCGCAACGTCGAAAGCGTTCTCCCCGAGCCCCAATCCTGGGCGAGCTGTACTCCAATCATCAAGGTGCAGAAGGCCTTTCAGCTGCTGCAATTGAGCTTCGCCAGCCTCCTGCGGGTTAATCAGGGCGTTGAAGAGGCTTCCCTTCCAGAGGCCTTTACCAAGCCCGGACCAGGTCGCCGCCGCACCTTGGGGATCTATGACGAACCAGCGCGGGTCGAGATCCGCCATGGACGTCGCCATCCCGACGGCGCCCTTTAGAACTCCCTCGTTGGCATTGGCAAAGACATCGAAAACCGTTGCCAGCTGGTTTCCGACCGCGTCGCCGAGAAACTCTTTGAGCTCGCCGCGCACGTATTTCTCCAGCTTGACGACCAGGCCGTCGACGACCCCCAAACCCAGCTTGACCGCCTGTTCGGAGGCCCGGGCTTCCCGCCCCAAGTTGTGAAGCACGTCGTTGACGTCCCTGGCGATCTTCTTGATCTCGTCGAGCGCATCGCCTTTGACGATCAACATCAGGTCATGTCCGAGGTCGGTCAATGACCCCAGCCGGTTCAGCAGGTCGCGGATCGCGTTCTGTGCACGACCCACGTCGTTGGCAAAATTGTCGAGCGCGGTCGCAATCTTGGAGTACGCCTCGAAGATTTGCCCCATCCCGGTGGCGATGTGCGACAACGCCTCGTCGATCTTGCCGCCCTCGGGTATCTGCTGCCCAGCCAGCAGCGTCTTCGATGCGTTGAGTGCGCCCTGCATCCCAATGACCGACGTGGCGAAGCCCCGCCAACTTGCCGCGGCCGCGTGCATCCCGGCCACGTCGCCGTCCGGCCACACAGAGTCGACGAAAGACTGCACTACCGCCCACAGCAGCGGCGGCGGCTCTCCTTTCCCCCAGGTCCCCGGCGGGCCGGGCGCCGAGATCTTGGCCGGCTCTGCCGGGGTCGGCAGCGCACCGTCACCGCCACCCAGCGTGGAGGCTGCTTCGGCCTTGGAATAGTTCGACGCGCCCTGCTGTATCAGGGCCCCGCTCTGCCGGCAGGCGTTGACCGCAGCAGCCGCGGCCTTCAACAGCGACCCGGCCGCGTCCTGGTACCCGAGGCCGAACACCTCGCCGGCGGGATCCATGCCGGTGTGGGCCGCAAAACCCGCCGTCAACACGGTCAGATTCGCGGCCAGACCATCACCTGCGGCAGCCACGGCGCTGCCGGCTGCGAACAGCGCCTCAGGATCAACCGCCAACGGGCCCACGCGCGAAATTCTCGCGGACCGCCCTGCGCGACGCTATTCACCCAGGTGGCAGGGCCGGAAGACTCACCTAGCGACACGCAACGTGATGCGGTGGCGCCCCGCCGGCACAGCGACGGTCGCCCCGGCCGGCTCACCGTCGAGCTGCGCCGATGCGCCGTCGGGCAGCCCGCCGAGCGTGATCCGCGCGGCCTTGTCGGTGGTGACCGTGATCGTCGACGACGGCAACGCGGCCAGCCCGGCGCGCGCAACGTCGACCGTGAGGCCGGCGACCCCGCTGAGGCGCAGCGTCAGGTACGGCAGCGGGCCGACGGGACGTCCCACCTGCCAGTCCAGCTCGCTGTACAACCCCGGCGTCGGCTCGAAGTTCAAAAGCACGCCGCGGTGGTGGCGAATCGTGTGCGTCGGATCCGGACGGGCATACGACCGCGCGTCGACCTCGGCGACGGCCCCACGCCGCGCGGTTACCGAGGGATCGGCGGCCAGCTCCGAGAGCCACCACACCTGGTGCGGCCCGATACCCAGATCCGCGCGCACCAATTGCGGATACCACGCGAACGTGATGTGTCCCGGATCCGCTTGGCGCAGACCGGTTCCCATGTGGGCGATCGGGTCCTCGAACTTGTCCTGCAACACCCAGGCGAGGTGATCCTCGAGCGGATACACCGTAAAACGGTGGCGGTAGCCCAGCCGGTCGAGTTCGAGCACCTGCTCGGCCGCCGACGCGAACGGCACCAGTTCGTCGACCAGCCCGTGGGCGATGACGTACGGCAGCCAGCGGGCATTCACCAGCAACTTCCAGCTGTCACCCTCCCGGGCGCACGGCGAGTCCAGGTCGAGGTCGGCCGGGATGTCAACGTCGGGAAGCAGCCGCACCCCGCACGCCGGCGGCCCGGCCAGGACCACCGCCTGCGAGAAGACCTGCGGATAGCTCAGCCCGAGCTTGTAGGCCGCATACCCGCCCATCGAATAGCCGGATACGACAGTGCGATTCGGGTCCGTGCCCAGCTGTTCGGCGACCCGGGCCCACACCTCCCACACGTCGAGTTCCCCGGTGTCGAAGTACCAGGTCGACGGGCCGCGGGCCAGCGGGGTGACCACCACCGAGTCGCGGCCCTCACACACCTCGTGCAGCAGCCGCGGGTCGATCGCCGCGAACTGGCTCTGGCCCAAGGCAAGCGAGTGCAACAAGAGTGTCAGCGGCAGCGCACGACCCGGGGTTTAGGTGGACGGCAGGCAGACCGAATACGGCTGCACGCGCCCGAGGAATTGCGGCTTGGTGCTCAAGATGTCGTCGCCCGACAAGCCCTGGCCGAGTTCCACCGAGGACACGTACCAGCGGGTCGACGGGCCGGTGAGCACCGGCTCGGGCTCGGTTTCGCGGACCGCCAGCCGGGCCCACGGCACCGTCACCGCGAACGCCGACACGTCGCCATGCGTCAAAGCCGCGGCCTGGGCCGAATCCGACCAGAAGTTCAGGTGCGGCGGCTCCTGCTGGTTGGTGCGAAACGCGACGTTGTAGACGTTGGGCTGCCCGGGCAGCGCACCGTGTTCGGCGGGAACGTCGGCGAACCCGTCCCCCGCCGGGTTGGCCAGCCCGGCGGCCAGCCGGACCGTCCAGCTCCCTTCCGGTTCCACCAGCGACCGCGGGACTTGCGCAATAAACGACCGCGACTGCATATCCACGCTGTGCTCGACCGCCGTCGTCGCCTGGGTGGTCAGCTCGATCAACGTGGCGCCCCGCCCCGACAGCAGCAGCGCCATGTCGATGCCCGCCGAGCGCACGCCCGCCCCGGCCGGCCAGTCGGCGGCGGCCGTGCGGGCGGGGTCGGTGTCGAAGGTGAACAGCGCGACGGGCACCGAGGCGTCCAGCAGGGTGTTCCAGTCGACCCGCCACCAGGTGTGGGTGTCGGTGAGCCCGACGGCGACGCGGAAGATGTCGGCGCCGTTGCGGGCGGCGGGCCCGTCGGGGTAGATGTAGGTGCCGCGCGGCGGCGCCTGGATTTTCAGGTCCCCGACCGGGATGCCCGTCGCGCCGTGGTCGTCGTAGAGAAAGTCCGTCCAGAACAGGGCACCGCCGGCCAGCCGGCCCGCGCCGCAGGTGCGCGGAAACTCCTCTCCGAACGGCCAATTCGACGGCACGGGCAGCCGCGGCTCGGGACGGCGGGCGGCCGGCGGCACGCCCTCGGGCATCCCGTCGACGACGACGAGCTCGCCCGGCGGCGCCGGCGCGGGCGCCGCGGGGTGCAGCAGTGCGTCGGCGACGTGCCGCGCGATGCGCAGCGGAAGCAGCGTGAGGTCCAGGATCGACACGTCGCCCAACCTACGCGGCGCCACCGTCATGCCAGCTAGGACGCGGGCACCACGATCAGTTCGTGCGGCCGGTTGTTGACGGCCAGGGCGCCGTCCTCGGTGACGACGACGATGTCCTCGATCCGGGCGCCCCACCGCCCGGGAAAGTAGATGCCGGGTTCGACGGAGAAGGCCATGCCCGCCGCCAACGGCAGGTCGTTGCCGGCGACGATGTAAGGCTCCTCGTGCACCGACAGCCCGATGCCGTGTCCGGTGCGGTGCACGAAGAACTCCGCGAGCCCGGCCTCGGCCAGCACGTCGCGGGCGGCGGCGTCGACCTGTTCGGCGGTGACGCCGGGATGGACCGCGTCAAGCGCGGCGCGCTGAGCTCGTTGCAGCACCGAATACTGTTGTGCCACATCGGATCTCGGCTCGCCGATGCTGTAGGTGCGGGTCGAGTCGGAGTGGTAGCCCGGCTCGTAGGCTCCGCCGATGTCCACGACGACGACGTCGCCCACCTGCAATTCCCGATCCGAATAGCCGTGGTGCGGGTCGGCCGCGTGTGGGCCCGAGCCGACGATGATGAACGCCACCTCCGAATGTCCTTCGGCGACGATCGCTTCGGCGATATCCGCGGCGACGTCGGCCTCGGTGCGGCCCGGCCGCAGGAACTCCGGGACCCGGGCGTGCACCCGGTCGATGGCCGCACCGGCCTTGCGCAGCGCGTCGACCTCGCATTCCTCCTTGACCATCCGCAACTCGCGCAGCAGGTCGGTGGCCAGCACCGGCAGCACGCCCAGGACCTCGGCCAGCGGCAACAGGTGCAGCGCGGGCATGGAATCGGTGACGGCGGTCGCGGCGGGTGCGCCGCCCAACGCCTCGCTCACCAGCCGGTAGGGGTCGTCGCCGTCCACCCAATCCCGTACCGCCAGGCCCAGTTCCGCGACGGCGGACTCCTTGAGGGAAGCCAGCTCCAGTCGGGGCACCACGATCGTCGCGTCGCCGGTGGCCGGCAGGACCAGCGCAGTGAGCCGCTCGAGGGTCTGCGCCCGCGAGCCGACGAGGTAACGCAGGTCGTAGCCTGGGGTGATCACCAGGCCGGCGAGCCCGGCGTCGGCGGTCGCCGCAGCCGCCGCGGCGAGCCGGCGCGCGTACACCCCCGCGTCGAATCGATGCGAGTCCATGGCAGCCAGATTAACGGCGCTGGCAGGATAGCCCGCATGCCCGAACCGCTCGTGCTCCTCGACGGCGCCAGCATGTGGTTCCGCTCGTACTTCGGCGTACCGTCGTCGATCAAAGCGCCCGACGGCCGGCCTGTCAACGCCGTGCGCGGCTTCCTCGACTCGATGGCCGTGGTGATCAGCCAGCAGCGGCCCGGCCGGCTGGTGGTGTGCCTGGACCTGGATTGGCGGCCACAGTTCCGGGTCGACCTCATCCCGTCGTACAAGGCGCACCGGGTCGCCGAGCCCGAGCCGCAGGGCCAGCCCGACATCGAGGAAGTGCCCGACGACCTGACGCCGCAGATCGACATGATCATGGAGCTGCTCGACGCGTTCGGGATCCCGACGGCGGGCGCGGAGGGTTTCGAGGCCGACGACGTGTTGGGCACGCTGGCGGCGCGGGAACGCACCGACCCGGTCGTCGTGGTCAGCGGGGACCGCGACCTGTTGCAGGTGGTCGCGGACGACCCCATCCCGGTTCGGGTGCTCTACCTGGGCCGCGGGCTGACCAAGGCCACGTTGTTCGGGCCGGCCGAGGTGGCCGAGCACTATGGCGTGCCGCGGGAACGGGCCGGGCCGGCCTACGCCGAGCTCGCGCTGTTGCGCGGCGATCCGTCCGACGGGCTGCCCGGCGTCCCGGGTGTCGGCGAGAAGACGGCGGCCACGCTGCTGGCCCAGCACGGCTCACTGGAATCAATCCTGGCCGCCGCCCACGACCCAAAGTCAAAGATGGCCAAGGGTTTACGGGCGAAGCTGCTGGGCGCGACCGACTACATCGAGGCCGCCGGCAAGGTGGTGCGGGTGGCTACCGATGCGCCGGTCACACTGTCGACACCCACCGACGCGCTGCCGTTGGCCGCCGCCCACCCGCGACGCACCGCCAAGCTGGCGACCGAGCTGGGGGTCGGGTCGCCGGTGGCCCGGTTGCAAAAGGCGCTCGACGGCCTGCCCGGCTGACGGCCCCTACTGGGGCCGGCCGACCTCGTAGGTGCCCTTGTTGTCCTGGAAGGTCACCGTCACGTGCTTCTTGGCGCCGTCGATGCTGACGTCGCAGTCGAACGTGGCGCCCTTCTTGACGACGGGGTCCTGGCCGTGGTTGCAGGAGACGTCCTTGACGTTCTTGGCGCCGTAGCCGTTGGTCTCGTCGGTCAGTACCTGCTGCACACCGGCCTGCGCCTTGTTGACGTCCAGCTTGGTGGTGACGAAAAACCCGGGCTGCCAGAAGCCGAGCACCAGCACCACGGCGATCACCAGGAACGCGATCACGCCGACCACGCCCCCGATCAGCGCCATCGAGCGCTTCTTCGCGGGCTGCTGGTCGTAGGGCGCGTACTGCTGCGGGTATTGGCCGGGCTGACCGTACTGACCCGGCTGACCGTATTGGCCGTACTGGCCGGGCTGGCCCGGCTGCGCCGGCTGGCCGTACTGGCCCGGTTGGCCGTATGGGGTGTACTGGCCGGGCTGGGCGTATTGCTGGGGCTGTTCGCCGTACTGCGGGGGTTGGCCGTAGCCCGGCTGCTGGGGGTACTGCTGCGGGTATGCCTGCTCGGCCGGTTGCTGGTATTGCGGGTAGTCGGCGGGCGGCGTGTAGGCCGGGGCCTGCCACGTCTGCTCCTGGCCGGGCTGCTGCTGCGGCGGCTGCCAGTGCGTTGGCGCCACCTGGGTGGGCTCCGAGGACTGATCGCCGCTCTGACCGGGCGGTTGCCACTGGTGACCCGGGTCCGACCCCTGCGGTCCGCTCATTGCTTCTCCTCAGTTCCCTTGTGTCTCGCGCCATTAGCGCCATGTAACGGTAGCTCGCGCCCAGCCTACCCGGCGTCAACTGCGACGACGCCGCGCCGGACGTCAATGATGGCCCGCTTGGCGGCCGCCCGGAGCTCCGGATCGGGCGCAGCGTTGCGAACCTGGTCCAACAGGTCGAGCACCTGGCGGCACCACCGCACGAAGTCCCCCGCCGACATTCCCTGTTGGAGCGAGCCGCCGCCGGCCACATCGGCGACGGCCAGCGCCGCGGCCAGGTCTCCCGTCCGGGCCCACCGGTAGATGACGTTGACGAAGCCGTCGTCGGGTTCGCGGCTCGGGGCGATCCGGTGTGCCTGCTCGTCGGCGCGCAGCGCCATCGACAGCCGCGAGGTCTGCTGCAGCGCCTGCCGCAGCCGCTGGGTGGGCACCTCGGCGGCCAAGGCGGCGCCGGCACCGTCACCGCCGCGGGACTCGTACAGGACGGCCGACACCACCGCCGCCAACTCGGCCGGTTTCAAACCCGCCCACGCGCCGGTGCGCAGGCATTCGGCGACCAGGAGGTCGCTCTCGCTGTAGATCCGCGCCAGCAGCCGGCCGTCGTCGGTGACGTGCGGATCGGTGGCCGGGCCCTGGATGAAGCCGCGCTCGGTGAGCAGCCCGACGATCCGGTCAAACGTGCTCGCCAACGAGTTGGTGGCCGCGCCGACCTTCTTCTCCAGCTGTGCGTTGTCGCGTTCGATGCGCAGGTACCGCTCGGCCTGGCGCATCTGGGGCTCGAGGTTGGGGGCGTTGTGCGCGGGATGCCGGCGCAGTTCGGTGCGCAGCGATGCCAGCTCCGGGTCGTGGAACGCCCCGTCCCCGTCGCCGCGACCGCCGCGGCGCGCTGTAGGAACGGCCAGCCCGTCGGCCGCCGACCGCAGGGCCGAGGCCAGGTCGCGGCGCACCCGCGGCTGACGGTGTTCGACGCGCTTGGGCAACGGCATCGAGCCGACGGGTGCCGTCGCGCCCGAATAGTCCGCCGAGGAAATCCTTCCCGCCCAACGGTTTTCGGTGAGGACCAGCGGGCGCGGGTCGGAGCTGTCGCGCGCCGACTCCAGCACCACCGCCAGCCCGCCGCGCCGGCCGTGGGTGATCGTGATGATGTCGCCACGGCGCAGCGCGGCCAGCGCATCGCTGGCGGCCTGCCGTCGGTGCAGCCGCGACGCGCGGGACTGCGCACGCTCCATCTCGGAGATCCGCGCACGCATCCGCGCGTATTCGAAGACCGGCGCGTCGTGTCCGCCGAGTTCGGCGGCGATCTCGTCAAGCATCCGCTGGCCGCGCTCGATGCCGCGGACCAGGCCGACGACGGAACGGTCTGCCTGATACTGGGCGAACGATTGCTCGAGCAATTGGTGCGCTTGCTCGGGGCCCATCTGCTGCACCAGGTTGATCGTCATGTTGTACGACGGCGCGAACGAGCTGCGCAGCGGAAAGGTCCGGGTCGACGCCAGCCCGGCCACCGCGGACGGTTCGGTGGTTTCCTCGCTGGGATTCCACAGCACCACCGCGTGGCCCTCGACGTCGATGCCCCGCCGCCCGGCGCGCCCGGTCAGCTGCGTGTACTCCCCCGGCGTGAGCGGCACGTGCTGCTCGCCGTTGAACTTGACCAGCCGCTCGAGCACCACCGTGCGGGCGGGCATGTTGATGCCCAGCGCCAGCGTTTCGGTGGCGAACACCGCCTTGACCAGGCCCGCGGTGAAAAGCTCCTCGACCGTATGGCGGAACGCCGGCAACATCCCCGCGTGGTGGGCCGCCAACCCGCGCAGCAACCCCTCGCGCCACTCGTAGTAGCCGAGCACCGCCAGGTCGGCGTCGGCCAGGTCGCCGCAGCGGTGCTCGATCACCTCGGCGATCTGCGCGCGCTCCTCCTCGCTGGTCAGCCGCAGCGGCGATCGCAGGCACTGCTGGACGGCGGCGTCACAGCCGGCCCGGGAGAACACGAACGTGATCGTCGGTAGCAGGCCCTGCGAATCCAGGATCCCGATCACGTCCGGCCGCGGGGGCGGCCGGTAGAAGCGCGGGCGGGACGGTCGCGCCGACCGCCCGCGCCGCGGTTGCCAGTCCGACATCCGGTCCGCCTCGCGGCGATGGGCGATGTGGCGCACCAGGTCCGGGTCGACGCGCGGCTTGCCGCCGGCGTCCGGCACGGCGTGCGAGTAGTCGAACAGGTCGAACAGCCGCTTGCCGACCAGCACGTGCTGCCACAGCGGAACGGGCCGGTGTTCGTCGACGACGACGGTGGTGTCGCCGCGCACAGTCTGGATCCAGCCGCCGAACTCCTCGGCGTTGCTCACCGTCGCCGAGAGGCTGACCAAGCGAACCTCGTCGGGCAGGTGCAGGATCACCTCCTCCCACACCGGGCCGCGCATCCGGTCGGCCAGGAAATGCACCTCGTCCATCACCACATACGAAAGGCCTTGCAGCGCAGGCGAATCGGAGTAGAGCATGTTGCGCAGCACTTCGGTGGTCATCACCACGACGGGCGCGTCGCCGTTCACCGACATGTCGCCCGTCAGCAGCCCGATCCGGTCGCGGCCGTAGCGCTCGCTCAGGTCGGTGTGCTTCTGGTTGCTCAGCGCCTTCAGCGGAGTCGTGTAAAAGCATTTGCCGCCCGACGCCAACGCCAGGTGCACGGCGAATTCGCCGACCACGGTCTTGCCGGCCCCGGTCGGCGCGCACACCAGCACGCCGTGGCCGCGTTCCAGCGCCTCGCACGCGCGCCGCTGAAAGTCGTCCAGCGTGAAGCTGAGTTCCGTGGCGAACCGCGCCAGCTCGGGCAGCTCGGTCACGCCGCTGCCATGCGACGGCGGCATCTACGTGACGTCGTCATGCTGCCCGGCCGTGAACGACGGCTCCGGTATGGGCCCCGGTATCGGCTCGGGCGGCTCGATGACCGATGCCTCGTCGTCGGGAATCGTGACCTGGGCTTCGCGCTTGGCCTTGCGCCGGTCGTGCAATCGGGAGATCTGGATGGCGAACTCGAGCAGCACCGACAGCGCGATCCCCAGCGCCGTCATCGAGAACGGGTCCGATCCGGGCGTGAAGATGGCCGCGAAGGCGAACATGCCGAAGATCAGCCCGCGCCGCCAGGACTTGAGCCGCTCGTAGCTCAGCACCCCCACCGCGTTGAGCATGACGATCAGCAGCGGGAACTCGAAGCTGACCCCGAAGACCACCAGCAGGTTGATCAGAAAGCCGAAATACCGGTCCCCGGACAGCGCGGTCACCTGCACGTCGCTGCCGACGGTCAACAGGAACCCCAGCGCCTTGGACAGCACGAAGTAGGCCAGCACGGCGCCGACGACGAACAGCACCGCGGCGGGCACCACGAACCCGACCGCGAAGCGGCGCTCCTTCTGATAGAGCCCGGGCGTGATGAACGCCCACAGCTCGTAGAGCCAGACCGGGCAGGCCAGCACGAGCCCGGCCGTCAGCCCGACCTTGAGGCGCAACATGAACTGGTCGAACGGCGCGGTGGCCAGCAGCCGGCACTGCCCGTCGGCGCTGATGCTCGCGCGCGCCGATTGCGGCAGCGAACAGTACGGGTGGCGCAGCCATTCGCCGAGGCTCTCCAGCCCGAAGATCCCGTGCGAGTACCAGAAGAACCCGAAAATCGTCGTGACCAGGATGGCGGCCAGCGAGATCAGCAGCCGGGTGCGCAGCTCAGTCAGGTGGTCGACCAGCGACATCGTCGCGTCGGGGTTGGTGCGGCTGCGCCTGTTGCGCGGGTTGAGCCGTTTCAGCAGGCCCGCGGTGCGCGCTGAAACCTTGAAACCTTTCACGGTGGTCTTTGCGGTCGATCAGGGGCGCTCGGGCACCGCGGCGGCGCGGCTAGGCCGGGCGCGCTTCGGTGTGCCCCTGCTCGGTGGTCGCCGGCGGGTCGACTCGCTGCGACTGCACGGGCTGGGGGGTCTCGATGGAAGGCGCCTCGGACTTGCCTTCGGTCTGCATTTCCCGCATCTCGGACTTGAAAATGCGCATCGACTTGCCCAGCGAGCGCGCGGCATCGGGGAGCTTCTTGGCACCGAACAACAGGATCACTACGACAGCGAGGATCGCCCAGTGCCACGGACTAAGACTGCCCACTTTGATTACCTCCAGACGTCCACCCGATGCTACCGCAGCAACGGTCGCGGCTATTGTGGCCGCGCCGCGACCTGGTAGGACTCCAGGGCGGCCGCGGCGGCATCCCGTACACGACGGGCCAGCGACTCCGGTTCGAGCACCCGCACCGCCGACCCGAAGCCCAGCACCAGCCGCGTCATCCAGTCCTCCGAGGCGTAGGTCATGACGGCCTCGCACGAGCCGTCGGCCAGCTCGAGCACCTCGCGCATCGGGTAGTACTCGAACATCCACGAGGCCGCGGGCGCCACCCACAGCCGCGCCGACGGCAGCGACGGGTCGCCGTCGAACAGCGATGTGTCCGGCGGCGCGTGCAGCACCGGTTCCGGCGGGGCCGCCGGCTCGCCCAGCTCGGTGGCGTCCACGATCCGGTCGAAGCGGAACAACCTTACGCCTTCGGCTTCGCGCGACCAGGCCTCCAGGTAACTTTGGCCGCCGATCAGCAGGACCCGGATGGGGTCGACGACCCGGCTGGTCAGGGTGTCGTGCGAGGCGGAGTAGTAGTCGATGGCCAGCGCGCGCTTGTACTGCACCGCGGTGCGGACGGCCGCGGCCGCGCGGCTTTCGACGGGTGCGGGCTCGTCGACCGCTGCCACGGCCGCCGAAGCATCGTGCCCGACGGCGCCGGCGGCGGCCTCGATCTTGGCGATCGCGCTGCGCGCGGCCTCCGGGTCGACGACGCCCGGGATGTCGGCCAGCGCCCGCAGCGCCACCAGCAGGCCGGTCGCCTCCGGCGACGTGAGCTTGAGCGGCCGGTCGATGCCCGCCGAGAACGTCACCTCGATGGTGTCGCCGGAGAACTCGAAGTCGATGAGGTCGCCCGGGTAGTAGCCGGGAAGACCGCACATCCACAGCTGGTTGAGGTCCTCCTCCAGCTGCTTCTCCGACACCCCGAGGTCGGCCGCGGCCTTGGCCCGGGTGACCTTCGGGTTGGCCTGGAAATACGGGACCATGTTGAGCAGCCGAACGAGCCGGGTGGACACGGGAGTCATGAGCTGTGCACCTCCGCATGCGCTCGCAGCCGCGCCAGCACCTCGTCGCGCAGCGATTGCGGCTCGAGCACCACGGCGTCGGCCCCGTAGCCGGCGATGTCGCGGGCCAGCTGGTCGCCGGAACCGATGCCGAGCTCGATCACCTCGCCGTCGCGGCCAGCCAGCCGCTGCGGCCCGGTCGACCTGCCGGCGCGGCGCAGCGCGGTGGCCCGCCCGTCGGCGACCCACACCCGGGCCTGCCCGACGGCCGGCCACTCGCTGACCGTCTGGGCCACGAGCTTGCGCAGATCGACGCCGTCGGGCATGGTGATCGCGCCGGGCGGGCCGATCGGCGCGACCTCGGCCCCGATCCGGGACAGCCGGAAGGTGCGGGTGGCATCGCGGTCGCGGTCGTGGCCGACGAGGTACCAGCGGCCCTTCTCGGTGACCACACCCCAGGGCTCGACGGTGCGCGTCGTGTAGGGCTCGGCCCGCGATGGCCGGTGCGGAAACTGCACCGCCTGACGGGAAGCGATGGCGGACAATAGGATTCCGAGCACCTCCTCCGACCCGCGCAGGCCCGGCACGCCCGCCGGGGATGCGATGGCCACCGGCGCGTCCGGGTCGACGTCCACGCCGGCGGCGCGCAGCTTGAGCAGGGCGCCCTGGGTGGCGGTGATCAGTTCGGGCGACTCCCACAGCTGCGTGGCGACGGCCACCGCGGCCGCCTCGTCCGGGGTGAGGTCGACCGGCGCCAGCGCGTAGGCGTCGCGGTTGATCCGGTAGCCCTCGGTGGGATCCATGGCCGACACCCGGCCGACCTCCAGCGGGATGCCGAGGTCGCGCAGTTCGTTCTTGTCGCGCTCGAACATCCGCGAAAACGCCTCGGCGCTTGGGCTGTCGGAATAGCCGGCGACGCTGGACCTGATCTTTTCGGCGGTGACGTAGCCGCGGGTGGAGAGCAGGGCGATCACGAGATTAACCAGCCGCTCGACTTTCGAGGTCGCCATTTGTCCCAGGTTATTCGATGGTCCCCGCGCGGCGCTTACGCCGGCGGGCCGCGTCGCACGATTCACGGCGGCCATACCGGTCGCGAGCTGGCCGGGGGCACTGCCGCTGAAACTTGATGGCGCCTGCGCTATCACGTTTGGGGTTCAACATGGGGTGCCACGACGGCGCCGATGTGACTGATGTGACTGGCCGTGAACCGACCACCCGGCTACATGCTTGCGATGAGTCGCTTGACCCGCTCGTCGACCGCCCGGAACGGGTCCTTGCACAGCACGGTGCGCTGCGCCTGGTCGTTGAGCTTCAGGTGCACCCAGTCGACGGTGAAGTCGCGGCCCGCCGCCTGGGCGGCGCTGATGAACTCACCGCGCAGCCGCGCACGAGTGGTCTGCGGCGGGTGGTCGACCGCCTCCGCGATGTCCTCGTCGGTGGTCACGCGCGCGGCCAGCCCCTTGCGCTGCAGCAGGTCGAAGACGCCGCGACCGCGCTTGATGTCGTGGTACGCCAGGTCCAGCTGGGCGATCTTGGGGTCGGACAGCTCCATGTTGTAGCGGTCCTGGTAGCGCTGGAACAGCTTGCGCTTGATCACCCAGTCGATCTCGGTGTCCACTTTCGCGAAGTCCTGGCTCTCGACTGCGTCCAGCTGCCGGCCCCACAGGTCGACGACCTGCTCGATCTGCGCGTTGGGCTCCCGGGTCTGCAGGTGCTCGACGGCGCGGCTGTAGTACTCGCGCTGGATGTCCAGGGCGCTGGCCTGCCGCCCACCCGCCAGTCGCACCGGCCGCCGGCCCGTGACGTCGTGGCTCACCTCGCGAATCGCGCGGATGGGGTTGTCCAGCGAGAAGTCACGGAACGGGACGCCGGCCTCGATCATCTCCAGCACCAGCGCCGCGGTGCCCACCTTGAGCATGGTGGTCGTTTCGCACATGTTGGAGTCGCCGACGATGACGTGCAGGCGCCGGTACTTCTCGGCGTCGGCGTGCGGCTCGTCGCGGGTGTTGATGATCGGGCGGCTGCGCGTGGTGGCCGAGGAGACGCCCTCCCAGATGTGCTCGGCGCGTTGGGAAAGGCAGAACGTCGCGGCCTTGGGGGTCTGCAGGACCTTGCCGGCCCCGCAGATCAGCTGGCGGGTGACCAGGAAGGGCAGCAGCACGTCGGAGATCCGGGAGAACTCGCCGGCCCGCACGATCAGGTAGTTCTCGTGGCAGCCATAGGAGTTGCCCGCGGAGTCGGTGTTGTTCTTGAACAGGTAGATGTCGCCGCCGATGCCCTCGTCGGCGAGCCGCTGCTCGGCGTCTACCAGCAGGTCTTCCAGCACCCATTCGCCGGCCCGGTCGTGGGTGACCAGCTGCACCAAGCTGTCGCACTCGGCCGTGGCGTACTCGGGATGGCTGCCCACGTCCAGGTAGAGACGCGCGCCGTTTCGCAAGAAGACGTTGGAGCTGCGGCCCCACGACACCACCCGCCGGAACAGGTACCGGGCGACCTCGTCCGGAGACAGCCGGCGATGGCCGTGGAACGTGCAGGTGACACCGAACTCGGTCTCGATGCCCATAATTCGTCGCTGCACGTAATCGAGGGTACTGGTTGTCGCGCCGCAAAGGTGCAGAAGCCGCGCCCGGGGATGTTATCGGGCGGATCTAGTCCGGGGACTCGCCCTTCGTTTCCGACTCTTCCCCGCCGGATTTTGCGTCCTTGGACTTCGGGCCGTCCGACTTCTTCAGCAAGTTTTCCAGGGTGGGGCGATTGATCCGCCGGAACGCCCGGCGCGGCCGGTTGGCATCCAGGATGGCCACCTCGAGGCTCCCCACGTCGAGTCCGGGCTGATCGCCGTTGGACGCGTCAGAGCTGCCCGCCCGCAGCGCCGCAACCGCGATGCCCAAAGCCTCACGCAGGTGGGCGTTTTCGGCGTAGGAGTCCTTGAGCGCGGTGACGATCGGCTCGGTGGTCCCGCCCATCACCACGAAATGCGGCTCGTCGGCGATCGACCCGTCATAGGTAATGCGGTACAGCTCAGGCGGTTTCGACTCGCCGTAGTGGGCGACCTCGGCGACGCACAGCTCGACCTCGTAGGGCTTGGCCTGCTCGGTGAAGATGCTGCCGAGGGTCTGCGCGTAGACGTTGGCCAGCTGCCGCCCGGTCACGTCGCGGCGGTCGTAGGCGTAGCCCCGGGTGTCGGCGAACTGGATGCCGCCGCGCCGCAGATTGTCGAACTCGTTGAACTTGCCCGCGGCCGCAAAGCCGACGCGGTCGTAGAGTTCGCTGATCTTCTGCAAGGACCGCGACGGGTTCTCCGCGACGAACAGCACGCCGTCGGCGTAGGCCAGCGCCACCACGCTCTTGCCCCGCGCGATGCCCTTGCGCGCGAGCTCGCTGCGCTCGCGCATCGCCTGTTCGGGCGAGATAAAATACGGGAAGCTCACTTCTTCTTACCCCGCGGTTCGGCGTCGGGCCCGAAAGTGTCCGCCCGCGAGCGGCTTTCGATGACTTCCCGGGCCAGTTCGGCGATGCGGCTCTCCGGCACCTCGGCCGCACCCTCGGCACCGATGGTGACCGCCGTGGGGTAGATGCCGCGGACCAGGTCCGGGCCGCCGGTGGCGGAATCGTCGTCGGCGGCGTCGTAGAGCGCCTCCACGATCACCCGCAACGCGGAATCGGCATCGGACACTTGCGAATACAGCTTCTTCATCGACGACTTGGCAAAGATCGAGCCCGATCCCACCGCCTGGTAGCCCTCTTCCTCGATGTTCCACCCGCCGGCGGCATCGAAAGACACGATGCGGCCGGCGCTTTCCGGGTCGGCCGCCTGGATGTCGTACCCGGCCAGCAGCGGTAGGGCGACCAGCCCCTGCATCGCCGCGGCCAGGTTGCCGCGCACCATGATCGCGAGCCGATTGACCTTGCCGGCAAACGTGAGCGGCACGCCTTCGAGCTTCTCGTAGTGCTCGAGTTCCACGGCGTAAAGCCGGGCGAACTCGACGGCGATCGCGGCGGTCCCGGCGATGCCGGTGGCCGTGTAGTCGTCGGTGATGTACACCTTCTTCACGTCGCGCCCGGCGATCATGTTGCCCTGCGTCGAGCGCCGGTCACCCGCCATGACGACGCCGCCCGGGTACTTCAACGCGACGATCGTGGTCCCGTGCGGCAGCTGGTCGCCCGCTGCAACGGTTTGCGCGCCGCCGCCAAAACTCGCCGGCAGCAGTTCCGGCGCGTGGCGGCGGAGGTGGTCAGCAAACGAGGACAGGTCTACGGCCGGATTCCCGGGAAGTGGGGAGTTAAAGGACAGTCGATCGGCAAACGGCCAGGTCACTGTCCGCCCTTTTGGACATACGCGCGGACAAAATCCTCGGCGTTTTCCTCAAGGACGTCGTCAATCTCGTCAAGCAGGTCGTCGGTGTCTTCGGCAAGCTTCTCGCGACGCTCCTGGCCCGCGGCCGTGCCGTCGGCGAAATCGTCTTCGTCGCCGCCGCCACCACCACGCTTGGTCTGCTCCTGAGCCATCGCCGCCTCCTGCTTTGTAATCGGCTCGTGTTAACCGGCGTCACACGCCCGCCGGTCTCTCTACAGTACCGGTCAACGCCGACGTTGCCCGGTCCAACGCCACTTAGCTGGTCAGTTGTTCCACCAGTTCGACCGCGCTGTCGACGGAGTCCAGCAAAGCTCCGACGTGGGCCTTGCTGCCGCGCAACGGCTCCAGCGTCGGGATGCGGACCAGCGAATCACCGCCGAGATCGAAAATCACCGAGTCCCAGCTGGCCGCGGCGATGTCGGCGCCGAACCTGCGCAGGCATTCGCCGCGGAAGTACGCGCGCGTGTCCGTGGGCGGATTGTCGACGGCATCGAGCACCTGGTGTTCGCTCACAAGGCGCTTCATCGAACCGCGCGCGACCAGCCGGTTGTACAACCCCTTGTCCAGCCGCACGTCGGAGTACTGCAGGTCGACCAGGTGCAGCCGCGGCGCCGACCAGTTCAGGTTCTCGCGTTGCCGGAAGCCCTCGAGCAGCCGCAGCTTGGCCGGCCAGTCCAGCAGCTCGGCGCAGTCCATCGGGTCGCGCTCGAGCTTGTCCAGCACGTCCGCCCACGTTTCGACGACGTCGGCCGCGCGCGGATCGGGGTCGCGGCTGTCGACCAGCTTCGCCACCCGGTCGAGGTAAATCCGTTGCAGCGCAAGGGCGGTCAGCTCGCGCCCGTCGGCCAGGGCCACAGCCACCCGCAGCGACGGATCGCGGCTGATGGCGTGGACCGCGTGCACCGGCCGCGCCAATGCCAGGTCGCTCAGGTCGATCCCGTGGGCGGGGCCGTCCTCGATCAGATCGAGCACCAGTGCCGTGGTGCCCAGCTTCAAATACGTCGACGTCTCGGCCAGGTTGGCGTCGCCGATGATCACGTGCAGCCGGCGATACCGGTCGGCGTCGGCGTGCGGCTCGTCGCGGGTGTTGATGATGCCGCGCTTGAGCGTAGTCTCCAGCCCGACCTCGACCTCGATGTAGTCGGAGCGCTGCGACAGCTGGAAGCCCGGCTCGTCGCCGGCGGGCCCGATGCCGACCCGGCCGGAACCGGTGACCACCTGCCGCGACACCAGAAAGGGGGTCAGGCCGGCGATGATCGCCGAGAACGGTGTCTGCCGCGACATCAGGTAGTTCTCGTGGGACCCGTAGGAGGCGCCCTTGCCGTCGACGTTGTTCTTGTAGAGCTGCAGTTTCGCGGCGCCGGGCACGCTGGCGACGTGCCGCGCGGCGGCCTCCATCACCCGCTCACCGGCCTTGTCCCAGATCACCGCGTCCAGCGGATCGGTGCACTCGGGGGCGGAGTATTCCGGGTGCGCGTGGTCGACGTAGAGCCGCGCCCCGTTGGTCAGGATCATGTTGGCCGCGCCCACCTCGTCGGCGTCGACCACCGGCGGGGGCCCGGCCGAGCGGCTCAGGTCGAAGCCGCGGGCGTCGCGCAGCGGCGATTCCACCTCGTAGTCCCAGCGGGTGCGCTTGGCGCGCTGGATGCCGGCGGCGGCCGCGTAGGCCAGGACCGCCTGCGTCGAAGTCAGGATCGGGTTGGCGGTCGGGTCCGACGGCGACGAGATGCCGTACTCGACCTCCGTCCCGATAATCCTTTGCATTACTTCAAGATAGGCCGGGTGAGGATGTAGACCCCGAGGCGGGGTTGTGACCGGCCGGGCGACCGACCCCCGGCCAGCGACGATGAAGCCCGAAATCGGGTGCGATAAGCGCCAGCTGGCGGCGCGGTGCCGCTAGGTTGGCCCGCATGGAGCTTTCCCTTCGCCCCTCGCGCGGGACGGCGAATGCCGCGGCCGAAAGCTGGTTCCTGAACCGGGGTTTGCCGTCGGTGCTGACGAGGCGGTCGCGCTGGCGGCGGCTCTGGCCGCGGTCGGCCCCGATGCTGGCGGCGTACGCGACGTTGCAGGCCTGCGTCCTGCCCATCTACCTGATCACGGGTGGCCGCGACGTCCATATAAACGGGGAGCCGACGACCTCCGAGGTGATCCTGCTGACGATCATCGGGCTCGCCCTTCCGCTGATGGCCGTCGTTGGCTGGCTGGTCTCGCGGTCACACATCGGCCGCACCCGCGCGGCCGTGTCGACGGTCGCCGTGGCCGTCGTGGCGTGCGTCGGAACCGTCGTGGGCGGGCCCGCGCAACTGGCGCAGGAAACCGTCGTGGTGGCCGCGGTACTGGTCCTGACCGGCTGCGGTGTCGGGTCGGTCGTCGGGTGGGCGGTGCGCATGATGCTGTCGCACCTGACGACGGTCGGGGCCCTGGCGGTGCGGGCGCTGCCCGTCGTGCTGCTGACCGCCTTGGTGTTCTTCAACACCTACGTCTGGCTGATGGCGGCGACGATCAGCGGGGAACGTCTGGGGTTGGCAATGGCATTCCTCGTCTCGATCGCCGCGGCCTTTGTCGTCTCCGCCACCCGCGATCGGGCCCGGCCGATGCTGCGGTCGACGGCGGCGCTGCCCACCGACACCACGGGGCTTGCCGATACCCCCTTCGCGGCCATGCCGGATACGCCCGACTGCGCACCGCTGAAGCGATCCGAACGCCTCAACGTCATCTTCGTGCTGGCCGCGTCGCAGCTGGCGCAGATTCTGGTGGTCGCGGTGGTCACGGCCACCATCTACCTGATCCTGGGGCTGATCGTGCTCAGCCCGTCGCTGCTCAACGAATGGACCCACACTTACACGAGCACCGCGACGGTGCTGGGATTCACGCTGCCGGTGCCCGATTCGCTGATCCACATGACGCTGTTCCTCGGCGCGTTGACGTTCATGTACATCAGCGCCCGCGCGGCGGGCGACGCCGAATACCGGTCGACGTTCCTCGACCCGCTCATCGACGACTTGCACACGACCCTGATCGCGCGCAACCGCTACCGCGGGGCCGTTGCCGCACCGGCGTGTGAAGTTGACGCCAACCAGGGCAGTGATTAATTTCACAGGGTGTCTCGCCACCGCGCCGAAGAGGAAGTGGACGAACCGGTAGGCGACCTGGCCGGGAAGCGTTACGGGGAAGTGCTTCTCGTGACTCCCGGCGAGGCCGGCCCGCAGGCGTCGGTTTACAACAGCTTCCCGCTCAACGACTGTCCCGCCGAGCTATGGTCGGCGTTGGACCCCCACGCGATCGCCGCCGAGAACGGCGCGGCCGCGGCCCTGCTCAACGGCCCCCGCTATTGGCTGATGAACTCCATCGAAAAAGAGCGGCAGGGCCCGCAAGTGACGAAGACCTTCGGGGGCATCGAGATGATCCTGCAGGCCACCGTCCTGCTGTCGTCGATGAACCCCGCGCCCTTCAGCGTGAACAAGGTGAGCCGCCACACGGTTTTCGTGTTCAACGCCGGCGAGGAGGTCTACGAACTCATCGATCCGCACGGGAAACGCTGGGTGATGCAGACCTGGAGCCAGGTCACCGACCCCAACCTCAAGCGGGAAGACCTGCCCGGGCTGGCGAGCCGGCTCGAGTTGCCCGACGGGTGGAGCTACAAGCCGCGTGTGCTAACCGAGGAGCTGCGGGTGGACACCCGAACCGAGGCCGCGCAGGTGCTGCAGGACAACCTGACCAACAGCTACTCGCTCGAGACGTAGGCCCGCCGCGCCGAGACGTGCGCCAGGGCGCGGCGGCTCGCTACAGGTACTGGCCCAGGTTCGACTCGGTGTCGATGGCCCGGGACGCGCTCGACGACTTGCCGGTGACCAGGGTGCGGATGTAGACGATCCGCTCGCCCTTCTTGCCCGAAATCCGCGCCCAGTCATCGGGGTTGGTGGTGTTGGGCAGGTCCTCGTTCTCGGCGAACTCGTCGACGATCGAGTCGAGCAGGTGCTGAATGCGCAGGCCGGGTTGACCGGTCTCCAGCACCGACTTGATCGCGTTCTTCTTCGCCCGGTCGACGACGTTCTGAATCATGGCCCCGGAGTTGAAGTCCTTGAAGTACATGACTTCTTTGTCACCGTTGGCGTAGGTGACCTCCAGGAACCGGTTGTCGTCGATCTCGGCGTACATCCGCTCGACGACCTTCTCGATCATCGCCTTGATGCAGGCGGTGCGGTCGCCCTCGAACTCGGCGAGGTCGTCGGCGTGCAGCGGCAGCGTCTCGGTCAGGTACTTCGAGAAGATGTCTTGCGCCGCTTCGGCATCCGGGCGCTCGATCTTGATCTTCACGTCGAGGCGCCCGGGCCGCAGGATCGCGGGGTCGATCATGTCCTCGCGGTTGGACGCGCCGATGACGATGACGTTCTCGAGGCCTTCCACGCCGTCGATCTCGCTGAGCAGCTGCGGCACCACCGTCGTCTCGACGTCCGAGGAGACCCCGGTGCCGCGGGTGCGGAAGATCGAATCCATCTCGTCGAAGAAGACGATCACCGGCGTGCCTTCCGAGGCCTTCTCGCGGGCCCGCTGGAAGATCAGGCGGATGTGCCGCTCGGTCTCGCCGACGAACTTGTTGAGCAGCTCGGGGCCCTTGATGTTGAGGAAGTACGACTTCGCCTCGCGGGCATCGTCGCCGCGCACCTCGGCCATCTTCTTGGCCAACGAGTTCGCGACCGCCTTGGCGATCAGGGTCTTACCGCAACCGGGCGGGCCGTAGAGCAACACACCCTTGGGCGGGCGCAGCGCGTACTCGCGGTAGAGCTCCTTGTGCAGGAACGGCAGCTCGACGGCGTCGCGGATCTGCTCGATCTGGCGCGTCAGGCCGCCGATGTCCTGGTAGCTGACGTCGGGCACCTCTTCCAGCACCAGGTCTTCGACCTCGGCCTTGGGGATGCGCTCGAACGCGTAACCGGCTTTGGTGTCGACCAGCAGCGAGTCACCCGGCCGCAGCTTGCGCGGGCGGCTGTCGTCGTTGAGCGCGTCGGGGTGGCCCTCCGGCAGGTCCTCGGCGACCAGCGGCTCGGCCAGCCACACGATGCGCTCCTCGTCGGCGTGGCCGACGACCAACGCGCGGTGACCGTCGTTCAGCACCTCGCGCAATGTCGAGATCTCGCCGACCGATTCGAACGTGCCGGCCTCGACGACGGTCAGGGCCTCGTTGAGCCGGACCGTCTGGCCCTTGCGCAGCGAACCGACCTCGATGTTGGGCGAGCACGTCAAACGCATCTTGCGACCCGAGGTGAACACGTCGACCGTGTCGTCGTCATGTGCCCCCAACAGAACGCCGTAGCCACTGGGCGGCTGACCCAGCCGGTCGACCTCTTCGCGCAGCGCCAACAGTTGCTGACGGGCCTCTTTGAGGGTTTCCATTAACTTTGAGTTTCGCGCCGCGAGGGAGTCGATGCGAGCCTCGAGTTGATGCACGTCGCGTGCGGATCGTGTGCCGCCTGCCGACCCGACCGCATGGTCCAGTTGCTCGCGCAGCACCGCTGCCTCACGGCGTAACTGTTCCAATTCGGCAGCATCGCCGCTGGACATGCCAGTTTCACGGGCATTGCCGAATGCTTCAGAACGCTCTGAGTCACCCATGTTGCGCTCCTTTCCCGCCCCGAAATGTGCGGTGGTACTTCAACGCTACCGGCGATTGCCGGTTGATGTGCGGAGTCAAATGCTCACGAAAAGTTAAGACTTTGGTTCCACTGGTAATCTCTGCCACGAATCTTGCCGAGCGAAAGGACAGCCGTGGCCCTAAAAGCCCTTGCCACCGGCTCCGCCGGCACCGTCTTCTCCGGCGGGCCGGGCCCGGTGTGACTTCCATTGCACCCGTTGGCCCGACGGCGGGCCCGATCGCCTAGACACAGAACGAACCTTATGCACCGACGCTTGACCGTTGCGCTGAGTGCCGTCGCGGCGGTGGCGGCGGTCGGGCTGGCCGGCTGCGCGCACACCGGAACCAAGGTCGTGTCGTCGTCCTCGTCGGCGGTTCCGGTGACGTCGACCCCGCTGATCGTCGCGGCTCCCCCGACCGCGCCGCTGCCCCCGCCCGACGCCCTGATCGACGTCCTGAACCGGCTCGCCGACCCGAACGTGCCGGGCGTCAACAAGGTGAACCTTGTCGACGGCGCGACCCCGGACAGCGCGGGCACCCTGGACAAGTTCACCAACGCGCTGCGGGACAACGGCTACCTGCCGATGACCTTCGCGGCCAACGACGTCGCCTGGTCGGACAAGAACCCGTCGCACGTGACGGCCACCGTGACCGTCAAAACCGCCCAGTCGAACAACGGCAACTTCACCTTCCCGATGGAGTTCACCCCGTTCCAAGGCGGATGGCAGCTCTCCCGCCCTACCGCGGAAACGCTGCTGGCATTGGGCAACTCGGCTACCGGGACGACGCCGACCGCGCCTGCCCCCAGCCCGGCGCCCCCTCCGGCCCCGCCCCCGCCGACTCCCGCGGGCTAGCCGCGATGTGGATCGGCTGGCTCGAGTTCGACGTGTTGCTGGGCCCGGAGCTTGGAGTGCGATCACTCAAGCAGAAGCGGTCGGTCATTCGGCCCGTCGTGGCGGAGCTGCAGCGCAAGTTCGCCGTGTCGGCCGCCGAAACCGGCGCGCAGGAGCTGTACCGACGGGCGGGCATCGGCGTGGCCTTGGTGTCCGGTGACCGCCGCCACGCGGTCGACGTGCTGGACGCGGCCGAACGCCTGGTGGCGTCGCGTCCCGAGTTCGAGCTGCTGTCGGTGCGGCGGGGCCTGACCAGGAGTGACGACTAGTCCTAACCGTCGCGGCCCGGGCGCTTGCGGCCCAGCGGTGCCGGGGCGACGACGCCCGGCGCGAGCCGTCGGGTGAATATCAGGAACGCCGTGTGCCCGCGCATCGAGTGCTGCGGCCGGACGGCCAGCCCGATGACGTTCCAGCCGCGTTGCAGCGTCTCCCACGCCCGGGGCTCGGTCCAGCACTGCTGGGCCCGCAGTGCCTCCACGGTTCGCGACAGCTGGGTGACGGTGGCGACGTAGATCATCAACACCCCGCCGGCGATCAACAGGCGCGCCGCCGCGTCGAGCACCTCCCACGGCGCGAGCATGTCGAGCACGGCGCGGTCGAAGGAGCCGTCGGGCAGGTCGGAGTCCACCAGGTCGCTGACGATCAGTTGCCAGTTGTCGGGCTCCCCGTCAAAGAACACCGAGACGTTGCGGCGGGCGTGTTCGGCGTGGTCGGCGCGCTGCTCGTAGGAGACCACCCGCCCCTCGGGCCCGACGGCGCGCAGCAGCGAGCAGGTTAGCGCACCGGATCCGGCCCCCGCCTCCAGCACCCGGGCACCCGGGAAGATGTCGCCCTCGTGCAGGATCTGGGCGGCGTCCTTGGGGTAGATCACCTGCGGACCGCGGGGCATCGACATCAGGTAGTCGATGAGCAGCGGGCGCAGCACCAGGTAGTCGGCGCCGTTGCTGGATTTGACCACGCTGCCCTGCTCCAGGCCGATCACGGCGTCGTGTGGGATCGACCCGCGGTGGGTGTGGAACTCCGCGCCCGGGGTGAGCGTCATCGTGTAGTGCCGGCCCTTGGCGTCGGTGAGTTGGACCCGTTCGCCAACGCTGAATGGGCCGGTCGCGGACACGCCGTCCAGCGTGCCAGCCGACGCGCCGCGGCCGGTGCTTGGGGGTTGTCGGCGCCCGGTTCTAGGCTGCGGACATGACGGACCAGCCGGAGGAGCGCAGCCGACCTGCGCTGTCACCGTCGCGCGCCGCGGACTTCAAGCAATGCCCGTTGCTGTATCGCTTCCGGGCGATCGACCGGCTGCCCGAGGCGCCGTCGACGGCGCAGCTGCGCGGTTCGGTGGTGCACGCGGCGCTGGAGCAGCTTTATGGCCTGCCCGCCGAGCTGCGCGGCCCCGACACCGCCACGTCGCTGGTGGTACCCGCGTGGGACCGGGTCGTGGGCGCGGAGCCCGATCTGGCCGGCGACCTGCACCCCGAACAGCGCACCGAACTGCTGGCGGAGGCCCGCGCGTTGCTCACCGGCTATTACCGGCTGGAGGACCCGACCCGGTTCGACCCGCAAAGCTGCGAGGAGCGCGTCGAGGTCGAACTCGCCGACGGCACGCTGCTGCGCGGCTTCATTGACCGGATCGACGTCGCGGCCACCGGCGAGCTGCGGGTGGTGGACTACAAGACCGGCAAGGCGCCGCCCGAAGCGCGGGCGCTGGCCGAGTTCAAGGCGATGTTCCAGATGAAGTTTTACGCGGTGGCCCTGCTGCGTTCCCGCGGCGTGCTGCCCACCCGGCTCCGCCTCATCTACCTGGCCGACGGCCAGGTGCTGGACTACGCGCCCGACCACGACGAGCTGCTGCGCTTCGAGAAGACGCTGATGGCGATCTGGCGCGCCATCCAGTCCGCGGCGCCGACGGGCGACTTCCGCCCCAGCCCGTCGCGGTTGTGCGAGTGGTGCCCCCACCAGCAACTCTGCCCGACCTTCGGCGGAACACCACCGCCCTACCCGGGTTGGCCGGACGTTGCTGCGGCGCAACCAATCTCGCATCCGACCGAACCGGCCGCTTGAGGCGTCGGGCGGACGAGAAACCGTCCGAAACGCGGATTCGCCCGCAAGTGCGGTACCCTGTCTAAAGCGTCGGCGACCCACTGGGTTGCCGGCGAGTCGTGATCGATTCTTTGTTTTCTTTGCTCAGATCCCCTCCGGGGCGCCGAGTCCAAGACGACCAGGCGCACCTGCGGAAGCTCGAGTCGCGGCGACCGATATTGCCACACCGGCAATCTCGCCTCCATCGAAGCTTTAGGGACACCAAAACATGCTGGAAGACAACACCTTTGCTCACCTCGGCGTGAGCCCG
Organism: Mycobacterium sp. IEC1808; assembly: GCF_002101935.1. Classification (NCBI taxonomy): domain Bacteria; kingdom Bacillati; phylum Actinomycetota; class Actinomycetes; order Mycobacteriales; family Mycobacteriaceae; genus Mycobacterium; species Mycobacterium sp. IEC1808. The sequence continues at coordinate 61,819 of NZ_LQPV01000019.1, read as the reverse complement.
CCACTGGTCGACGCGCTCGCCGCGCGGGGCGTCCACCACCCGTTTCCGATACAAGTGCAGACGCTGCCGGACACGCTCGCCGGCCGCGACGTCCTGGGCCGCGGCAAGACCGGTAGCGGCAAGACGCTCGCGTTCTCGATTCCCCTTGTCACTCGGCTTGATCCAGCGAACCGGCAACCGGGCCGGCCGACGGGGCTGGTGCTGGCACCCACCCGCGAGCTGGCGACCCAGATCGCCGCGACCATCCAGCCCCTCGCCAAGGTGCGAGGCCTGCGCGTTGCCACGATCTTCGGCGGGGTCTCGCAGAACAGGCAAGCCGCGGCGCTGAGGGCGGGCATCGACATCGTCGTGGCCTGCCCGGGCCGCCTCGACGACCTGATGAAACAACGCGTGGTCAGCCTGGACGCCGTTCAGGTCACGGTCATCGACGAAGCCGACCACATGGCCGACCTCGGTTTTCTGCCGACCGTCACCCGCATCCTGGCGGCCACCCCTGCCGTCGGCCAGCGGATGCTGTTTTCGGCCACCCTGGACGGCGCCGTCGACACGTTGGTCAAGCGATTCCTCACCGATCCGGTGACGCGGTCGGTGGTCGAAGCGACGTCGTCGGCTCCGGAGATGACGCATCACCTCTTCTGCGTCGACGGGGTCCAAGCCAAGAAGGAGTTGGTGCACCGGCTGGCCGCGGGAGACTCCCGGCGAATCCTCTTCATGAGGACCAAGCATCAGGCGCGAAAGCTGGCCCGCCAGCTCACCCAGTCCGGTATCGCGTCGGTGGAACTGCACGGCAACCTGTCGCAACCCGCGCGCGACCGAAACCTGGCGGCCTTCGCCGCCGGACACGCCCGGGTGCTGGTGGCAACCGACATCGCCGCGCGCGGCGTGCACGTGGACAACATCGAACTGGTGGTGCACGTCGACCCGCCCGCCGAACACAAGGCCTACCTGCACAGGTCCGGCCGCACGGCCCGCGCAGGCGCCTCCGGCGACGTCGTCACCATCGTGCTGCCCGAGCAGCGCCGGGAAACCGAGTCGATGATGCGCAAGGCGGCCATTCGCGCGGTGCCCCAAACGGTCAGCGCGGCCTCCCCCGCCATCCACGCCCTCGTCGGCGAGGACAGGCCCGTCGGCGAGGACAGGCCCCGCAGCGCCGTCACGGTGCCCTCCCATCGCCCCTCCGGCGCGCGTAGCAGACGCCGCCGATCTCGACGCCCCGCAACGACTACCCACCACTAGGGGACTCATGGCCGAACAGCAGATTCATCCTTCGAAGGTTCGTGTCGGTGACGTCATCGGCACGGCGAACCGCACCGAGCTTCGGTATACGGTCAAGATCATCAGCGGGCCGCAGACAAGCCCGCAGCGGTGGACATTTTTCGGCCGCGACGCTCAGGGCCAACAGCACACAAGCTCGTTCGGCGAGGACGACGTCGTTCGCAGGTACGCCAAAGCGCCATAGTCACCGGGTCATTCGAGCGGCGACATCTCCTGCAGCATCGTGGGAATCAGCTCGCTGACGGTCGGGTGGATGTGCATCGTGCGCGAGAGCGTCGTGTACGGCGCCTTGGCCGACATGACGTCCAGAATGGCGTGGATCGCCTCGTCGCCGCCGACGCCGAGGATGGCGGCCCCCAGGATCTCGTCGGTTTCGGCGTCCACGACCACCTTCATAAAGCCTTGCGTCTCACCCTTTTCCACCGCCCGGCCGACGCGCGTCATCGGCCGCTTGCCGACCAATGCCTTGCGGCCGGACGCGCGAACCTGGCTCACGGTCATGCCCGCGCGCCCCAGCGGCGGGTCGATGTAGAGCGCGTAGGTGGTGATGCGGTCGCTTACCCGGCGGGGGTCGTCGTCAAGCAGGTTCGCGGCGACGATCTCGAAATCGTTGTACGACGTGTGGGTGAAGGCGCCCTTGCCGTTGCAGTCGCCCATCGCCCAGATGTGGTCGACGCTGGTCTTGAGCTGATCGTCGACGACGATGTAGCCGCGTTCGGTCTGCACCCCGGCGGCCTCGAGACCGAGGTCGTCGGTGTTGGGGCGCCGTCCCACCGCCATCAGCAGATGGCTCCCGGCGATGGGCTCGGCACCGGCTCGCGGCGTCAGTTCAAACCCGTTGGCGATCTTGGTGATTCGCACGTCGTCGGCGCCGACGACGATGTCGATGCCCTCGGCCTCCAGGATCTCCTTGACCGTGGCGGAGACGTCCTCGTCCTCGCGGGACGCCAGCCGCGGGCCGCGCTCGACCACGGTCACCCGGGCCCCGAAGCGCCGGTACATCTGCGCAAACTCCAGCGCGATATAGCTGCCACCGACGATGACGAGATGCGATGGCAGCGTGTCGAGTTCGAGGATCGAGACGTTGGTGAGGTAGTCGATGTCGGACAGTCCCGGGATGTCGGGCACCACGGCGCGGCCGCCGACGTTGAGGAAGATTCGCTCGCCGTGCAGCAGTTCGCCGTTAACGGAGATCGTGTGCGGGTCGGTGAAGCGGGCGTGACCGCGAATCAGGGTGCAGCCGTCCATGCCCTCGAGCCAGCTTTCAACGCCCTTGCGGTCGCTGAGCATGATGTCGTCTTTGCGCGCCTTGACTTTTGCCATGTCGACGCTGACCGACCCGGTCCCCACGCCGTATTCGGCGCCGCGCCTGGCCAAATGGGCGGCGTGCGCGCTGGCCACCAGGGTCTTGGTCGGGATGCATCCGGTGTTGACGCAGGTGCCGCCGACGAGCTTGCGCTCGATGATCGCGACGCGCTGCCCGGCCGCGGTCAGCCGGCCCGCCAGTGGAGGGCCGGCCTGCCCGGCACCGACGATGATGGCGTCGAAATGCTCCGTCACTTAACGGCCGACAGGATGTATTCCGTCAGCACGTGACCCGTCACCGCAACGACGGCGAACCCACCCAAGATCGCGACGGCGTCCTCGAGCAACGCGATCGGCAGGTCCTTGCCGGCCACCGCGGCCAGACGTTTGCGCGCCTGATAGCCGCCGAAGGTGCCGAGCACCGCCCCGATGATGCCGGCGCCGAGCGCCGAGAAGGTCCAGTGCGGCCACGCGCCCAACGCGGCGCCCGCCAGCCCGCCCGTGATGATCCGGGCGGCGAAGATCGGTGGGGCCGTGCGGGCCGGCGTCTTGGGCAGCTTGTCGTTGACCAATTCCCCGACGGCGAGCACCGTGAACACGATGGCCGTGATGATGTTGCCCATCCAGGACGCCCACGTGCCGTGCAGGTCGAGCCAGCCGAGATAGGCGCCCCAGGCGACGACGGCGGGGGCCGTCAGCGAACGCAACCCGGCGACGACACCAATTGCTAGAGCCAGCAGCAGAATAAGCGCGTGTGTCACGAGGACCCTCCTGGGGGACGAACAGCGCGGCAAGGGCAAGGGATGACAGCCCGCGGAGAAAATGGGCGTTGGTTTTTCATCAGCCCCAAGGCGGACGTTAACACAGCCGCGGGCGCGGCACGATGATCAGAACCGGCAGAACCTGATGTCCGAAGCCAGAATCGCCTTGGCGCCGATGGCGGCGAGCTCGTCCATGATCTCGTTGACGCCGCGGCGGGGCACCAGCGCGCGGATCGCCACCCAATCCGGATCGGCGAGCGGCGCGATCGTGGGCGATTCCAATCCCGGCGTGATCGACGTGGCCTTGTCCAGCACCGAACGCGGGCAGTCGTAATCGAGCATCAGGTATTGCTGGCCGAACACCACGCCCTGGACCCGCGCGACGAGTTGATCGCGCACGGCCTTGGTCTCGCCGTGGCCGTGGTCGTCGGCCCGCTCGATCAGCACCGCCTCCGAATCGCACAGTGGCTCACCGAACGCCACCAGGTCGTGCAGGCTCAGGGTGCGCCCGGACCCGACGACGTCGGCGATGGCGTCGGCCACCCCGAGCTGCACCGAGATCTCCACCGCGCCGTCGAGCCGGATGACCGTCGCGTCAATGCCCTTTTCTGCCAAGTCTTTTCGGACCAGGTTCGGGTAGGCGGTGGCGATCCGCTTGCCGGCCAGGTCGGCCGTCGACCAGTCCCGCCCGGCCGGGCCCGCATAGCGGAAGCTCGACGACCCGAAACCCAACGCCAGGCGCTCGCGCACCGGCGCGTCGGAATCGCGCACCAGGTCCCGACCGGTGATGCCGAAATCCAGCTCCCCCGAACCCACGTAGATCGCAATGTCTTTGGGCCGCAGGAAGAAGAACTCGACCTGGTTGACGGGGTCGACGACGGTGAGGTCCTTGGAATCCGTGCGGCGACGGTAGCCGGCCTCCGAGAGGATCTCGCTGGCCGGCTCGCTCAGCGTGCCTTTGTTGGGAACCGCAACGCGCAGCATGCTCACAGCTTCCGGTAGACATCGTCGAGGGACAGTCCGCGCGCGATCATCAGCACCTGCGTCCAGTACAGCAACTGGCTGATCTCTTCGGCCAGCGCGTCGTCGGGTTCGTGTTCGGCGGCCAGCCACACCTCGCCGGCCTCCTCCAGGATCTTCTTGCCCAGCCCGTGTATGCCGCCGTCCAGCGCCGCGACCGTGGCGCTACCGGCCGGCCGGGTACGCGCGCGATCGCCGAGTTCGGCGAACAGATCCTCGAAGGTCTTCACGGCCAGCGATTGTTCCACGTGCCGGCCAGCAAAGTCACGGCGGTTTCGCGGGACCGGACGACAAGCTAGGCCCCTAATATCGACTTGACCTAAAGCGCTGTCGAAGTTTTAGCCTCGGGCCCATGGACATTGGCATCAAGAGCGAGGTCGCCGAACTGGTGGACCGATACCTGTGCTCACTGGACGAACGCAAATTCGACGACGAATGGGCGCGTGAATTTTTCACCGAGGACGCGGTCGTCACGTTTCCCATCGGGAACGCCGAGGGGATTGATTCGATCGTGGCCAACACACGCCGCGGCGTGCTGCAGTTCGCCCGCACCCAACACCTCGGGTTGAACTACCTTGTCGACGCGGACCCCGGCAGCAGTGGAGCGTCGGTGCGCTGGAACCAGGTCAACCATCACGTCCACCCCGATGGCGATCTGTTCACCAGCGGCACCTGGTGTGAGGCCGAGTTCGTCCGTGCCCCCGCGGGCTGGCGCATCGCCCGCACCGCCATGCACGTCACCTGGACTTCCGGTCGGCCGCCGGGGCGGCCGTCCTGAAAGTTGTGGGTCAGTCCTCCGGGTTGTAGCCGAGGTTGGGGGCGAGCCAGCGCTCGGCCTCCCGCAGGGTCCAGCCCTTGCGCTTCGCGTAGTCGGCGACCTGGTCCTGGGCGATCCGCCCGACCACGAAGTACTGCGAGTCCGGGTGCGAGAAATACCAGCCGCTGACGGCGGCACCGGGCCACATCGCCATCGACTCGGTCAATTCGATGCCGGTCCGCTCCTTGACGTCCAACAAGTTCCAGAGCGTCACCTTCTCGGTGTGCTCCGGGCACGCCGGGTAGCCCGGGGCGGGGCGGATTCCCACGTACTTCTCCTCGATGAGCGCCTCGTTGTCGAGCTGCTCGTCGGGCTGGAATCCCCAGAACTCCTTGCGGACCCGTTGGTGCATGCGCTCGGCGAACGCCTCGGCCAGCCGGTCGGCGAGCGACTCCAGCAGGATCGCGCTGTAGTCGTCCACGGCCGCCTTGAACTCCGCGATCTTCTCCTGGCTGCCCAGCCCCGCGGTGACGGCGAAGGCGCCCACGTAATCGGCCAGACCGGTGTCCTTGGGCGCGATGTAGTCGCCCAGCGACCGGTTGGGGATGCCGTCCCGGTGCTCGCCCTGCTGGCGCAGGTTGTGCAGCGTGGTCAGCACCTCGGTGCGGGTGTCGTCGGTGTAGACCTCGATGTCGTCACCGACCGCGTTCGCCGGGAAGAACCCGATCACCCCGTTGGCCGTCAGCCACTTCTCCTTGATCAGGGTGTCGAGCATCTCCTGGGCGTCGTCGTACAGCTTGCGGGCGGCCTCGCCCGAGGCCGGGTTGTTGAGGATGTCCGGGAAGCGGCCCTTCATCTCCCAGGCGTTGAAGAACGGCTGCCAGTCGATGTACTCGCGCAACTCGGCCAGGTCGTAGTCGTGAAACTCCCGCACGCCCAAGCCCTGTGCGGGCACCGGTGGCATGTAGCCGTCCCACTCGATCGGCGTCCGGTTCGCGCGGGCCTTCTCCAGCGTCAGCATCGGCCGCTCGTTCTTCTGAGCGTGCCGTTCGCGCAGCGATGCGTAATCCTTCTCGGTGGCCTCCAGCAGCGCCGGACGCTGCTTGTCGTCGAGGAGCGCCGCGGCGACCGGCACCGAGCGGGACGCGTCCTTGACCCAGACCACCGGACCGCTGCGGCGCGGCGCCACCTTCACGGCCGTGTGGGCGCGCGACGTGGTCGCGCCGCCGATCAGCAGCGGGATCTCCAGCCCCTGGCGTTCCATCTCGACGGCGAAGTTGACCATCTCATCCAGCGACGGCGTGATCAGCCCGGACAGCCCGATGATGTCGGCGTCGTGCTCCTTGGCCGCATTGAGGATCTTCTCGGCGGGCACCATCACGCCGAGGTCGATCACTTCGAAGTTGTTGCACTGCAACACAACTCCGACGATGTTCTTGCCGATGTCGTGGACGTCGCCCTTGACGGTCGCCATCACGATCGTGCCGTTGGTGTCCTTCGATGAGGCGGCGCCGTTCTGCTCTTTCTCCGCCTCGATGAACGGCAGCAGGTACGCCACGGCCTTCTTCATCACCCGGGCCGATTTCACCACCTGGGGCAGGAACATCTTGCCCGAGCCGAATAGGTCACCGACGACATTCATGCCGTCCATCAGCGGGCCCTCGATCACCTCGATGGGGCGGCCCCCCGCGGCGGCGATCTCGGCCCGCAGCTCCTCGGTGTCCTCGTCGACGTGGGCGTCGATCCCCTTCACCAGGGCGTGGGTGATCCGCTCGCGGACCGGCAAGGATCGCCACTCGGCCGCCGCGGCGTCGTCGGTCTTCTCTGATTTGTTGAATCGTTCCGCGATCTCCAGGAGCCGTTCGGCCGCGTCCTCGCGACGGTTCAGGACGACGTCCTCGATGCGGTCCCGCAGCTCGGGGTCGATCGAGTCGTAGGGCACCAGCGCGCCCGCGTTGACGATGCCCATGTCCAGGCCGGCCTTGATGGCGTGGAACAGGAACACCGAGTGGATCGCCTCGCGCACGGGGTTGTTGCCCCGGAACGAGAACGACACGTTCGAGATGCCGCCGGAGATGTGCACCCCGGGCAGGTTCTCCTTGATCCAGGCGCAGGCCTCGATGAAGTCGATCCCGTAGGTCGCGTGCTCCTCGATGCCGGTGGCCAGTGCGAAGCAGTTCGGGTCGAAGATGATGTCCTCGGGCGGGAAGCCAACCTCTTCGGTCAGAATCCGGTACGCGCGCCCGCAGATCTCCTTGCGGCGCTCCAGGTTGTCGGCCTGTCCCTGCTCGTCGAAGGCCATCACGACCACGGCGGCGCCGTACTTGCGGCACAGCCGCGCCTCGCGGATGAACTTCTCCTCGCCCTCCTTCATGGAGATCGAGTTGACGATCGGCTTGCCCTGCACGTTCTTCAGGCCCGCCTCGATGACCTCCCACTTGGAGGAGTCGATCATTACCGGAACGCGGCTGATGTCCGGCTCGGCCGCGATCAGCTTGGTGAAGCGGTCCATCGCGGCGACGCCGTCGATCATGCCCTCGTCCATGTTGATGTCGATGACCTGCGCGCCGACCTCGACCTGCTGCAGGGCGACCGACAGCGCGGTGTCGTAGTCCTCGGCCTTGATCAGGTTGCGGAACCGGGCGGAGCCGGTGATGTTGGTGCGCTCACCGATGTTCACGAACAGGGAGTCGTCGGTGATGTTGAGCGGCTCCAGGCCGGACAGCCGGGTGGCCACCGGGATCTGCGGCACCTGGCGCGGCGCCTTGCCCTCGACGACCTTGGCGATCTCGGCGATGTGCGGCGGCGCCGTCCCGCAGCAGCCGCCGACCAGGTTGACCAGGCCGGCCTCGGCGAAGTCGGCGATGTAGCCGGCCTGACGCTCCGGGGTCTCGTCGTACTCGCCGAAGGCGTTGGGCAGGCCGGCGTTCGGGTAGCAGGAGACGAAGGTGTCCGCGATCCGCGACATCTCGGCGATGTAGGGCCGCATCTCCGGCGCGCCCAGCGCGCAGTTGAGGCCCACCGCAATCGGTTTCGCGTGCCTGATCGAGTTCCAGAAGGCCTCGGTCACCTGACCGGACAACGTGCGCCCCGACGCGTCGGTGATGGTGCCCGAGATGATGACCGGCCAGCGGCGCCCGCGCTCCTCGAACAGCGTCTCGACGGCGAACACCGCCGCCTTGGCGTTGAGCGAGTCGAAGATGGTCTCGATGATGAGGAGGTCAACGCCGCCGTCGACCAGGCCGTTGGCGGCTTCGAGGTAGGCGGCGACCAGCTGGTCGTAGGAAACGTTGCGGGCGCCGGGGTCGTTCACGTCCGGCGAGATCGATGCGGTCCGCGTGGTAGGCCCGATGGCGCCGGCGACGTAGCGGGGCTTCTCCGGGGTGCTGTACTCGTCGGCGGCCTTGCGGGCCAGGGCGGCGCCGGCGTAGTTCAGCTCGTAGGCCAGTTCCTGCATGCCGTAGTCGGAGAGCGAGATCGCGTTCGCGTTGAACGTGTTGGTCTCCAGGATGTCGGCGCCCGCGTCGAGGTACTCACGGTGGATCCCCTCGATGATCTGCGGCTGAGTCAGGTTGAGCAGGTCGTTGTTGCCCTGCAGGGCGGTCGGCCACTCCGTGAACCGGTCGCCGCGATAGCCGGCCTCGTCCGGCCGGTCCCGCTGGATCGCCGTGCCCATCGCGCCGTCGATCACCATGATCCGCTGGCGGAGAGCAGCCGTCAGTGCCTCGGTGCAGTCGGGCCGGATGTTCGGTGCGAAGTCTGTCTTCACGGCGTTCACGTACGTTCCTTCCGTAGCGGAAGGCGTCCTTCTCGTCAACAACGTCGACTCTGCCGAGCGTGGCGGTTATCGGCGTGGGCCGGACAACCGTTGCAACGCCTCTCGACCAGAAAAGTCTACGTCGCTCCCCGATCGACGTCTGGACGCCCAACTCGTCGCCGTGATCGACAGCTCGCGGATCGTGCCGGCGACGTGGTAGTTACCAAGGTTAACCAGTTTGCAGCCGAACGAATTTCCCAGCGGTGTTCGTTGGCGGCAATCACGCCACAAGGATAGTCGGCCTATGGAATAGGCCCGGCGGTTGGCAGATCCCTGCCAGGCAAGGCTCGCGGAACGGCGCGGGCGGTTTGCGGCAGGCCGTACGCTGATTCTGTGACCCTGCCGGATCGTGGCCCGGAAGCCCGTGCGCTGCCCGAACTGCACAACACCATCGTCGTGGCGGCGTTCGAGGGCTGGAACGACGCCGGCGACGCGGCCAGCGACGCGCTCGAACACCTGGACGCCATCTGGGAGGCCGACCCGATCGTGGAGATCGATGACGAGGCCTACTACGACTACCAGGTGAATCGCCCGGTCATCCGGCAGATCGACGGGGTCACCCGCGAGCTGGTGTGGCCGGCGATGCGGATTACCCACTGCCGGCCACCGGGCAGCGACCGCGACGTCGTCTTGATGCACGGCGTGGAGCCCAACATGCGCTGGCGCACGTTCTGCGCCGAGCTGCTGGCGATCGCCGACAAGCTCAACGTCGACACCGTCGTCATCCTCGGGGCCCTGCTGGCCGACACCCCACACACCCGCCCGGTTCCGGTGTCGGGCGCGGCGTACTCCCCCGAGTCGGCGAAACGTTTCGGCCTCGAGGAGACCCGCTACGAGGGCCCGACCGGGATCGCCGGGGTGTTCCAGGACGCCTGCGTGGCCGCCGGGATCCCGGCGGTGACGTTCTGGGCCGCGGTGCCGCACTACGTGTCGAACCCGCCGAACCCGAAGGCGACCGTGGCGCTGCTGCGCCGAGTGGAGGACGTCCTCGACATCGAGGTGCCGCTGGGTGACCTGCCGATGCAGGCCGAGGAGTGGGAGCAGGCCATCACCGAGATGGCCGCCGAGGACGAGGACCTGGCCGAATACGTGTCGTCGCTCGAGCAGCGCGGCGACGCCGAGGTCGACATGAACGAGGCCCTGGGCAAGATCGACGGCGACGCGCTGGCCGCCGAGTTCGAGCGTTACCTGCGCCGGCGTCGCAAATAATCGCCTAATCGCCTGCGAGCCCGCGCGTTTCGCGCAATGACTCGACGTTGAACGCCGACAGCGAGCGGCCGAGCGCGGCGGCCTCGGCGTCCATCCGGGGCAACAGCTTGTCGGTGACGCTGCGGACGGGGAATTCGCCGGCCGGGCTGGACAGCACCGGCTTGAGCCAGCGCAGCAGCCCGACCCACGGCGGGCAAAAGACCCGGCGCCGACGGCCCTCGATGCCCTTGACGAGCGCGTCCGCGCACTCGTCGACGGTGGTGGTCTTGTTGAGGGGCCACGGCAGCTTCGCGATCATCTCGCCGAAGGCGGGAATGTCGGCCTTGCTGTCGCGGACCAGGGCGGTGTCGATCCAGGACATGTGTGCCGAGCCGACGCTCACGCCAAGGTTGGCGACCTCCAGCCGCAGCGCGTTGGCGAGGATCTCGTTGCCGGCCTTCGTCGCGTTGTAGGGCGCCAGCCCCGGGGCCGCCGCGTATGCGGCTAGCGACGAAACCACCAACATGTAGCCGCGCCGGTCGATCACGGCCGGCAGCGTCGCGCGCACGGTATGGAAGACGCCGAGCAGGTTGACGTCCAGCACCCGCTTGACCGCCTCCGGATCGACGTGCAACAGGGAGCCGTAGCTGGCGATGCCGGCGTTGGCCACGACGACGTCGATGCCGCCGAAGCGTTCGACGGCCTTGGCGGCCGCGGCCTGCATGGCGGCGAGATCACGCACGTCGGCGACGGCGGTGAGCACCCGCTCTTCGCCGAGTTCGGCGGCGACCGCGGCCAGTTCGGCCTTGTCGAGGTCGGTCAGCACCAGCCTGGCGCCCTTGTCGCGCAGCCGGCGGGCGACCTCGGCCCCGATTCCGCGAGCGCCCCCGGTGATGAAGACGACCTTGCCGTGCAGCGACATCATGGCCGAAACGTACCCTCTTTACAGCTGCACGCCCAGCAGCGCGTCGACCGCCGTCGCCACCAACGCCGGCGCCCCGGCGTCGTGGCCGCCGTACTCGAGCGCGTCGGTGGCCCAACCATCAAGCGCCGCAAGGGCTTTCGGGGTATCGAGGTCGTCGGCCAGGTAGCGCCGCACCCGGGCGATGACGTCGGCGGCGTCCGGCGCCGCGGGCAGCGCGATCGCCGTTCGCCAGCGCTGCAGCCGGGCCGTCGCCTCGTCGAGCACCTGCGGGCTCCAGAACCGGTCCGCGCGGTAGTGCCCCGCCATCAGGCCCAGCCGGATGGCCGCCGGCTCGATGCCCTGTTCGCGCAGGGCCGACACCAGTACCAGGTTGCCGCGGCTCTTGGACATCTTGTGGCCGTCCCAGCCGATCATCCCGGCGTGCACGTAATGGCGGGCGAATCGCCGTTCGCCGCGCACACATTCGGCGTGGGCGGCGGTGAATTCGTGGTGCGGAAAGATCAGGTCGCTGCCGCCGCCCTGGATGTCCAGGCCGCTGCCGATGCGGCTGAGCGCGATCGCCGCGCACTCCACGTGCCAGCCGGGCCGGCCGTCCCCGAACGGCGAGGGCCAGCTGGGCTCGCCGGGCCGCGCGGCGCGCCACAACAGCGCGTCGAGCTCGTCGCTCTTGCCGGGGCGGCCCGGGTCGCCGCCGCGCTCGGCGAACAGCGCCAGCATGGTGTCGCGGTCATAGCCCGACTCGTAGCCGAACTGCATGGTGGCGTCCGCCCGGTAGTAGACGTCGGGGTATTCGTCGTCGAGGACGTAGGCCGCGCCCGACGCCAGCATCTTTTCGACGAGTTCGACCACCTCGGCGATCGCCTCGGTCGCCCCGACGTACTCCCGCGGCGGCAGGATCCGCAGCGCCGTCATGTCCTCGCGAAACAGGGCCACCTCCCGATCGCCCAGCTCGCGCCAGTCGACGCCGTCGCGCTCGGCGCGCTCGAGCAGCGGATCGTCGATGTCGGTGACGTTCTGCACGTAATGCACGTCGTGGCCGAGGTCCACCCACTGCCGGTGCACCAGGTCGAAGGCCAGGTAGGTGGCCGCGTGTCCCAGGTGGGTCGCGTCGTAGGGCGTGATGCCGCAGACATACATGGTGGCTTTCGACCCGGCCGCCACCGGGCGCACCTGCCGGTCGGAGGTGTCGTACAGCCGCAGCTCCGGGCCACGCCCCGGCACCACCGGGACCTGTGCGGAAGACCACGTCTGCATAACGTCGACTCTAAACGCGCACGGGATCAGCGAAATTCCTGGCGGATCGCGCCGAGCAGGACCGGAGCCAGCTCGGCGCGGCACATGACGAAGTCGGGCAGGTACGGGTCGAGCTGGTTGTAGCGCAGCGGCGAACCGTCGAGCCGCGAGGCGTGCATGCCGGCGGCCATCACCACCCCGGCCGGGGCCGCCGAGTCCCATTCCCACTGGCCCCCGGCGTGCACGTAGGCGTCGACGTCGCCGTCGACGACGGCCATCGCCTTGGCGCCCGCCGAGCCGATCGCCACGGGCTGAATGTGCAGCGTCTGGCGCATGCGGTACAGGACCGCGGGCGGGCGGGTGGCGCTGACGGCGATCCGGATGGTGCCCGGAATGCCGGTGCGCGCGGCGCCGGCGGTCACGGTGTCGCTGCGATACACCGTGTTGCCGCGCGCGGGCAGCGAGACGGCGGCGTCGGTGATCTCGCGCTGCCCGTCGGTCGGGCGCTGCCACAGCGCGATGTGGACCGCCCAGTCGTCGCGGCCCGGCGTAGAGAACTCCCGGGTGCCGTCCAGCGGGTCGATGATCCACACCCGATCGTGATTGACCCGGGAAAGGTCGTCGTAGGCCTCCTCGCTGAGCACCGCGTCGCCGGGCCGCTCGTCCCGCAGCCGGCGCAGGATCAACGCGTTCGCCAGGCTGTCCCCCGCGTCGCCGAGCGCCCAGGGATGGCCGAAACCAACCTCCTCGCGCACCTTGAGCAGCAGCTCCCCCGCGTCCGCGGCGAGATCGGCGGCGAGGGCGGCGTCCGTCATCTCACCCGGCGCGGAAGTCACCGGTTCAGTATCGCCGACGACCTGGCCCGCTTTAACTTGTGGCGGCGACCCGCAGCGCCCGGCTTCGCCGCGCTTGCGATCGGCGCACTAGAACGCCGGCCAGGGAATGGGGCGGTGCCGGTTGGGCGCCGGCATGACCGGGTTGTCCAGCAGCCGGCACACGCGCCGGCGCAGCGCCGCGATTTCCGCGCTGGTGATGTGCTCGGCCAGCTCGTCGGCGAACGAGCCAGCCAGGGAATCGGCGAGCCCGGCGATCGCCTCGCACGTGTTGTCGTCGATCGGCTTGCCGGCCCAGCCCCACAGCACGGTCCGCAGCTTGTTCTCCACGTGCAGGGACACCCCGTGGTCGACGCCGTAGATGTGGCCCTCGAGGTCGCGCAGGACGTGGCCGCCCTTGCGGTCGGCGTTGTTGATCAGCACGTCGAACACCGCCATCCGCCACAACCGGATGTCGTCGGCGTGCATCAGGACCACCTCGTCGCCGGCGTAGTCGTAGGCCCGCAGCACCGGCAGATAACCCGGCTCGTGTTTGTCGGCGGGAAACAAGTCGACCAGATCGGGCAGGTTCGTGGGGGGCGAATCCACCGCGTCACCGGGCTGCTGTATCCACAGCTGCAGCATGCCCGGCCCCGCGGGCCCATGCCGAATGATGGTGTAGGGCACGATGTTCCAGCCCAGCTGCACCGATACCAGGTACGCCCCGAGTTCGCGCCCGGCCAGGGTCCCGTCCGGGAAATCCCACAGCGGCGCCTCACCGGAGATCGGTTTGTAGACGCAGTGCACGCTGGCGTCGCCGAGTGTCGACTCGCACAGGAAGGTGGCGTTGCTGGCGGAGCGGATGCGTCCGAGGACCGTCAGTTCGCCGTCCCGCAGCACCTCCCGCTCGTGCGCCTCGTTATTCCTCGGCGTCATCGTCGGGCCCGAGAAGCGCGCTGCGCTTGTAGCCGTTGGTGCGCGCGCAGATGTGGCCCTCGGGGTCCAGCGGTTCGTCGCACAGCGGGCACGGCGGACGGCCGGCCGAGATGACGCGGTTGGAACGGGTGGCGAACTGGCGTGCCGACTCCGGCGTCAGGAAGACCCGCACCGCGTCGGGGCCTTCCTCGGTGTCGTCGAGCACGACCGAGGCGTCGAACTCGGCGTCGGTGACGGCCAGCAACTCGACCACCACCGTCTGCGCCTCCGAGTCCCAGCCGAGGCCCATGGTCCCGACCCGGAACTCCGCGTCGACGGGCGTGATCAACGGGCTGAGGTCGTCGATCTCGGCGGGCTCCGGCGGAACCGGCGTGCCGAACCTGCGGTTCACCTCGAGCAGCAGCGCGCCGATGCGCTCCGCGAGCACCGCGACCTGTTGCTTCTCCAAGACCACCGACACCACCCGCGAATCGCCCACGGCCTGTATGTAAAACGTGCGATTTCCGGGCTGGCCGACGGTCCCGGCCACGAAGCGGTCGGGCGTGCGGAAGACGTGAATTGCGCGGGCCATGGCACCTCCAAAATACCGGCTGTTGCCGTCGCCGTGCGATTCGATTGCCCCGCCGCAGCGAAACTAATCAGTCGACCCGCCGACCACCGCGTCGCTCGTCGGCACCGCTTCGGCCGGCCCGGTTTGCGACTCCCCTTTCGACTCATCGTGAGCCTCATCACCCTTGGTCTCGTCCTTCGGCGGGGGCCCCGCCCGCAACGCGGCGGACAGCCGGCCGCCCGTGTGGTTGACGTGCAACACGAATGGCCGCAGCGGGGTGTAGCGGATCACCGTTACCGACCCGGGATCGGCGGTGACGCGCTGAAACCCGTCCAGGTGCATGCCGTATGCGTCGGCGACGACGGACTTGATGACGTCACCGTGGGTGCAGGCCACCCAGAGCGCGTCGGCGCCGTCTGCTCCGCCAAGTTCTGCGGCCAACCGGCGGTCGTGCGCTCGGATGGCCGCGACGGCGCGAGCCTGCACCTGCGCCAGGCCCTCACCGCCCGGGAACACCGCCGCGCTGGGGTGGGCCTGGACCACCCGCCACAACGGCTCCTTCGTCAACTCGCCGATCTTGCGGCCGGTCCAGTCGCCGTAGTCCACCTCGGCGAGTTCCTCGTCGATGAGCGGCTCGAGGCACAGCGCCTCGGCCAGCGGCTCGACGGTGCGCCGGCAGCGCAGCAGCGGGGAGGTGACCACCGCGCGGATCGGCAGGTCGCCGATCCGGTCGATCAGCCCGGCGGCCTGCTCGCGGCCCTTGTCGTCGAGGTCGACGCCCTCCGAGCGCCCGGCCAGCACACCGGCGGTGTTCGAGGTGGAGCGGCCGTGCCTGAGCAGGATGACGGTCACGACGACGACCGTACTCGGTAAGGGCGTGGGTGGTTCGTTAGCGGGAGACCGGCACCGCATGCGCGATCGAGTCGCGTACCGCGGCGGTCAGGCTGCGCTCGTCGGTGAGGTCGATGTCGACCAGGCCGCGGACAGCCCGCGCGACCACGTCCTCGGCCTGCGGAACGGGGCCGGAGAGGCGTGGGCGGTAAATTTCGACGACGAGCGAGCGGTGCTCGATGTGGAAGGAGAAGCTGCGCCCATCACCGAGTTGTCCGTACCCGCTGGCAAAGATTCCCGTCGAGATGTCCTCGACAGCAAACTCTTTGTCTGCGACATGCCGGTCAACGATGACGGTCATGACGCGACCATACCTCTCCAGTCCGACCCCATGCAGGCAACATGGCCATATTGGATGCGAAACCGTTCCCTAAAATTTGAATTTCACGTTGGTGACGCGAGGGAAAATAATTGCTGCGACGACATATGGTCGACAAACCGGCAGCCCAGGGCGCCTTCCTTGCGCTGGCGTTTTTGCTGGTAGCGGTCGCGGGTTGCTCGGGCGATCCGCTCGCTAGCGCGCCGCCCACGATCGAACCGGCCCAGCCGGCCGTCTCCCCGCCGGCGTCGCAACCCCCGGCCGGCACGGTGCGACAGCTGGCCGGCCACGGCGCCGCGGCAATCTTCGACGCGGCCACCCGTCAACTGGCCGTCCTGGTCCCCGGCCCCGACCCGGAGGCGCCCGCCAGTCTCACCGAATTCGGCGACCCGCAGTCCGCGCCGCGGGTGGTCGACCTGCCGGGCCCGGCGACCGCGTTGACCGGCGACGGCCGCGGCACGGCCTTCCTGGCCACCCGGGGGGGCTACTTCGTGGTCGACCTGTCCGCCGGACGCGCGACCCGCGTGCCCGTCGCCAACGCCCAGCAGGTCGACTTCACCGCCGTCGCCGAGCGAGCCGACGGAACGCTGGTGCTGGGCAGCGCGGACGGCGCCCTCTACACCTTCGCGTCCCGGACACCGACTTCCGTACGCAGCGCCACCATCAGTACCCGCAACAAGATCTTCGCGCGTGTGGATGCGATTGTGGCACAAGGGAATACGATAGTGGTGCTGGATCGGGGCCAGACCTCGGTGACGACGATCGGCGCCGACGGACGCGCCGAGCAGGCGCTGCGTGCCGGGGAGGGCGCCACCACCCTGGCCGCCGACTCGCTGGGCCGCGTCCTGGTCGCCGACACCCGCGGCGGGCAGCTGCTGGTCTACGGAGCCGATCCGCTGATCCTGCGGCAGGCCTACCCGGTGCGGCAGTCCCCCTACGGCCTGGCCGGTTCCCGGGGGCTGGCCTGGGTGTCCCTCACCGCGGCGAACGTCGTCATTGGTTACGATCTGTCAACCGGAATTCCCGTCGAAAGGGTGCGATACCCAACCGTGCAGCAACCCAACTCGCTGGCTTTTGACGAAGCGTCGGGCACCTTGTACGTGGTGTCGGGGTCGGGTGCGGGTGTCCAGGTCATCGAGCACGCGGCGGGCACGCCGTGACGAGCCGTCAAGAACCGCGGTGGAGTCGGCTGCCGGCGGGCTGGGAAGCGGAGATGTCCGACGAATACGAATGGATCCCGCTGCGCCTGCCGCCGGAAGTGACGCGGCTCAGCGCGTCCATCCGGCTGTCCATCGAGGCCGAATATCGCGGCTGGGAGCTCACCCGGGTGCGCCTCTACACCGACGGCAGCCGACGGGTGTTGTTGCGCCGCAAGAAAACTCGTCTCGACAGCCGACGGCCCGACCAACCGGAATTGTGATGTACCGGCTTACCCGCCGGCTGTTATTCCTGTTCCCGCCCGAACGCATTCACACGCTGGTGTTCGCACTGCTGCGCGCCGTCACGGCCCTGCCCGTCGCGCGGCGGTCGCTGCACCGACGGCTCGGCCCGACCGACCCGGTGCTGGCCAGCACGGTGTTCGGGGTGCGTTTCCCCGGACCGCTGGGCCTGGCCGCCGGCTTCGACAAGGACGGCAAGGGCCTGCTCACCTGGGGCGCGTTGGGTTTCGGGTACGCCGAGGTGGGCACCGTCACGGCGCAACCCCAGCCCGGCAACCCCGGCCCCCGCCTGTTCCGGCTGCCCGCCGACCGGGCCCTGCTGAACCGGATGGGGTTCAACAATCGCGGCGCCGGCGCGCTGGCGATCCGCCTCACCCACCGCCGCCCCGACGTGCCGATCGGGGTCAACATCGGCAAGACGAAGGCGGTCGCGGCCGCCGACGCCATCGGCGACTATCGGGCCAGCGCCCGGCTGGTGGGACCGCTCGCGTCGTATCTGGTGGTCAACGTCAGCTCGCCCAACACGCCGGGGCTGCGCGACCTGCAGGCCGTGGAATCGCTGCGGCCGATCCTGCAGGGCGTCCTGCTGGAGGCCTCGACGACGTCGACGCCGGTGCTGGTCAAGATCGCACCCGACCTTTCCGATTCCGACGTCGATGACATCGCCGACCTGGCCATCGAGCTGGGCCTGGCCGGCATCGTCGCGACCAACACCACCGTGTCGCGGGAGGGACTGAACACGCCGGGGGTGAAAAAGCTTGGCGCGGGCGGTATCTCGGGGCCGCCGGTGGCGCGCAGGGCCGTCGAGGTGCTGCGTCGGCTCTACGGCCGGGTGGGTGACCGCCTGGTGCTCATCAGCGTGGGCGGCATCGAGACGGCCGACGACGCGTGGGAGCGGATCACCGCGGGCGCGTCGCTGCTGCAGGGCTACACCGGCTTCATCTACGGAGGAGGCTTGTGGCCCAAGCACATTCACGACGGCATTGCCCGCCGCCTGCATGACGGCGGGTTCGCGTCACTCGGCGACGCGGTGGGGTCCGCGGCCATCGACCCGGGCCGACCGACGGGGGGCTCGGAACGGCTTGGGGAGCCGGGATAGCCGTCCTATTTGGCGTGTGTCAATTAAAACGGTTGAACGCCTTGCCAATACGACGCCGCGCGTTGCGGGTTGTGCATTTGTATAACTAGCTGCTAGAAACGGGTTTAGCCCGTCACAATTTGGTGAACATTGTGACCGGTATCTCAGCAGGCTAATCGGGAGAGCCTTCGAGGGGAGACTGCCATGTCATTTGTCGTTGCTGCGCCGGAAACGGTCGGGGCCGCCGCCGGGGATTTGGCGGGCATCGGTTCCGCGCTGCGAGAGGCCACCGCGGCCGCAGCGGGCCAGACGACCGCCATCACCACCGCTGCCGCCGATGACGTGTCGCTGGCCGTCTCGGAGCTATTCGGTGCGTACGGGCAGCAATTCCAGGCGATGACCGCCCAGGCGGCGGCATTTCACAACGAGTTTGTGAACCTGCTGAACGGTGGGGCGGCGGCCTACCTCGGCACCGAGCTCGCCAATGCCCAGCAGGCCATGATCGGCGAATTCACCGCCAACGGTGCGGCTGCGTCCGCCCCGCTGCTCGGCGGACTGCTCGGCGGGGGCGACGGACTGCTCGGCCTGGGTGCCCCGGGCACCGGGCTGCTCGGTGGTTTGGGCAGCGGGCTAAACCAACTCCTCAGCCCCTTCAACGGCATCTTCAACAGCATCGGCGGCGCATTCGCCAACGGCTTGGGCGCCTTCCCGGCGATTCTTAGTGGCTTCCCGACCCTGAGCGACTTCTTCGGGCCGTTCAACCTCGGCAATTTGACCCCAGGCCTGAGCCTCACCTCGGGACCCCTCGGCGCCCTGCTGGGGCCGACCCTCAACGGCGTCGGACTGGACCTGGGCACCTTCTTGTCCAACGAGCTGACCCACGGCATAACCCTGAGCGACGTGGGCGGAACCGTCACCGGGCTCTTCCAGGACGTGCCGCTGCTCCAGGGACTTCAACCCCTGCTGAACTCGTTGCTGCCCGGGCTGTTCGGGCCGGTGCCATCCGGCAGCCCGGCGCCCTATCCCAACCCGTACACGGTCCTCTTTGAGAACACGGCGACGAATCTGAGCCTGATGGGCGCGCAGTTCGCGAGCCATCCGTTCCCGATCCTGAGCCAGATCATCGCCAACCAGAGTCACTACGCGCAGCTCATCGCGAGTGGGGTCGCGAGCGACCTGCAGGGTTTCCCCGCGAACGTTCCGACGAACATTCAACTGGCCGTTCAGGGCGCCGCGACCTTCAACCCGGTGGCCCTGGGGCAGACGTTCGTCAACGGCGTGACCGGCTATGGGTGGACGGTGAGCACGTCGCTGCAGCAAATCGGCTCCGGCATCCAGGGCACTTTGCCCGCCGCGACCCGCGACATCGCGGCGGCCCAGGCAGCAGTAGCCGCCGGCAACTACTACGCGGCGGTGCAGGACGCAGCGCACGCGCCGATCGACCTGTTCATCACCGGATTCGATACCAGCCACCTGACGACCAATGTCAGTGGTTCCATTGCGAACCTCAACGCCACGATCTCCATCGTGGGCCCGGTCGGGTTGGAAGGCCCGGCGGCAGCGCTGCTTCCCATCCTGACCGCCACCGGACAGCAGGTTCAGGGTGTCGCCAGCCTGGTCCCTGCCGGCTCTGTCCCAGGGCAGATGCTGCACAACTTGGCCAACGCGGTCGGCGTACTCACCAACGCCGGCGTCTCGGCGAACTTCACGGTGACCCTGGCGGCTTTGCCTCCGGGCGGCACGCTGGCCGGCCAGGCCATATTCGGGCTGCCATTGCAGCTGGGCTTCGCGATATTGGGTCCGCCATTCGCGATGGCGAACGGGGTCGCGCAGGGCGCGACGGCGTTCGGTACTGCGGCGCAGACCGGCAACGTCCTGGGAATGCTCAACGCGGTCGGCGACATGCCCGCCTACGCGATGAACGGCTTCCTCAACGGCCAACTGCTGGTGGACCTGCCGCTGCCGGTGGCCGTGTCGGAACCGGGGGTGGGCGTCATCATCCTGCCGGCCACGGCCCACGTGCCGTTCGACGGGCTTCTTACTCCGCCGGAACCGCTGTCGGTCACGATTCCGTTGAACCTGCTCGGCATCAGTATCCCCATCAACCAGACCCTCGGCGGCACGGAATTCGGGGGCCTGTTCCCGACGCTGTTCAACACCATTCCGGAAGCGATCGCCGCGGCAATCACACCGACCGGCTAGTCCCTGTCGCGAAAGTGCAACTGGCGACGCGTTGCCCGAGTGGCCTGTCGGCAGTTGCACTTTCGCGAACGTGCGGGCTACTTCTGCTCGTAAGTCCCGTAGATGTAGGCGCGCGCGATCGCGTGCTGGAACAGGTTAAACCCGAGGAACGCCGGGCTGGCGTCTTCGGGCAGGTCGAGCTTCTCGACGTCCACGGCGTGCACCGCGACATAGTAACGATGCGGGCCGTGCCCCGGCGGCGGCGCGGCGCCGACGTACCGGCGCATGCCGGCGTCGTTCACCAAAGTCAGTGCGCCGCCGGGCAAATCGCTGCCGTCGCCGGCGTTGTCGGGTAGGTCGGTGACGTCGACGGGCAGGTTGGCCACCGCCCAGTGCCAGAATCCGGACAGTGTCGGGGCGTCGGGGTCGTAGACGGTGACCGCGAAGCTGCGGGTCTCCTCGGGGAAGCCCGACCAGCTCAGCTGCGGGCTGACGTCCTCCCCGCCGGCGCCCATGATCCCGCTGACTTGCGGGGTGGCCAGCGGCTGCCCGTTGGTGATCGAGTTCGAATTCAGGCCGAACGACGGCAGTTTCGGCAGCGCGTCGTAGGGGTCGGGCGGCAGGCTCATGGGCGATCCTCTCTTTGGTTGTCTACTAGCAGTGTGTCAGGAAGTGTTCCAGCACCTCGGTGCCGAACCTCAGCGCCTCGATGGGTACCCGCTCGTCGACCCCGTGGAACAGCGCGGCGAAGTCCAGGTCCGGCGGCAGCCGCAGCGGGCTGAAGCCGAAACAGCGAATCCCCAAGCACGCAAAGGATTTTGCGTCGGTGCCACCGGAAAGCATGTAGGGCACCGTCCGGCCGTCGGGGTCGACCGCCAGCACGGCGGCGTTCATGGCATCGACTAGCTCACCGTCGAAGCTGGTCTCGTACGACGGGAGGTCCCTGATCCATTCGCGGGCCACGTTGGGGCCGATCAGCTGGTCCACCTCGGCCTCGAATGCCGCCTTGCGACCCGGCAGGATGCGGCAGTCCACCACCGCCTCCGCCGTCGCGGGGATCACGTTGGCCTTGTACCCGGCCTTGAGCATCGTCGGGTTGGCGGTGTCGTGCAGGACCGCCTTGAGCATGCGGGCCATCGGGCCGAGCTTGTCGATCGTCCCCGCCAGGTCGGGCGCATCGATGTCGAAGCTCAGCCCGGTCTCCTCGCTCACGGCGGCCAGGAACTGCTGGACGGTGTCGGTCACCACGAGTGGAAACTGGTGCCTGCCCAGCCGGGCGACCGCCTCGGCGACGGCGGTGACGGCGTTCTGGTCGTGCACCATCGACCCGTGTCCGGCCGGGCCCTGGGCGCTCAGCCGCATCCACGACATCGCCTTCTCGGCCGTCTCGATCA
Organism: Mycobacterium sp. IEC1808; assembly: GCF_002101935.1. NCBI lineage: Bacteria > Bacillati > Actinomycetota > Actinomycetes > Mycobacteriales > Mycobacteriaceae > Mycobacterium > Mycobacterium sp. IEC1808. The sequence continues at coordinate 39,938 of NZ_LQPV01000019.1, read as the reverse complement.
GGTAGAGCCGGCGCTCTCCCCCGTCGCGGCGCGGCACGGTCAGGGAGAACCCGCCCACTTCGCCGATCGCCTCGGTGACGCCGTCGAACAGCTCCGGCCGGTTGTTGACCAGCCATTGCGCCCCATAGTGACCGCCATGCTCCTCGTCGGCGACGAACGCGAACACCAGATCGCGGGGCGGCACGATGCCCGCCCGCTTCAACTGCCGGGCGACCACGATCATCATGCCGACCATGTCCTTCATGTCGACCGCGCCGCGGCCCCAGACGAAGCCGTCCCGGATCGCGCCCGAGAACGGGTGCACGGTCCAATCGGCGGGCTCGGCCGGGACCACGTCGAGATGCCCGTGGATCAGCAGGGCGCCGCGCGAGCTGTCCGCGCCCGGTAGGCGGGCGAACACGTTGCCGCGGCCGGGCGCGCCGGACTCGATGTACTGCGGCAGGTAGCCCACCTCTTGCAGCTGCTCGGCGACCCATTGCGCGCACTCGGCCTCGCCCCGCGTGGTCTCGGGATCGCCGGTGTTGGTGGTGTCGAACCGGATCAACCTGCTGACGACCTCGACCACGTCATCGAAGCGATTGGACGACAGCTCGGTGCGCTCGGTCACAACCACCCTTCCTACCACTGCCGGCGCCGCCGGGCTCGGGCCGGAACCCCCGGCGCGCGGCGAGCTAACTTGGGTCCGCGCGGGCCGATCCGATAGCCTTAGCTGCCAACTCTCGTTGGTCTTGTCCGAGTGGCGGAATGGCAGACGCGCTAGCTTGAGGTGCTAGTGCCCTACTAATGGGCGTGGGGGTTCAAGTCCCCCCTCGGACACACGACCGAGCCGAATGGAATGAATGCTCGCATTCATTCCTGAGGCGACGGAGTGTGTTGAGCGGCGAAGCCGCGAGCACACATCCGGCGACGTGAATGCTCGCATTCACGTCCGAGCCGATGGAGTGTGTTGAGCGGCGAAGCCGCGATCACACACCGGTTTTACGGCCCGGCATGCCGCTTGGGCGGCGGGTACACGGCCCGAGCGATCGTCGCCGACAGCCAGCCGATCCCCCATCCAAGGCCGACCAGCAGGAACGTGCGCCGGGTGTCGGCGCCCGCCACCGCCGAAACCCCGACCAAGATCACAGCCCACACCACCGCGCAGGCGATGCTGTAGGACGTGTAAGTGCGCCGACCCATTTCGCCATTCCTCTCGTGCCGCCGCGAATTCCCCTCGCGCACAAGGCTACTGCGTGATGAAACTCACCGCGAGAATCCGGCCCTCTGGCCTTCTTCGCGCACCTGGACGCCGCACGTAGGCTAGATAAAGGCCAAGCCTGGCGAATGCGACCAATGAACCCACCGAGCGGCTTTCTTCGGCGAACAGCGACGCGCACGTTCCGCGACCGTCGCGAGGCCGGCCGCGTGCTCGCCGAGCAGTTGGCGTCCTACCGGGGCAAGGACGATCTACTGGTTTTCGGGCTCGCCCGCGGCGGCGTCCCGGTGGCGTGGGAAATCGCGGCGGCGCTGCACGCCCCGCTCGACGTGTTCCTGGTCCGCAAGCTCGGGGTGCCGCGCTGGCCGGAGCTCGCGATGGGCGCGCTGGCCAGCGGCGGTGCGGTGGTGATGAACGACAACGTGGTTTCGAGCCTGCACATCACCGACGAGCAGGTCCGCGAGGTGATCGCCAGCGAAACGGCCGAACTCCACCGGCGCGAGCAGGCGTACCGGGGCGGCCGACCCGTGGCCGACCCGCGGGGCAAGATCGTGATCCTGGTCGACGACGGCATCGCCACGGGGGCCAGCATGCTGGTCGCCGTCCGCGCCCTGCGGGCCGCGGGCCCGCGGTCGATCGTCGTCGCGGTTCCGGTCGGCCCCCCGTCGACGTGCCGCGAGATCGGGCAGGAAGCCGACGACGTGGTGTGCGCGACCATGCCCCCGGGTTTCGAAGCCGTCGGGCAGGTGTACGCCGACTTCCATCAGGTCAGTGACGATGAGGTCCGCGAGCTGCTGAATACGCCGACCCGCTGACGGCTACGTGGTGCGGTTCTCGCCGCGGCCGTCGGCGGGCACCGCCGACTCCTCGCTGGTTTCGAGCCCCTGTGAAGACTCGCCGACGGTGGTGTCCTCGGCGGGTCGTTCGCCCTCCTCCGGGACTTCCTCGGGGTAATCGACCGTCGCGTCCTCGCCGTCCCCCGCTGCTGCAGCGTCTTCGGCGACTTCGCCGCCGGCGTCGCGCCGCTGGCGTTCCCGCAGGGCGTCGATGATCAGCAGCACCACGCCCAGGACGCTGGCGCCGATGCACACCCAGGCGACCAACTCGTTGCTGGTGACGACCGCGAACACCAACGCGACGAGCCCGATCAGGGCGAGTACCAGCGCAATGATCAGCATCGGCCATCCTCCAGGCGACGAGCGGGACTGCCAGGTCCAGTGCAGGTTAGTGCCGCGTCGTGGCTTGGCGCGGCTGCCAGGCTAGTTATTACCCCGATTGAACTGGTCGAACCCGCCGGCATCGGCGCTGGAGTCGACGGGTGCCGCCGAGCCGCGCTGGCCGAGTTCCTCGAGCTGAGATTCGAGGTAGGTCTTGAGGCGGGTGCGGTACTCGCGCTCGAACGTGCGCAGCTGCTCGAGGCGGCCCTCCAGCACGGTGCGCTGCTGGTTGATGGTTCCCATGATTTCGGAGTGCTTGCGTTCCGCGTCGGCCTGCAGGGCGTCGGCCTTCTCCTGGGCCTGCCGCAACTGGGTCTCCGAGCGGCTCTGGGCGTCGGCCAACATCGCGTCGGCGCGTTGCCGGGCCTCCGCGACGGTGGTCTCGGCGGTGTGCTTGGCCTCGCTGAGGATCTGGTCGGCGTTGGCGCGCGCGTCGGCAAGCATCTTGTCGGACTCGGCCTTGGCGGTGCTGGTGAGCCGATCGGCGGTGTCCTGGGCCAGGCTCAGCACCCGGGCGGCCTTGAGGGCCTGCTCCTCGTTGGTTCCCGTGGGGGCCGCAGGCGGCGGAGGCGCCACGACGGGCGCCGGTTTGACCGGCTCGGGTTCGGGCTCGTAGGTGGGGATCGCCTGGGTGGGCTGAGCGGCGCCGCCGCCACCCCCGGCGGCCAGCTCGCGGTCCAGCTCCTCGATGCGTTGACGCAGATCGGAGTTCTCCTCGATGAGCCGCGTCAGCTCGTTTTCCACCAGGTCGAGGAAGGCGTCGACCTCGTCTTCGTTGTAACCGCGCTTGCCGATCGGCGGCTTACTGAACGCCACATTGTGGACGTCGGCTGGTGTAAGCGGCATTGTTCGTCCCCTCGAGTTCCTGTCAAACGATCTGGAAAGTGTAGAACGGAGTGGTTGCCGTCGTGCAACTGCCGTCCATCCTGTCACACCAGACCCGGCGGTAGCCGATTAGCCCAATAATTAAGAACCAATTTCAAACACTAAGACCAATAAAATCCAAACCCTTAAAGTTTTTAAATCGCGGCCGCCGAACCGACGCTAAAACGTGGCCGAACCGTCTCCCGGCTCCGTCGGCGCGCTCACGGCGCGGCTCCCGCGGCGGCGCCGAACGCCAGTTGCATGCCGATGAACGCGACCAGCAACAGCACCATGATCGACAGGTCGAAGCGGACCGCCCCGATGGTGAGCTGCGGGATCAGCCGCCGCAGCAGTTTCACCGGCGGGTCGGTGATCGACATGATGATCTCGAGAACCACGACAGTGATGCCGGTCGGATGCCAGTCACGGCTGAACGAACGGATGAACTCGACGACGACCCGGGCGATCAGCAGCAGCCAGAAGATGAACAGCGCGAACCCAAGGATCTGAAAGAACAGCACCAACTCCGACGCCCCGACCTAACCGATGAGATGACCCGAATATCAGCCGCCAGCGTACCGAGTCAACGGTGCGGGCACACACCTCACGGCCGCCGACCTGCTAGGCGGCGGCACGGGCGCGCCTATTGGTAAGCGTAAAAGCCGGTTTCGGCGATCCGGCGACGCTCTTCGGGTGACACGTCGACGTCGGCGGGCGACAGCAGGAACACCTTGGTCGCGACCTTGTCGAACGAGCCGCGCAGCGCGAAGGCCAGGCCGGCCGCGAAGTCGACGAGCCGCTTCGCGTCGGCGTTGTCCATTGACACCAGGTCCATGATGACCGGGGTGCCGTCGCGGAAACGTTCGCCGATGGTGCGCGCCTCGCTGTAGTCCTTGGGCCGCAGCGTGGTGATCTTCGACATCGGGCTGCCCTCTTCGAACAGCATCGCCATCCGGCGCGGGTCCATCGCCAGCGCGCCGCGGGTGGAGTTCCGCAGCCACGTCCCGAGGCGCGGGCGGCCCATCTCGGGACGGTCGAATTCGCGGGGGGTGTAACCCCGCTCCTCCGGGTAGCCGCCGCGGTAGCTCGGCGGGTAGTCGGCGGGCTCGCCGCGCGGGTCGTCGAAGTCGCGCCCGTCATAGCGCCCGTAGCCGTCGTCGAAGCGCGGGCGGGGGAATCCGCGAGAGGGCGCGCGGTCGTCGTAGTACTCGTCGTCGTAGTCCTCCATCGGAGCCATACCGAAGTAGGCCTTGACTTTGTGCAGTGTGCTCATCGCTTAACCCTTCTAGCCCCTGGGATTATTGGTGTCTGTGATGAAGGTGTGACTACAGTGACTAATTACGGTGACGGTAGCCGCCGCGGACCCAATAGCGCGGTACCGACACGCACACATGTCGAACCATGTTTGACGGCGATTTCGAAGTCGCTGGACATGCCGGCGGACAAGCCCACCGCATCCGGGTGCGATTCGAGCACCCGGCGGTGCTCCGATCGCAGCAGGTCGAAGGCCCGCTCGGGGTCCCAGTCGAGCGGCGGGATGCCCATCAGGCCGAGCAGCTTCAGGCTTTTGGAGTCCGCGACCTGCGCGCAGACCTGATCGAGGGCGCCGGGCCCGGTGATGTCGACGCCGCCGCGGGAGACGTCGCCGTCGAGGCTGACTTCGACGTAGACGTGCAGCGGCTCGGACCGGCGTCCCTCCGACAGCGCCGTCGACACCGCCCGATCGAGCGCGGTCACCAGCCGGGTGCTGTCGACCGAGTGGGCGGTGTGCGCCCAGTTGGCCAGCGACCGCGCCTTATTGCGCTGAATGCGGCCGACCATGTGCCAGTGCATATTCGGCAAGTCCGCAAGCGCTGAACTACCGGCCAACCGCGCGACTTCGGCGACCTTCGCCGCGGCTTCCTGGTCGCGGGATTCGCCAACGCACCGACAACCCAATCGAGACAAAATCGCGACATCGGTTGCTGGAAAGAATTTGGTAATGGGGAGAAGTTCAATTTCGCTGACATTGCGGCCCGCCGCTTCCGCGGCCGCCGCAAGTCGCGAACGCACCGCGGCCAATGCGTGCGTCAATTCCGTTTCGCGGTCTTGCCCGGCCGGCATGTCCCCCGCCATCGAGGTCACTCCATCCAGATCAGCGACGCCAGCCGACCGGTCGGCGCGTCCCGGCGATGACTGAACAGGGTCGGGTCGGCCACCGTGCAGCGGGGGTCGACGTCGATCGCCGTGACACCCAAATCCCTTAGCTGGCAAGCGATTCCGGCCCGAAGATCCAGTCCGGGCGTGCCCGCCGAGGTGGTGGTCCGGCTGCCCGGCAGCGCCGCCTCGACCTCGTCGGCCATCGCGGCGGGCACCTCGTAGTTGCGGCCGCTGACCGCCGGCCCGAGCAGCGCCGAGATGTCGCCGGCCTGCGCGCCGAGCCCGAGCATCGCCTCCACCGCGCGCGCCACCACCCCACGCTGCGCGCCGACGCGACCGGCGTGCACGGCGGCGACCACGCCGGCGCGCGCGTCGGCCATCAGCACCGGGACGCAGTCGGCGGTCACCACCGCCAGCGCCAATCGCGGGGTGCTGGTCACCAGCGCGTCGGTGCCGTCGACTGCCGCTTGCTGCGGCGCGTCGACCACCTCGACCCGATCGCCATGGATTTGGTTCATCCACACGACCCGGTCGGTGCCCAGTCCGAGGGCCGCGGCCAGCCGGGATCGGTTGGCGGCCACCGCGGCCGGGTCGTCACCGACGTGGTCACCCAGGTTGAAGGTGTCGAACGGCGGCGCCGAGACACCGCCCGCGCGGGTGGTGGTCACCCGCCGGATGCGAACGCTCACGTGACCAGTATCCGGACGGCCGGGCCGTTCCCGTGTCACGCGCACGACGTCAGCGGCGCATGAACGGCGGCACGTCGACGTCGTCGTCGTCACCGCCAATACTCAACGTCGCGCCGTTGGTGTGCACCGGCACGCTCACCGCGTCGACGGGTTCGAACAGCGTCGACGTGAGCTTGCCGGCCTTCGCCGACTCGATCCGGTGCGCGCCGGCTTTCTCCCCGGCGCCGATCACCGGCTTGCGGCCCGGTCCGCTGGCCTCGAACCCGGCGGCAATCACGGTGACGCGCACCTCGTCGCCCAGCGAGTCGTCGATGACGGTGCCGAAGATGATGTTGGCGTCCTGGTGGGCGGCGTCCTGCACCAGCGAGGCCGCCTCGTTGATTTCGAACAGGCCCAGGTCGCTGCCGCCGGCGATCGACATCAGCACGCCCTGGGCGCCCTCCATCGACGCCTCCAGCAGCGGCGAGTTGATCGCGATCTCGGCGGCCTTGAGCGAGCGGCCCTCGCCGCGGGCGGAGCCGATGCCCATCAAGGCGGTGCCCGCGCCGGACATGATGCCCTTGACGTCGGCGAAGTCGACGTTGATCAGGCCGGGCGTGGTGATCAGGTCGGTGATGCCCTGGACGCCGTTGAGCAGCACCTCGTCGGCGCTGCGGAACGCGTCCATCAGCGATACCGCGGCGTCGCCCATCTGCAGCAGCCGGTCGTTGGGGATAACGATGAGCGTGTCGCAGCTTTCCCGCAGCGCGGCGATGCCGCTTTCGGCCTGATTGCCGCGCCGTTTGCCCTCGAAGGAGAACGGCCGGGTGACCACGCCGACGGTCAGCGCGCCCAGCTTGCGGGCGATGCTGGCCACGACGGGCGCCCCGCCGGTGCCGGTGCCGCCGCCCTCGCCGGCGGTGACGAAGACCATATCGGCCCCGCGCAGCAGCTCTTCGATCTCGTCCTTGGCGTCCTCGGCGGCCCGGCGCCCGACCTCCGGGTCGGCTCCGGCGCCCAGCCCGCGGGTGGAGTCGCGTCCGACGTCGAGCTTGACGTCGGCGTCGCTCATCAACAGCGCCTGGGCGTCGGTGTTGATGGCGATGAACTCCACGCCCTTGAGGCCCTGCTCGATCATCCGGTTGACGGCGTTGACGCCGCCGCCACCGATACCCACAACCTTGATGACGGCCAGGTAGTTGTGCGGGGGGGTCATCATTACTTCTTCCTCCCTGGTGGGACTCGGTGTGTCCGCTTGGCAAACCCTCAACCTCAACCATAGAGTTAGAGTTATGTCAAGTAGTTCCGCGCAAACAGAACGGTATGGGTCAGGCGGGCGCTAATCCCGCAGGCGCGCCGACGCGCGGCACGCAAATTTTTGGCTAGCGCGGCGCTGTGTGTCCGCCGAGCGTCACGCCAGCGCGGCATTCGCCGCCGGGCGCCACGCTGGCGTGACGCTCGATGGGCTAGGCGCGGCTACTTCACGGTCGGCAGATCGGGGCTGGACACGTCGTAGGTCCGGCCGGGCTGGGTCAGCAGCGCGGCCAGTTTCTCGGCCTTCTCCTCGGTGCGGTCGGTGGTCCCCCAGATCACCACCCGCCCGTCGTTGAGCGTCAGCGTGATCGAGGCGACCGACGGCGCCGCGATCCGGCCCACCTGGCCCGAGACCTCTGGGCGCAGCGCGATCAGCACCTGCAGCGCGGCCTTGGTCGCCGGGTCGCTCGGGCCGGGGTCGGCGACGTCGATGTAGGGCAGCGCGGGGGGCGGCGGGGCGGTCGCGAAGTCGACGCCGTCGCGGTCGAATAGGTGCGGGCCGTCCGGAAAGTCCTTCACCACCAACGGCACCCGCTCCACGATCGTAATGCGCAGGGCCGACGGGTACTGCCGCTGCACGCGCGCGCTGGCCACCCGCCGGATCGCGGCCACCCGCTCGGCGACCTGGTTGGTGTTGATCTGCAGCAGCGGCGTCCCGGGCCGCACCCGCGCCGCGTCCAGCACCTGCTCGCGCGTCACCGTGCCGGTTCCGGTGACGACGATCTCGCGCGCCGACATCGCGGGCGTGAAGTACAGCACCAGCCCCAGCCCTACACCGACGACGGCCACCACCACGCTGATCAGCAGCATCTTCAGCCCCCGCACCACGCCGCGGGCAGGTATGGGTTGGTTGACGATGCGCCCGCTGGCCTGGCGCTTGGCCTCGCGGCGGGCCTCCTCGATGGCCCGGGCGCGCGCCTGCGCCGCGCGGCGCTCGGCCCGCTCGCGGCGCGCCCGCCGGCGCGGCCCCTCGAACTCGGCCTGATCCTCGGCTGCGGCCTCGCCTTGCTGCCCCGTCGCGAGCGGTTCGGTGATCACGCCGTCGGCGGTGTCGGAGCCGGGCTCGGGCGGGCTGGCCTCGTTCGGCTCGGTCATCGCGGTATCCCCGGCCGGCCCGGCGCGCTGCGGTTGGCCCGCAGCCGCAGCGCGGTCACGATCTCCGGACCCAGCAGCGTCACGTCGCCCGCACCCATCGTGACGACGACGTCGCCGGGGCCCGCGGCCTCGGCGACCTCCCCGGCGACCGCGGAGAAATCCGGCAGGTAGCGCACCGGCACGCTGACGTGCTCGGCGACGCTGGCCCCGCTGACGCCGGTGAGCGGTTGTTCGCGCGCGCCGTAGACGTCGAGCACGAACACCTCGTCGGCGGCGTCCAGCGCCCGGCCGAACTCGGCGGCGAAAGCCTTTGTGCGCGAATATAAATGGGGCTGGAACACCACGATGGAGCGGCCGTCCCCGCTCTGCTCGAGGACGGTGCGGACCGCCGCAAGCGTGGCGGCGATCTCGGTGGGATGGTGGGCGTAGTCGTCAAACACCCGCACCGCCTCCGGGCCGGTTCCCGAGGTCCCGACCAGTTCGAAGCGGCGCCGCACGCCCTCGAATCCGGCCAGCCCGTCGAGCACCTCGTCGGCCGACGCCCCGATCTCGAGCGCCGCCAGCAGCGCGCCCAGCGCGTTGAGCGCCATGTGCCGCCCGGGCACCGACAGCCGCATCACGCGCGGATGCTCCTCGCCCGCGAGCTGGATGTGCGCGACCGCCTCGATCCCCTGCTGCTCCCACGACAACAGCCTGGCGGCCAGGCCTTCCCCCGCGGAGCCGTAGCGCAGCACCCGGATGCCCAGCTCGGCGGTGCGCTCGGCCAGCGCCGCCGCCCCCGGGTCGTCGGTGCACACGACCAGCGCTCCCCCGGGCGCGAGTCGCTCCACGAACGCGTCGAACACCTCGACGTACGCGTCGGCGCTGCCGTAGAAGTCCAGGTGATCGGTCTCGATGTTGGTGACCACCGCGACGTTGGGCGTGTACTCGAGCAGCGAGCCGTCGCTCTCGTCGGCCTCGGCGACGAAGCAGTCGCCGCTGCCGTGATGGGCGTTGGTGCCGGCCTCGCCGAGCTCGCCGCCGACCGCGAACGACGGGTCGCGCCCGCAATGCTGCAGGGCCACGATCAGCATCGACGTCGTCGTCGTCTTGCCGTGCGTGCCGGTGACCATCAGCGTGGTGCGCCCGGCCATCAGCTTGGCCAGCACGACGGGCCGCAGGACCACCGGGATGCCGCGCCGGCGCGCCTCGACGAGCTCGGGGTTGGTCTTCGGGATGGCGGCGTGGGTGGTGATGACCGCCGTCACGCCGCCCGGCAACTGATCCAGCGACGACGCATCGTGGCCGACGCGGATCAGCGCGCCCCGGGCGCGCAGGGCGTGCAGGCCGCGCGACTCCTTGGCGTCGGACCCGGAGACCAGCGCGCCCCGGTCCAGCAGGATGCGGGCGATGCCCGACATGCCGGCTCCCCCGATGCCGACCATGTGCACGCGCCGCAGCTCGGGCGGCAGCTGCTCGGCGGTCACCCTCGCCTCCGCGCCGCGATGTCCAGCGCCGCCTGGGCCACCCGTCGCGCCGCGTCCGGGTGTCCCACCCGCGCGGCGGCCGTCGTCATGGCCGCCACCCGCGCCGGGTCGTTGAGCAACCCGCCGGCCTCGCGGGCCACCAGGGCCGGGGTCAGGTCGGCGTCGGCGACGATCATGCCGCCGCCGGCGTTGACCACCGGCAGCGCGTTGAGCCGCTGCTCGCCGTTGCCGATCGGCAGGGGCACGTAGATGGCCGGCAGGCCGACGGCCGACACCTCGGCGACCGTCATCGCCCCAGATCGGCAGATGGCCAGGTCGGCCGCGGCGTAGGCCAGGTCCATCCGGTCCAGGTAGGGCACCGCCACATAGGGCGGATCGCCCGGCGCGGGCGTGCGCAGCTCGAGGGTGTTCTTGGGACCGTGGGCATGCAGCACGGAGACGCCGGCGGCGGCGAGGTCGGCGGCGGCCGCCGACACCGCCCGGTTCAGCGAGACCGCGCCCTGCGAGCCGCCGAACACCAGCAGCACCCGCGCGTCGTCGGCGAAGCCGAAGTGCTTGCGGGCCTCGGCGCGCAGCGCGGCGCGGTCCAGCGTGGTGATGGTCGCCCGGACCGGCACCCCGACCACCTCGGCGCCGCGCAGCCCAGAATCCGGCACCGCGGAAAGGATCCGGTCGGCCGTGCGCGCGCCGACGCGGTTGGCAATGCCGGCCCTGGCGTTGGCCTCGTGGATCACCACCGGCACCCGGCGCCGAATGCCGGGGATGCCGCGGGCGGCCAGGTAGGCCGGTACCGCCACATAGCCGCCGAAGCCGATCACCACGTCGGCGTCGACGGCGTCGAGCACCGCGCGGGTCTCGCGCACGGCGCGCCACACCCGCGGCGGCAGCCGGGCCAGGTCGCCGCTGGGCTTGCGCGGCAGCGGGACCGGCGTGATCAGCTCCAGGTGATAGCCGCGCTCGGGCACCAGCCTCGTCTCCAGCCCACGGCGGGTGCCCAGGGCGGTGATCCGGACGCTCGGGTCGAGGGCGCGCAGGGCGTCGGCGACGGCCATGGCGGGCTCAACGTGCCCGGCCGTCCCACCACCGGCCAGCACGACCGACACGGAATCAAGGGCCGATGATGCAGCACCGGCGGGCGAGGGGCTTGCCCCCAGCCCGCCGGCCGGCTGTTTGATCGTGCCGTTCACCCGTAACGCTGACCTTCCAATGCGCGAGTTCGCCGTGCCTTACGCTGGCCGGCGCCCTGACTGGCGTAGCGCTGGCCAGATCCATGATGCCCTCCCCGCCCGCGGGCGCCGCCCCCAGACTGGCGCGTCGGGCGGGCGGCCTTTCGTCCCGCGGCCCCCCGCACCGGGGCGTCGGCGGCGCGGGGCGCCTTGCGTGCGGGCGCCTTCGGCCCCTTGCCGGCGGCCTGCGGTCCCACCTTCTTGCGGTCGCGGAACGCCTCGATGCGGCTGGGCACGTACGGCTGGGGCAGCGGCAGCCGCAACAGCCGGGTCACCTTGTCGTCGCGACCGGCCCTCAGCGCGGCCACCGCCTCCGGTTCGTGCCGGGCCGCGTTGGTCATAATCCCGATCATGAAAAGTGTTGCGGCCGTGGATGTTCCGCCGGCGGAGATGAGCGGCAGCTGCAGGCCGGTGACGGGCAGCACGCCGATCACGTAGCCGATGTTGATAAACGCCTGCCCGAGGATCCACATGGTCGTGGTGGCGGTCAGCAGCCGCAGGAACGGGTCGGCAGAGCGGCGCGCGATCCGCATCCCGGTGTAGGCGAACACCCCGAAGAGCGCCAGCAACCCGAACGCGCCGATGAAGCCGAGCTCCTCGCCGATGATCGCGAATATGAAGTCGTTGTGGGCGTTGGGCAGGTAATTCCACTTGGCGACGCCCTGACCGAGGCCGTCGCCGAAGATGCCGCCGTGGGCCAGCGCGAACTTGGCCTGCCGGGCCTGATAGCCGGTGTCCTGCGGGTCGTTTTCGGGGTTGATCCAGGACCGCACCCGGTCCGAGCGGTACCCCGCGGACATTGCGAGGACCGCGCCGGCCATGAAGACGGCCAGCAGCGAGGTGACGAAGACCCGCAGCGGCAGGCCCGCGTACCACAGCAGGGCCAGCAGGATGATGCCCAGCGACACCGTCTGCCCCAGGTCGGGCTGGGCGACGATGAGCGCCAGCGCGATGACCGCGGCCGGGACCAGCGGGATCAGCATCTCGCGCAGCGAGGCCCGCTCCATTCGCCGCGCCGCGAGCAGGTGGGCGCCCCAGATGGCGAACGCGATCTTGGCCAGCTCGGACGGCTGCATCGAGAAGCCCGCGATCACGAACCACTTACGCGAGCCGTTGGCCAGGTTGCCGATCCCGGGAACCAGCACGAGGACTAGCAAGATGATCGTGACGAGGTAACCGGTGAAGGCCACGCGCCGGATGAAGCGCACCGACACCCGCATCGCGACGTAGGCGGCGACCAGCCCGATGATCGTCCACAGCACCTGCTTGCCGAAGATCACCCACGCCGACCCGTCGGCGCCGTACGAGCGCACCCCCGAGGCGGACAGCACCATGATCAGACCGAGCGTGGTCAGCAGCCCGGTGACGGCGATGATCAGGTGAAACGACGTCATCGGCCGGCCCAGCCAAGCGCCGAACCGGCCGCGCAGGCCGGCCGGCAGGGCCGCGACCCGGGCCTTCACGCCTGCTGCGCCGCCCCCGGCCCTGGCGTTCGGCGGATCGGCGGTTTCGAAGGCGTCCGTCGCGTCCTCGTCGATCGAGGCGTCGGCAGCGTCGTCGGCAGCCGCCTCGTCCCGCTCGGGGGTGGCGGCCTGGTTACTGCCCTTGCCCCGGCGCAGCCGCCGGGTCAGCGCGTTTCCCACAGCGGCTACCGGATCGCCGCGCGGACGGCGGCGGCGAACGCGTCGCCGCGGGCGGCGTAACCGGCGAACTGGTCGAACGACGCGCCGGCCGGTGCCAGCAGCACCGTGTCGCCCGGCTTGGCGAGGTCCCGCGCGGCGGCCACGGCCGCGGTCATCACGCGAGCGCCGAGGTCGCCGTCGGAAGGTCTCACTTCTGTCACAGAAGCATCAGGAACCACAGCAGTCGCATCCATATCAGCATCCTCGCCTGTCACAACGTGGACGACGGGGACATCCGGCGCGTGTCGCGATAACGCCTGTGCAACCTCCGCGCGATCTCGGCCGATGAGCACGGCGCCGACCAGCCGCGATGCGACGATGGCGACCTCGGCGTCCACCGATGCGCCTTTCAGCAAACCGCCGGCCAGCCACACCACCCGCGGGTAGGCCAGCACCGACGCCTGCGCGGCGTGCGGGTTGGTCGCCTTGGAGTCGTCGACGTAGGTGATCCCGTCGGCGACGGCCACCACCTCGGCGCGGTGCCGGCCGAGCCGGAACGACGCGACGGCGCCGGCGATCGCCTCGGCCGGCACGCCGACGCTGCGGGCCAGGGCCGCGGCGGCCAGGGCGTCCAGCACCCCGACCGGGCCGGGCACCGGGATCGATTCGGCCGGCAGCAGCGCCAGGTCGTCGGCGAAGGCGCGGTCGACCAGCATTCCGCCGCGCACGCCGAGTTCGCCCGCGGCCGGTTCGCCGAGCCGGAAACCGGTCCGCACCGGCGCGGCCGCGGTGTCCAGCAGCGCGGCGGCCCGGGCGTCGTCCAGCCCGGCCACGGCCACCCGGCCATCCAGCACCCGGGCCTTCGCCGCGGTGTATTCGGCCATGGTGGCGTGCCAGTCCAGGTGATCCTCGGCGATGTTGAGCACGACGCCGGCCTCGGGCCGCAGCGAGGGCGCCCAGTGCAGCTGGAAGCTGGACGCCTCGACGGCCAGCAGGTCGGCGGGCCGGTCCAGCACGTCGAGGACCGGGTCACCGATGTTGCCGCACAGCACGCTGCTCTTCCCGCCGGCGACCAGCATCGCGTGCAGCATCGACGTCGTCGTGGTCTTGCCGTTGGTCCCGGTGACCACCAGCCACCGGCGCGGCGGCCCGTAGTGGCCGGCGGCGTCGAGCCGCCAGGCGAGCTCGACGTCGCCCCAGATGGGCACGCCCGCCGTCGCGGCGGCGGCCGGCAGCGGCGTGGACGGCGAGAAGCCGGGGCTGGTCACCAATAGGGCGTAGTCGGAGACCCTTTCGGCGGCCGTCGACGTCGTCGCGGTCGCGACCCCGCCGTCGGCGAACCGGCGCAGCGTTTCGGGGTCGTCGTCGCACAGGGTGGGGACGGCACCGAACCGGGTCAGGGCCGCGAGCACGGCCTTGCCGGTGACGCCACCGCCGGCCACCAGCACGGGCGCGCCCGGCGCGAGCGGGTCAAGCACGTCAGGCTCCGATCGTGGCCAGCCACTCACCGTAGAACAGGGCCACGCCCAGCCCGCAGGTGATCGCGGTGAGCAGCCAGAAGCGGATGATCACCGTGGTCTCGGCCCAGCCGACCAGTTCGAAATGGTGGTGGAAGGGCGCCATCCGGAACACCCGGCGCCCGGTGGTGCGAAAGGCCAGGATCTGCAGGACGACGGAAGTGACCTCGGCGACGAACAGCGAGCCCAGCACGACGGCCAGAATCTCGGTGCGGCTGGTGACCGAGAGGCCCGCGATGATGCCACCCAGCGCCAGCGAGCCGGTGTCGCCCATAAAGATCTTGGCCGGCGCGGCGTTCCACCACAGGAAGCCGATGCACGCGCCGGCGGTGGCAGCCGCGACGATCGCCAGGTCCAGGGGGTCGCGCACGTTGTAGCAGCCGAGGCCGGGCGCGGTGACGCAGGCGTTGCGGTATTGCCAGAAGGTGATCAGCACGTAGGCGGCGGTGACCATGGCCATGCACCCGGCGGCCAGCCCGTCCAGGCCGTCGGTGAAGTTGACCGCGTTGGACCAGGCGCTGACGACGATGACGCAGAACAGCACGAACAGCCCGGGAGCCAGTGTGACGGTGGCGATTTCGCGCACGTAGGACAGGTTCGCGCTGGCCGGTGTGAGGCCGTTGGGATTGCGGAACTGCAACACCAGCACGCCGAAGAGCACGGCGGCGACGATCTGCCCGACCGTCTTGGCCGTCTTGTTCAGCCCGAGGTTGCGCGACCGGCGGATCTTGATCAGGTCGTCGAGGAAGCCGACGAAGCCCAGCACGGTGGCCAGGCCCAGCACCAGCAGGCCCGACGCGGAGATGCCCTCGCCGTCGAACGCCAGACCCGCCAGGTGGGTGCCCAGGTACCCGGCCCAGATCCCGGCCAGGATCGCCACGCCGCCCATCGACGGGGTGCCGCGCTTGGTGTGGTGGGTCGGCGGCCCGTCCTCGCGGATCTGGTGGCCGAAGCCCTGGCGGGTGAACAGCCGGATCAGCGCCGGGGTCAGCAGGATGGACACGGTCAGCGCGATCGCGACCGCGATGAGGATCTGTCTCACGGGCGCGCCCCGGTGTCGGCCGCCAGCGCGTCCGCGAGCGCGCCCAGGCCGGCGGCGTTGGACGCCTTGACCAGGACGACGTCACCGGGCCGCAGCTCCGCGCGCAACAGGGCCAGCGCGGCGTCGCCGTCGGGCACGTTGACCGCCTCGGAACCCCACGAGCCTTCCATGACCGCCGCATGGTGCATGGCGCTCATCGACCTCCCGGTTCCGACGACAACGAGTCGAGACACATCTAAGCGCACGGCGAGCCGGCCGATACGGTCGTGCTCGGTGATCGCGTCGTCGCCGAGCTCGGCCATCTCGCCCAGCACGGCCCAGCTCCGGCGCTTTTCGCCCGCCCCGTGGGCGATCCAGGCCAGCGCCTGCAGCCCGGCCCGCATCGAGTCGGGGTTGGCGTTGTAGGCGTCGTCGATCACCGTGACGCCGTCGGCGCGGGTGGTCAGCTGCATGCGGTGGCGCGACACCGGCCCCGCCCCGGCCAGGGCGTCGGCGACCTGCTCGACGCCGGCGCCGCATTGCAAGGCGACCGCACCGGCGCACAGCGCGTTGGTGACCTGGTGGTCGCCCAACACGCTGAGTTGTACCGGCGCGGCGCTGTCCATCGCGTGCAGGGTAAAGCGCGGCCGGGCCAGTTCGTCCAGCGACACTCCATCCGCCCACACGTCGCTCGGACCGGCGTCCGTCTGGCTCGCGCGGCTGACCCGGACAACCCGGGCGGTGGTGACGTCGGCCATCGCCGCCACGGCCGGGTCGTCGACGTTGAGGATGACGACGCCGGACGACGGAACGGCTTGGGGCAGCTCGGATTTGGTTCGCGCGATGGCTTCCCGCGAGCCGAATTCGCCCAGATGGGCGGTGCCGACGTTGAGGACCACGCCGATCGCCGGGGTGGCGATCTCGGCCAGCGCGGCGATGTTGCCGGGGTGCCGCGCCGACATCTCGAGAACGAGGTAGTCGGTGCGCCGCGTCGCGCGCAACACCGTCCAGGGGTGGCCCAGCTCGTTGTTGAAAGACCCCGGCGGGGCGACCACCTCGCCGAGGGGCGCCAGCACGGCGGCCACCAAGTCCTTGGTCGAGGTCTTGCCCGACGAGCCGGTGATCCCGATGATGGTCAGCCCGCCGGCGACCAGTTCGGCCGCCACCGTCTGGGCCAGCTTGGCCAGCGCGGCCAGGACCGCGGCGCCCGAGCCGTCGGCGTCGTGCTCGAGCACCCCGGCCCGGGTGTCGTCCGCTCCGGTCGGGGTCACGACGATGGCGGGCACCCCGACCGGACGCGCGGCCAGCACCGCCACCGCCCCGGCCACTACGGCCGAGGGTGCGTGATCGTGGCCGTCGGATCGCGCGCCGGGCAGCGCCAGGAACAGCCCGCCCGGGCCGACGGCGCGCGAGTCGAACTCGACGGTCCCGGTGACGCGCAGTTCGGCGGCGTCCTCCGGTGTGATGTCCGCCAGTGTGCCGCCGACGATTTCGGCGATTTGCGCGACGGTCAGGTCGATCACCGGCGGGCCTCCAACGCGCGGGCCAGCTCCACCCGGTCGTCGAACGGGCGGGTCTCGGTGGCCCCCTGCTGCCCGGTTTCGTGGCCCTTGCCCGCTACCAGCACAACGTCGCCGGGGCCGGCCCAGGCCACCGCATGTTCGATCGCGGCCCGGCGGTCGCCGATCTCGACGACCTGCGCCGAGCCGCCCGCCGTCCCGGACAGGATCTCCCCGCGGATGGCCGC
This sequence comes from Mycobacterium sp. IEC1808, assembly GCF_002101935.1. Classification (NCBI taxonomy): domain Bacteria; kingdom Bacillati; phylum Actinomycetota; class Actinomycetes; order Mycobacteriales; family Mycobacteriaceae; genus Mycobacterium; species Mycobacterium sp. IEC1808. Next base: position 22,847 of record NZ_LQPV01000019.1, on the reverse strand, counting down.
CGGATCCTCCCGGCGCGGGTTGTCGTCGGTGACGACGACCAAATCGGCCAGCTCCGCGGCGATTTCGCCCATCGGCGCCCGCTTGCCCGGGTCGCGGTCGCCGCCGGCGCCGAACACCACCGCCAGCCGGCGCCCCGGACCCGCCAGCGCGGTCAGCACCGCGCGCAGCGCCTCGGGCTTGTGGGCGTAGTCGACCAGCGCGAGGAAATCCTGGCCGCGGTCGATCTCTTCCAGCCGCCCCGGGACGCGGGTTTGCAGCAACCCCGGGGCCGCCTGCTCCGGAGAGACGCCCACCGCGTCCAGGATCGCCAGCGCCACAAGGGCATTCGCGACGTTGTAGTGGCCGGGCAGCCGGATGCCGACGCGGTGGTGCACGCCGGCGGGGTCCACCGCGGTGAACTCTTGGGCCCCCGGGCCCATCGGTGCCACGTCCACGGCGCGCCAGTTGGCGGGTTCGCCGGCGGCGCTGACGGTAATCGGTTCCTCAGCGCGGGCGGCCATCGCGCGACCGGCGTCGTCGTCGATGCACACGACGGCCCGGCGGGCCCGCAGCGGCGACTCGGGGTCGAACAGCGCGGCCTTGGCCTCGAAGTAGTCGGCCATGGTGGGGTGGAAGTCGAGGTGGTCGCGGGACAGGTTGGTGAACGCGCCCACCGCGAACCCGGTGCCGTCCACGCGCCCCAGGGCCAGCGCGTGGCTGGACACCTCCATGACCACCGTGTCCACCCCCTGTTCGGCCATCGCGGCGAGCATCGCCTGCAGCGCGGGGGCCTCCGGGGTGGTCAGCGCGCTGGGGATGTCGGCGCCGTCGACGCGGATGCCGATGGTGCCGATGAGCCCGGCCGTCCGCCCGCCGGCACGCAGGCCGGACTCGACCAGGTAGGTGGTGGTGGTCTTGCCGGACGTTCCGGTGATCCCGATGACCGTGACCTTCTCCGACGGGTTGCCGTACACGGTGGCGGCCAGGCCGCCCAGCACGCCGCGGGGCGTGGGGTGCAGCAGGGTGGCCACGGTCGCGGCCGCCTCGCCCATCTCGGCGACCCCGGCGGCGTCGGTGAGCACCGCGACGGCGCCGCCGTCGATCGCGTCGGCGGCGTACCGGGCGCCGTGCGTGGTCGAGCCGGGCAGCGCGGCGAACAGGTCACCGGGCCGCACGTCCTGCGCGCGCAGCGTCACGCCGGTGACCGGGACGTCGGGCACCGCTACCCCGTCGGCCATCACCGCGCCGACCTGGGCCGCCAACTGGGGCAATCGGGCACCCGCGCCGGCGCTGGGGCGCAAACCAGTGGGCACCGACACACCTCCCGTCCACCCGCGTGGTCCTTTTGATCGGCCATGACACCCTACCGAGGGGCAGCGGCCGACCGGGTGGGCTCGTCAATTGAGTGTGCGTTGGGGGCCTTCAGTCTGCGCCGAGGGCGTGATTCGGACCCGGATTCCGCCCTGCGTTCACTCCGGTTGCCCTTGCGATCACCTACGTGGCCTGCAGGGTGAGCGGCGGCCCCGGATCGGGTGACAGCGGCACGTTCTCGCGTTGCATCAGCCAGCCCGCGATGTTGTGGAACAGCGGGGCCGCCGAGTGCCCGGGCGTGCCGTCCGCGTTGCGCTGCGGGTTGTCCATCATGATGCCGATGATGTAGCGGGGATTGTCGACGGTGGCCATGCCGGCGAAGGTGATCCAGTAGACGTCGTCGAAGTAGCAGCCGCAGCCCGGGTTGATCTGCTGGGCGGTCCCGGTCTTGCCGGCCATCTGATAGCCGGACACTGCGGCCGACGGCCCGGTGCCCTGCTGGTAGCCCATCGGGTCGCTTTGCACGACGGCGCGCAGCATGCCGCGAACGGTCTGCGCGGTCTGCGGCGACACCACCCGGACACCGTCCGGGTGCGGTTCTTCGGTCCGGGTGCCGTCGGGTGCGATGGTGGCCTTGATGATCCGCGGCGGGACCCGCAGCCCGTCGTTGGCGATCGTCTGGTACATGTCGGTCATCTGCAGCAGGGTCATCGAAAGCCCTTGGCCGATAGGCAGGTTCGAGAAGGTGCTGCCCGACCACTGGTCGATGGGCGGCACCAGGCCCGCGCTCTCACCGGGCAGCCCGACGTTGGTGCGCTGGCCCAGCCCGAACTTGCGGACCATGTCGTAGAAGCGTTCGGGGCCGACGCGCTGCGCCAGCATCAAAGTGCCGACGTTCGACGACTTTCCGAACACGCCGGTGGTGGTGTAGGGCATCACGCCGTGGTCCCAGGCGTCGTGGATGCTGACCCCGCCCATCTGGATCGAGCCGGGCACGTGCAACACCTCGTCGGGGTTGGACAGGCCGTACTCGATGACCGACGACGCGGTGATCACCTTGTTCACCGATCCCGGTTCGAAGGGCGAGGACACCGCCAGGTTGCCCAGCTGCCGGTCGCCCTGCTTTCCGATGTCCTGGGAGGGATCGAAGGTGTTGTCGTTGGCCATCGCCAGCACCTCGCCCGTCTTCGAGTCCAGGACGACCGCCGAAACGTTGTGCGCCCCAGACAAATTCTTTGCCTGCTGGACCTGCTGCTGGACGTAGAACTGGATGTCGTCGTCGAGGGTCAGCTGGACGGTCGAACCGTTGACGGCCCGGTGCCGGTTGCGGTAACTGCCCGGGATGACGACGCCGTCGGATCCGCGGTCATAGGTGACCGAGCCGTCGGTGCCGGAAAGGACGGAATCCAGCGAGTCCTCCAGCCCGAGCAGCCCATGGCCGTCCCAGTCGATGCCGCCGACGATGTTGGCCGCCAGCGACCCGCCCGGATACTGGCGCAGATCCTGGCGTTCGGAACCGACCTCGGGAAACTTGTCCGAGATGGCGCTGGCGACGGCGGGGTCGACGGCGCGCGCAAGGTACACGAAGTTTTCGTTGCTTTGCAGTTTCTTCAGCACGGTCGCGTAGTCCGGCTTGTTGTTCAGCCGGGTGGAGACCTCTTTGGCCATGTCGCGCAGCCGCTCCTGCGGGTCGGGGGCGGCGGGGTTCTTCTTCTTCGCCTCTTCCAGCTGCTGGTGAATCCGCTTGGGCTGGAACGTCAATGCGCGGGACTCGATGGTGAAGGCCAGCTGTTGGTTGTTGCGGTCCACGATGCTGCCGCGGACCGCCTTCTCCACGTCGGTGACCTTCAGCTGTCCGGCCGCCTGGGCGCGCAGCTTCGGGGCGTCGGTGACCTGCAGGACGAACAGCTGCGCCGCGGCGACCGCCATCAGCAGCACGATCACGATGTTGCCGGCCCGATGCCGGAAGACGAACGACGCGCCGCGCGTCCCCACCTCCACGATCTGGCGGGTGCGCCGCTCGCGCGCCGAGTGTCCGACGCCCGCCGCCTCGGCCGGACGGGTTTGCTTGGCCTGCTTGGCTTTACGGGGATTCTTCGGTTGCCGGAGGTCCTTGGGCTCCTGCGGTTTACGGGGCCGGCGCGTCGGCCGCACCGACGGCGACCGGCGTGCCCGCCTGTCCTCGCCGCGGCTCACCGGGCGCCACCCGGCGTCGCGGCGGTGGGCGGCCCGAACTGTTGGCCGTTAGCCGGCGCGCCAGGTTGCGGGGCCTGAGGGGTTTGCGCGGCCGGACCGGGCATTGCCGGCCGCACCGGAACCGGCACCTCCGCGGGCAGCGGAGCGGGCACCGGTGCGGGGGCCGGGATCGGCAGGCCGCCCATGGGAATCGAGACCTCGGCGGGCACCGGAGGCTGTGCCGGGCCCGCCGGGGACGGCAGTCCCGGCGTCGGCAGCACCGGCACCACACCCTGGAAGTGCCCGATTGCGGGGCCGCCCGGCATCCCCGGCAGCGGCCCGACGGGCAGCTGCGCGGGCAGGTGCTGGCCGCCCACGGTCGACGAGCCGTCTGGGGCCCGCAACAGCGCCTCAGGTCCCGACCGCGCCGGCACCGGTGGCGCCCCGGGCGCCGGCATCACCCGGACCGGGACCTCCGGCGGAAGCGGCGGAGGCGGTGGGACCGGTGGGGGCGCGTCGGAGATCTTGCTGTTCAGCGGCGGCGGCGGAACGCCGTCGGCGGGCTTCGGGCTGCCGACGACCACCCAGTTACCGGTCGGGTCCTGGACCAGGTGCGCGGTGTCCCTCGTCGGGATCATGCCCTGTTTGCGGGCCGCTTCGGCCAGCGCGGGTGCGGATTCCGCCTCGCGCACATCACGTTCCAGCGACTCCTTCTGCTGCTGCAGCATCCGGTTCTTCTCGCGGGCGTGGCTCAACTGATAGGAACGCTCGGCCGAGTCGGTGGACAACCACAGCGTCAGGCCCAGCCCCAGGCCGAGCGCGCCGATGATCAGCACGACGAACGGAACCTTGCTCGCCAGCGTCCGCGGCCGCAGGTCGATCGACGCCAGCCGGGTGGCCAGCCGTTCGGTCAACCGAGGCCGGATAGCCTTGGGCGCCTTAGCTTTTCGTGCCTTGGCCCGCGCCTTGGCCTGGCTCGCATTCTTGGGCCGGCCCGACCGCTCGACCGGCCGGGCGATCGGGCTGGTTTGCGGCCCGGAGTGATGCGTCCGACCCTCGCGGGCATTGGCCGAGGCGCTCCCGGGCCGGGTGCGGCGAGCCGACGGCGAGTCGGCCGCGGCGCGCCGGCCTTTGCGGGCGGATCCGTCGCGTCCGCCCCGCCGCTTGGGCGTCTCGCGCTTTACCTTCATCAGCCGCCTTTCCCGCTAGCCTGCCGTGATTGCCCGTCTGTCCCCAGCCGTTGCACCGCCCGTAGGCGCACCGCGGCGCTGCGCGGATTGCGTTCGACCTCGGCGGCGTCCGCGCGTTCGGCGCCGCGCGTCAACGACCGGAATCTCGGCTCGTGGCCGGGAAGTTCGAACGGAAGATCCACCGGCGTGCGCGACGCGACCGCGTCGGCGAACACGCGCTTGACGATCCGGTCCTCCAGCGATTGGTAGGCCATCACCGCGATGCGGCCGTCGACCGTCAACGCGTCCAGCGCGGCGGGGAGAGCGTCGCGCAACGAGGTCAGTTCGTCGTTGACGGCGATCCGCAGCGCCTGGAACGTCCGCTTGGCCGGATGCCCGCCGGTGCGCCGGGCGGGCGCCGGAATCGCTTGGTACAGCAGCTCTACCAACTCCGCGGTCGAGGTGAACGGGGCGCGGGCGCGCCGGGCGACGATCTGCTTGGCGATGCGGCGGGCGAAACGCTCCTCGCCGTAGCGGTGCAGGATGTCCGCCAGCGAGGCCTCGTCGTAGGTGTTGACGATGTCGGCCGCGGTCAACGGTGACGACGGGTCCATCCGCATGTCCAGCGGCGCGTCCTGGGCGTAGGCGAAGCCCCGTTCGGCGCGGTCGAGCTGCATGGAGGACACGCCGAGGTCGAACAGCATCCCGTCGACGGATTCGGCTGCGGCACAGCCGGATTCGGCCAGCGCGTCGGCGAGGTCGTCGTATCGGGCGTGCACCAGGGTGACCCGGTCGGCGAACCGGCCCAGTCGGCCTCGGGCGATGTCGAGGGCGCTGGGATCGCGGTCGAGCCCGATCAGCCGCAGGCCGGGCAGGTCGGTCAGGAATCGCTCGGCGTGACCGCCGGCGCCCAGCGTGGCGTCGAGGAGGACCGCTCCGCTGCCGTCGGGGTGCCGGCGCGTCAGTGCGGGGGTGAGCAGCTCGACGCAGCGATCCAGCAGGACGGGCACATGCCCGAAGTCGTCCGAATTCTCAGCCACCGCAACGCCTCTCCGGAGGGCCGCCCTTGCAGCCCCGTCGGCCCGAAGGGCCGCCCTTGCACCCAGGTCTCTGTCCGAAGATACGAACCTGGCGTTGGGGAAGTACGCCAGGGTCGGTTCGGGCAGAGGCCACGATGCACGGGCACGCGCCTCAGATAATGTCGCCGAGTGCTTCATCGCTGGCCGCGGAGAAGTTCTCTTCGTGGGTCTGCTGGTAGTCGTGCCAGGCCTGCGCATCCCAGATCTCGAGGTAGTCGACCGCCCCGATCACCACGCAGTCCTTGGTCAGGTTCGCGTAGCGGCGGTGGTCGGCCGACAGGGTGATGCGGCCCTGCGCATCGGGATGCTGCTCGTCGGTGCCGGCGGCGAGATTGCGCAGGAAGGCTCGGGCTTCGGGGTTGCTGCGTGAGGTCTTGCTGGCCCGGCGCGCCAGCGCCTCGAATTCCGTCCGCGGGTAGACCGCGAGGCTGTGGTCCTGGCTCTTGGTGACCATCAACCCCCCTGCCAACGTGTCGCGGAACTTGGCGGGCAACGTCAGCCGCCCCTTGTCGTCAAGCTTGGGCGTGTAGGTGCCGAGAAACACCAGCTCACCTCCCGTGGAGACCCGGCTCTCGCCTCACCCAAACGCTTCAGCCACCATACCCCACCATCCCCCACTTCGCCCCATTTCTAGAGTGTCGTGGCCGAGTTTTCCCGCTCTTCCGCCACCATGCGGGGTCCGGCCGCTGGCCGACGGCTCCGGACATCGCATTGCGGCCCTGTCGTCGGGCCGGAAAACCGCACTTCAGGGTCGTGAAATCGCCGGGTGGGGCGCAGTGGGGCTTTCCGGTGGGGCCGGGTGGGGCGTATCGCGCGTGCCGGGCTCGATTTGGGCTCGATTGGGAGACGAAATGAACTACGCACCGCGCATCGCTCGCTCGAGCGCAAAAAAGAGGTAGCCGTGATGGCTACCTCTTACTAAGCGCTGTGCCGGCTACTCGTCGAAGCGCCGGCGGAAGCGATCCTCCATGCGGCTGGTGAACGAGCCGCCGCTCTTGTTGCGCCGCTGGCGCGCCGATCCGGGCGCCGATCCGGAACGGTCCGGCCTGCCCGCCAGCCGTGGACCGGTGATCGCATAGACCACGCCGCCGAACATCACGATGAAGCCAAAGACGCTCAGAATTGGGAAGCTTCCGATCATCGTGGCTTTGAACGCCACCCCGGAGACCAACATCGCCAGGCCGATGACGAACAGCGCCGCGCCCTGCAGGCGCCGCCGCGCGGTCGGCGCGCGCAACCCTCCGCCACGGACGCTCGACGCGAATTTAGGGTCCTCCGCGTAGAGGGCGCTCTCGATCTGATCGAGCATCCGCTGTTCATGATCGGAGAGTGGCATTCGTCCCTCCTTGCCGACAGTTTGGCACGTAACTATCGATAGCACGCGGATGCCCGTTAAGGGCAACTACCACAAATGATACGAGGTCAATCTGTGGCGTACCACTGGTTCGGCAGCGATTCTATCCTGGGCGGGTTCGCGCGCCGGTCGACCTCGCAACGACGGTGCGCCGCAACCCGCTTGCCAAACCGGCTCGTTTCGCCCCGCTGCTACCCACAGCCGCCGGGCGCGCCGGGCCGCGGGGGTCGGATAATGGCGACAGCGCCACGGGACCGAACTCACACCTGAAGCCACCGATGAGGAGGACACCGCGAGTTGGCGATATTCCTCATCGATCTGCCGCCGAGCGATATGGAGCGCCGCCTGTCCGACGCCCTCGGCGTCTACGTCGAAGCGATGCGATACCCGCGGGGCACCGAGAACCAGCGCGCCGCCATGTGGCTCGAACACATCCGCCGGCACGGCTGGCAAGGGGTGGCCGCCGTCGAGGCCGAGGCGCCCGAGGGTCCCGGCGCCCAGCCGCCGTCGGCCGCCGAACTGAGCGACGCCCCGCTGCTCGGCGTGGCCTACGGGTACCCCGGGGCGCCCGGGCAGTGGTGGCAGCAGCAGGTGGTCTTGGGCCTGCAACGCGGCGGCTCGCCGCCCCAGGAGATCGCGCGGCTGATGAACAGTTACTTCGAGCTGACCGAGCTGCACATCCACCCCCGCGCTCAGGGCCGCGGCCTGGGCGAGGCGCTGGCCCGCCGGCTGCTGGCCGGGCGCTCCGAGGAGAACGTCCTGCTCTCCACCCCGGAAATCAACGGGGAACCGAACCGGGCCTGGCGGCTGTACCGGCGGCTGGGTTTCACCGACGTCATCCGCCGCTACCACTTCGCCGGGGACCCACGGGCGTTCGCGATCCTGGGCCGCACCCTTCCGCTGTAGCGACACCGCCCGGGGCGCCACACCCGACGCGCCGGATCTGGCACGATGACCTCGTGCACGCCAGCCCCGCCCCGGTTCGGCCCCGCGGCTTCACGCCCCGGCGGCGCCGCGCCCTGGCCATCGCGATGCTGCTGTTGATCGTGCCCCTGGCGAGCGGGTGCCTGCGGGTCCGGGCGTCGCTCACCGTCTCGCCCGACGACCTGGTGTCCGGCGAGATCATCGCGGCGGCCAAGCCGAAGACACCTAAGGACACCGGCCCGCAGCTCGACACCAATAACCTGCCGTTCGGCCAGAAGGTGGCGGTGTCGAACTACGACAGCGACGGCTACGTGGGCTCGCAGGCGGTGTTCTCCGATCTGACCTTCGCCGAGTTGCCGCAGCTGGCGAACATGAACTCCGACGCCCAAGGAGTGAACCTGTCGCTGCGCCGCAACGGCAACCTGGTGATCCTCGAGGGCCGGGCCGACCTGACTTCGGTGACCGACAACGACGCCGACGTCGAGCTGACGGTCGCCTTCCCCGGCGTCGTGACGTCAACCAACGGCGATCGCGTTGAGTCCGACGTGGTGTCGTGGAAGCTCAAACCGGGCGTAGTGACCACCATGAGCGCCAACGCCCGCTACACCGACCCGAACACCCGCAACTTCACCGGCGCGGGTGTGTGGCTGGGCATCGCGTCCTTCGCGGCGGCCGGGGTGGTGGCGGTGCTGGCCTGGATGAGCCGCGACCGCTCGCCGCGGCTCACCGCGCCGCGCGACCAGCCGCCCAGCTAGGGCGATCGCAAGCGCGGCGTATTTCGCCGGGCGCTGCGGGTCGCCCGTGGGCAGCCTAGGGCGACCAGTAGTCGAGCATCTCCGCGAAGGTCTGGAACGCGGGCCCGGAAACCCCGTAGGTCGCCTCAAAGTGGATGCTCAGCGGAAAGCCGAGCTCGGCGACCCCGTCGATCACGCGCTTGTACAGGTCGACCATCAGCCGGCGCTTTTGGTCCGGTTCGCTGCCGGCCAACCGTTGGACGAACTCCTGCTCGCGCGCCACCGCGGCGTTGCCCGGGTCCTGAATCAGCCAGTTGATCAGGCCGACGCGGCTCTCCACCTTTGGAACGAATCCGAAGGACAGCAGGAGCTCGGGCCGGTGATCGGTGTTGTTGGCGAAATCGGTCAAAAAGCCGACGATGGCGTCGGAGTACAGCAGCTGGGTCATGCCGTACGTCGCGCCCTGGTTGCACTTGAAGTTCAGCCGGCCCTGCTCGCCCTCGCGGGTGGGGATCACGATCACGCCGCGGTTGGTCACCAGGTCGCGGTAGATCGACAGGGCATCGGTCGGCGCGACGCCGGAGCCCTCGCCGTCGTTCATGGTGCGCGGGACGCCGACGAAGACGACGCCCTCCATGCCGGCGGCGCACAGGTCGGTCAGCCGGCCGCGCAGCGACACCTCGTCCATGAACGCGGTCACCTGGGTGCACAGGCCCTGGAGGCCCGGCAATTCGGGTTTGATGATCGACCAGAAGTCCAGGACGTCGAGCTTCTGCTTCATGGCGACGGGCCGATCGTCGTCCTCGGCGATCATCCCGGGAATCATCACGTGCCGGATCCGGCCGTCGAGGCCGAATTCACCCGAATACCGCACCACTTTTCGCGCGTCTTCGAGGGCCCGTTCCTTACCGTCTTCGACGTTGGGGGGCACCAACTCGAGCGCGATGGTGTTGAGGGTCACGCGGCTCCTATCGATCAGATCCACCAGACGACTTGCTTCCCAGATCGCCAGCATAGGGGCGGAATAGTGAGGCAGTCGAAGCAACTGGGGTCCCGGAAGCGACATACACTGTCGGCCCAGGGACAGGCCGAGCAGAAAGGGGCGCCGCGCTGAGCCTGAATGCTTCAGAGGCAGCGGCAACCGGCGAGTTGACCGGCGCGATCACCGAGCAACTCCGGCGGTACCTGCGCGACCGGCGCGAGCGGACGGCCTACATCGGCGCCGACTACGACGTCCTGGTCGCCGCCCTGGAGGACTTCGTGCTCAACGGGGGCAAGCGGCTGCGGCCCGCGTTCGCCTACTGGGGCTGGCGGTCGGTGGCAAGCGGGGAGCCCGAACCCGAAGTGTTGCTGCTGTTTTCCGCGCTCGAACTGCTGCACGCCTGCGCGCTGGTGCACGACGACGTGATCGACGCCTCCTCCACCCGCCGCGGCAAGCCGACCGCGCACGTGCGCTTCGCCGCGCTGCACCGCGACCGGGGCTGGCGCGGCTCACCCGAGCAGTTCGGGACGTCGGCGGCCATCCTGCTCGGCGACCTCGCGCTGGCCTGGGCCGACGACATCGTCTTCGGGGCCACACTGGCGCCCGACGCGCGCGGCCGGGTCCAGCGGGTGTGGGCCGACATCCGCACCGAGGTGCTGGGCGGGCAATACCTCGACATCGTCGCCGAGAACAGCGGCGCCGAGTCGATCGCGTCGGCGATGAACGTCGACACCTTCAAGACCGCCTGCTACACGGTGGCGCGGCCGCTGCAGCTGGGCGTGGCCGCCGCCGCCGACCAGCCCGAAGTGCAGGCAGCCTTCAAAGAATTCGGGACCGACATCGGCGTCGCGTTCCAGCTGCGCGACGACGTACTGGGCGTGTTCGGCGACCCCGCGGTGACGGGCAAGCCGTCCGGCGACGACCTGAGGTCCGGCAAGCGAACCGTGCTGCTGGCCGAGGCGGTGGAGCTGGCGGACAAGTCGGACCCCTTGGCGGCCAACCGGTTACGCGGCTCGATCGGTGCGCAGCTCACCGATGCGCAGGTTGCCGAACTGCGCGACGTCATCGAGTCGGTGGGCGCGCTGGCCGCGGCGGAGCAACGCATCGCCGCGCTGACCGAACGAGCGCTGGCCACGCTCGCGGCTGCCCCCATCAATGCGGCGGCCAAGGCGGGGCTGGCCGAGCTCGCCAGGATGGCCACGAATCGGTCCGCCTGAGCCGATGACGAGTCCCGCCCAGGCCACGGCCGCCAAACAACCTGTCGCGCAGCATCTTTCGCGGCTTGTCGCGTTCGCCGCCACGCCACAGGCCGGGCCGGCGAAGCTGGGCTTCCTAGGCTCGGTGCTGATCACCCTGGGCGGGCTGGGCGCCGGCAGCACCAAACCGCAGGACCCGCTGCTGGAGGCGCTGCACCTGTCCTGGTTGCGCTTCGGCCACGGACTGGTGCTGTCCTCGATCGTGTTGTGGACGGGCGTGGGCCTCATGCTGATCGCGTGGGTGGTGCTGGGCCGGCGCGCGCTGGGCGGGCACGCCACCGAGTTCACCATGCGGGCGACCACCGCCTTCTGGCTGGCGCCGCTGCTGTTGTCGGTGCCCGTCTTCAGCCGCGACACCTACTCCTACCTGGCGCAGGGCGCGCTGCTGCGCGACGGCTTCGACCCCTACGCCGTCGGCCCGGTCGCCAATCCAAACCCCTTGCTGGACAACGTGAGTCCGATCTGGACGATCACCACGGCGCCCTATGGGCCGGCATTCATCCTGATCGCCAAGCTGGTCACGATGGTGGTGGGCAACCACGTGATCGCCGGGACGATGCTGCTGCGCCTGTGTATGCTGCCCGGCTTGGCGCTGCTGATCTGGGCCACTCCCCGGCTCGCCCATCATCTGGGCACCAACGGCGCGCTGGCGCTATGGATCTGCGTGCTCAACCCTCTCGTGCTCATCCATCTGATGGGCGGCGTGCACAACGAGATGCTGATGGTCGGCCTGATGGCCGCCGGCATCGCGCTCACCTTGCAGGGTCGCCACGTCCTGGGCGTCGTGCTGATCACGGCGGCGATCGCGGTCAAAGCCACCGCCGGAATCTCGTTGCCCTTCATGGTGTGGGTGTGGATGCGGCATCTCCGCGACCGGCGGGGATATCGGGCGGTGCCGGCGTTTCTGGCGGCCACCGCGATGTCTCTCGCGGTTTTCGCCGTCGTGTTCGCGATCCTGTCCGCGGCGGCCGGCGTCGGGCTGGGATGGCTGACCGCGCTGGCGGGGTCGGTGAAGATCATCAACTGGCTGACCGTGCCCACCGCGGTCGCCAACCTGATCCACGCTCTGGGCAGCGGCTTTTTCCCGGTCGACTTCTACGCCACGCTGCGAATCACCCGGTTCATCGGCATCGCGATCATCGCGGTGTCGCTGCCGCTGTTGTGGTGGCGGTTCCGCCGCGACGACCGCGCCGCGCTGGCCGGGATCGCGTGGTCGATGCTGATCGTGGTCTTGTTCGTCCCGGCCGCACTGCCTTGGTACTACTCCTGGCCCCTGGCGGTGGCGGCCCCGCTGGCCCAGTCGCGGCGGGCGGTCGCGACCATCGCCGGCCTGTCGACCTGGGTGATGGTGATCTTCAAACCCGACGGGTCGCACGGCATGTACTCGTGGCTGCATTTCTCGCTGGCCACCGCCTGCGCGCTGGCCGCCTGGTACGCGCTGTACCGGGCGCCGGAATCGGCTACTAGTACGCCATAGCCTGCGCGCGCCGCACCACTTCGCGCGCCTGGTGGCAATGCAGGGCGTCGACGGGCCGGGCGTTCGTGACGGCATCGCGGCTGCCGTCGCGCGTGATCGTCAGCGACGGATCGGGGGTGAACAGCCAGCGCACGATCTCCGTCTCGTGATAGCCGCCGTCGTGCAGGATCGTCAGCAGCCCGGGCAGGCTCTTGACCACCTCACCGGACTTGGTGAAGAACACCTGAGGCACCACCACACCGCCGCCGCGCTTGACCGCGACCAGGTGGCCCTCGCGCAGCTGCTGGGCCACCTTGCTGACCGGTACGCCGAGCACCTCGGCCACCCCCGGCAGATCGTAGGTCGGCTCGTCGGGATCCAGGACGTCGTCGCCGGCCGGAATACTGCTCACGGCGCCAGTGTAGGCCCTGCTTAGCGCCTTGGACCCAGGTTTTCGCGACCCGCACCTACGATGGCCCGGTGAGCGAAGCCGGGATCCGCGACCCCTTGGAGGGCACGCTGCTGGACGGCCGCTACCTGGTCGAGTCCAGGATTGCCAGCGGCGGCACCTCGACGGTGTACCGCGGCCTCGACGTCCGACTGGACCGCCCGGTCGCGGTCAAGGTGATGGACTCGCGCTACGCCGGCGACGACCAGTTCCTGACCCGCTTCCAGCTCGAGGCGCGCACGGTCGCCCGCCTGAAAAATCCGGGCCTGGTCGCGGTCTATGACCAGGGCATGGACGCCCGGCATCCGTTTTTGGTGATGGAGCTCATCGAGGGCGGGACGCTGCGCGAGCTGCTGGCCGAGCGCGGGCCGATGCCGCCGCACGCCGTGGCGGCGGTGCTTCGCCCGGTGCTGGGCGGCCTGGCCGCCGCGCACCGCGCCGGCCTGGTGCACCGTGACGTCAAGCCCGAGAACGTCCTGATCTCCGACGACGGCGACGTCAAGATCGCCGACTTCGGGCTGGTCCGCGCCGTCGCCGCCGCCGGAATCACCTCCACCAGCGTCATTCTCGGCACCGCCGCCTACCTGTCGCCCGAGCAGGTGCGCGACGGCAACGCCGGGCCCCGCAGCGACGTCTACTCCGCCGGGATCCTCACCTACGAGCTGCTGACCGGGCGCACGCCGTTCACCGGCGACTCGGCGTTGTCGATTGCCTACCGGCGCCTGGACGCCGACGTGCCGCCACCCAGCACCGCAATCGACGGCGTGCCAGTGCAATTCGACGAATTGGTGGCACGGGCGACTGCGCGCGACCCCGCCGATCGCTACGCCGACGCCATCGAGATGGGCGCCGACCTCGCGGCGATCGCCGAAGAACTCGCGCTGCCGGACTTCCGGGTGCCCGCGCCAAGCAACTCCGCCCAGCATCGGTCGGCGGCGCTGCACCGAAGCCGGATGACCCAGCGCCCGTCCGTCGCCCCGCAATCACGCCCGCCGGCCGCGGCACCGGTCCGCAACCCCACCCGGCAGCTCCCCCGCCAACCCGATGACCAGGAGAACGAATACCAGCCGGTCGCAGGCGAATTCGCGGGCATCGCGATGAGCGAGTTCGTCTGGGCCCGCCAGCACGCGCGGCGAATGGTGCTGGTGTGGGTGGCCGTCGTGATCGCGTTCACCGGGCTGGTCGCCACCGTGGCCTGGACGATCGGCAGCAACCTCAGCGGACTGCTCTAGGTAACGGCGAACGGCACCCAAGGAGTAAAGCCTCGTGGCCTATCTCGAATACAGCGACCATCCGGAGATCTTCGTCGAGCACGACTACCCGGAACACCTGGTGGACCTCGGTGAGATCCGGATGAACTATGCGGTCGCCGGTTCGCCCGACAACCCCGCCCTGCTGCTCATACCGGGTCAGAGCGAATCCTGGTGGGGTTACGAAAAGGCGATGAAGCTCTTGGCCGATCGGTACCAGGTATATGCCGTCGACTTGCGCGGGCAGGGGCGCTCCACCTGGACGCCGGGCCGATACAGCCTGGACCTTTTCGGTGGTGACCTGGTCCGGTTCATCGACCGCGTCATCGGCCGGCCGGTGGTGGTCAGTGGGTTGTCATCCGGTGGGGTGATCGCGGCATGGTTGTCGGCCTTCGCCGCGCCGGGTCAGGTCCGCGCGGCCGTCTACGAAGACCCACCGCTGTTTACCTCGGAAACCAATCCGGCTGTCGGGCAATCGATCCGGCAATGTATCGGGGCGATCTTCCGGCTGTGGCACAAATGGTTGGGCCCGCAATGGTCCATCGGCGACTACGCCGGCTTGCAGGCCGCCATGGCCCGCGAATTGCCCGAATGGCTTCGGCAGCTGCAGGCCGGCGCTGACGCGCCCGACAGTTCGGCCGAACCACCGCAAAACCTCCGCGAATACGACCCCGAATGGGGCGATGCGTTCTTCTCCGGTCGGGTCGCGCTCAACTGCGACCACGAGTCCATGCTGAGCCACGTCAAGGTGCCGGTTCTTTTCACCCACCACTTCCACTTCGAGGATCCCGAGACCGGCAACCTGCTGGGAGCGATTTCCGATCGGCAGGTCCAGCACGCCCGCAAGCTGATCGAAGGCGCAGGGAACTCCTTCACCCTGCGCACCTTTCCTGAAATGCCCCACGCCATGCACGGCGCCGACCCGCGAACGTACGTCGCGACAGTCAGCGAGTGGGTGGACGCGCTGGAGCCCCCCGCGGGGGACTAGTCGCGCAGCATCTCGGCGACGAGGAACGCCAACTCCAGCGACTGCTGGGTGTTCAGCCGCGGGTCACAGGCGGTCTCGTAGCGCCCCACCAGGTCGGTGTCCGAAATGTCTTGCGCCCCACCCAAACACTCGGTGACGTTCTCGCCGGTGATCTCGACGTGGATGCCGCCGGGATGGGTGCCCAACGCGCGGTGCACCTCGAAGAACCCCTGCACCTCGTCCACGATGCGGTCGAAATGGCGGGTCTTGTAGCCGTTGGACGACTCGTGCGTGTTGCCGTGCATCGGGTCGCACTGCCAGATCACCTGGTGCCCGGCGGCCTGCACCTTCTCGACGATCGGCGGCAGCAGGTCGCGCACCTTGTTGTTGCCCAGCCTGCTCACCAGCGTCAGCCGTCCCGGCTTGTTGTGCGGGTCGAGGCGCTCCACGTATTCGACGGCCAGCTCGGGGGTCATCGTCGGGCCGATCTTGACACCGATCGGGTTGGCGATCACCTCGGCGAACGCGATGTGCGCGCCGTCGAGTTGGCGGGTCCGTTCGCCGATCCACACGGTATGCGCCGACAGGTCATACAGCTGCGGCTCGCCGCCCTCGACGTCGGACAGGCGCAGCATCGCCCGCTCGTAGTCGAGCACCAAAGCCTCATGGCTGGCGTAGATTTCGGCGGTCTGCAGGTTGCGGTCGGCGACCCCGCAGGCGCTCATGAACTTCAGGCCCCGGTCGATCTCGCTGGCCAGCGCCTCGTACCGCGCGCCGGCCGGCGAGGTCCGGACGAATTCGCGGTTCCAGTCATGCACCAGGTGCAGCGACGCCAGCCCCGACGACGTCAGCGCCCGCACCAGGTTCATCGCCGCGCTGGCGTTGGCGTAGGCGCGCACCAGCCGTGACGGGTCGTGCTCGCGCGCGGCGGCGTCCGGGGCGAAGCCGTTGATCATGTCGCCGCGGTAGGACCTCAGGCCCAGCGCGTCGATGTCGGCCGACCGGGGCTTGGCGTACTGGCCGGCGATGCGGGCCACCTTGACCACCGGCATGCTGGCGCCGTAGGTCAGCACGACGGCCATCTGCAGCAGGGTGCGGATGTTGCCGCGGATGTGGGGTTCGGTGTTGTCGACGAAGGTCTCGGCGCAGTCGCCGCCCTGCAGCAGGAACGCCTCGCCCCGCGCGACCTGGGCCAGCTGGTCCTGCAGCCGCACGATCTCGGACGGCACCGTCACCGGCGGCACGCTCTCGAGGACCGTGCGCATCGCGGCGGCCTGTTCCGCGTCCCAGCTGGGCTGCTGGGCGGCCGGCTTGGCCAGCGCGGCGTCCAGCCGCGTACGCAGCTCGGTCGAGAGCGGCGGCAGCGGCGGCAGCTGGTCGATCGGTATGTCGACGGTCCAGTTCATCGGTCCATGGTAACCGGGTCCGAACAGTGCCTGATCACGACTGATCAGGGCGAACGTCCCCCCGCGCCCTCGCCGGAGGTGATCAGCCGGAATCGGCGGAGCTGATCGCGGGCATCGACCAGGGCGTCGTGGGCGTCCCGCGGCCGCGGCGGCATCCGGGGGGATCCCCGCTCCTCCCACAGCTGCCGCACTTCCCTGGTGAAGCGGGGTATCGCCTGGGGCAGCGCGGGCATCGCGCCCCATAGCTGGCACAACGCCACGTGGTCGTAGGCGCCCACCCAGGCCCACAGTTCGATCGGCTCGGTCCCGCCCACGCCGAAGAACTCCTCCAGGTCCTGGCGGATCTGCTTGCGCGAGCGCCACAACTGCGACGACGGGGGCGGCAGCTTGGGCAGCACGTTGGCGCGCACCCAGCTGCCGGCGCGCTCGGGATCGAATTCGGTGGACACGGCGTAGTACTCGCGGCCGTCCTCGGCGACCACCCCGATGGAGATCAGCTCGATGGTGCGGCCGTCCTCGATGAATTCGGTGTCGTAGAAGTACCGCACCCGCGAAAGCCTAGGACAAGCCCCGGCGGAAACTATCGGCTGATCAGGATGGGCCCCGTCGGCGGCGGTGCGGCGTGCACGTCGTGGTCGAGCGTGGCGTCGACCAGGCGCTTGTCGGGCAGCCGCGGGGTCCCCGCGATTGCGCACTGCACCCACAGCTTGACCCGCACCACGGGGCGGCGCAGCCGCCGTTCCCGCTGCAGGGCGCGCCGCATCTTGTCCGGCTGGGTGGTGTAGCGCCACCGGGCCCACGGGGCGTGCGGACGCGACAACCGGATCGCACCGATGACCAGCAGCACGACGATGAACATGCCCAGCAAACCGGTCCACACCTTGCCCTTCAGCACCACCACCACGGCCAGGGGCAGCGTGAACACCAGCTCACCGGCCACCCCGGCGCGCAGCACCACCGCGTCGGCGCCGTGCCAGAACGGAAGGAAGAACATCAGCGGGTGCAGGCCCATCATCAACAGCCCGGCCACCGCCACCGCCGCGAACACCGCGTCCACCGACGTGCGGCCGTCCTCTTCCCAGTAGACGTCGGACAGGTGCAGGATCAACGCGTACTCGTCGAGAACCAGCGCGGCGCCGATCCCGAAAAGGGTTGCCGCCAACGTGAATTCGGTTTCCTGCCCGCTGACGGACAGGGTCACCAACGTCAACCCGGAGAGCATCACCAGAACCACCCCGAACGCCACGTGGTGGATGTGCACTTCCCCGATATGGACATTGCGCGGTTGCCACCACCGCGCCGGACGACCGGTTTGGGCGCGGTGGCGGATCACCCGCACGCACGTCCGCGTGACGAAAAAGGTCAGGATGAACGCGACCAGGCAGCACAGCAACGGCAGCCGGCCACGGTCGATGATGTCGTGCGCGAACCAGTGGGCCACCCCGAACACGAACCAGTGCAGCACTCTAGAAACGTACGCCTGCAGCTCCGGGCAACGCGGGAGCCGCGCTGCGACACGTTGCCGGGCCCCGCACCCATTACGCTGTTTTCGACATGAGTAGATGGCGGGCGCCCGGCGCGGGCTTCGTAACGGAACGTGGCCCCGGGCGGGTACTGCTGTGGTGCCTGGCTTGGCTGGTCGCGGCCGCGGCGATGTATTACGTGGCCTTGGACCTGTTCGGGCACACCCCGTACCGCATCGACATCGACGTCTACCAGATGGGCGGGCAGGCCTGGCTGGACAACCATCCCCTCTACCGCGGCGACGTGAAGTTCCACACACCGATCGGGCTGAATCTGCCGTTCACCTATCCCCCGCTGGCCGCCATCGTGTTTTGCCCGTTCTCCTGGCTGCACATGCCGGCAGCCAGCGTGGCGATCACGGTGTTGACGCTGGTGCTGCTGATCGTCTCGACCACGATCCTGCTGACCGGCCTGGACGTCTGGAGCACCTCGGCCGTGCTGGGCGGCCCGGCGTGGCTGCGGAGGCTGTGGTTGGCGGTGCTCATCACAGCCGCGGCGGCCACCTGGCTGGAGCCAGTGGTTTCCAATTTCGCGTTCGGCCAGATCAACGTCGTGCTGATGACATTGGTGATTGCCGACTGCGTGCCGCGCCGCACGCCGTGGCCGCGCGGAGTGCTGCTGGGCCTGGGCATCGCGCTGAAACTCACCCCGGCGGTTTTCCTGCTCTACTTCCTGCTGCGCCGCGACAACCGCGCGGCCCTGACCGCCATGGCGTCGTTCGTGGCGATGACCCTGCTGGGCTTCGCGCTGGCCTGGAGCGATTCGTGGGAGTACTGGACCCGCACCGTCCACCACACCGACCGGATCGGTGAGGCCGCGCTGAACACCGACCAAAACATCGCGGGCACCCTGGCCCGGCTGGGGCTCGACGAGCACGAGCGGTTCCCGCTATGGGTCGCCGCGTGCCTGCTGGTGCTGGCGGCGACGATCTGGGCGATGCGGCGGGTGCTGCGGGCCGGCGAGCCGACCATGGCGGTGATCTGCGTCGCGCTGTTCGGGTTGGTGGTTTCCCCGGTGTCGTGGTCGCACCACTGGGTCTGGGCGCTGCCGACGGTGCTGGTGACCGCGGTGCTGGCCTGGCGGCGCCGCAACGTCGCGCTGGGCGTGCTCAGCGCCGTCGGGGTGGCGCTGATGAGGTGGACGCCGATCGACCTGCTGCCCAAGCACCACGAGACCACCGCCAACTGGTGGCGCCAACTCGTCGGGGCGTCCTACGTGTGGTGGGCGCTGGCGGTCATCGTCGTGGCCGGGTTGACGGTCACCGCGCGGGCGACGTCGCGGGATTCGGCGACGCGCCCGCTGACGCCGGTGTCAGCCGCGAGCTAGCCGACGGCCGTCTCGGGGATGCGCGCCGCCTCGCCGGTCGGTTCGTCGCCGTTGCTGCGCTCCTTGATGCTGGCCGCGTAGATGTCGACGTACTCCTGCCCGGAGAGCCGCATCAGCTCGTAGATCACCTCGTCGGTGACGGCCCGCTCGATGAAGCGGTTGCCGGCCATTCCCTCGAACCGGGAGAAGTCCATCGGTTTGCCGAACCGGACCGTGACGCGCCCGAAGCGCAGCATCGTGGTGCCCGGCGGGTTGACCACATTGGTGCCGATCATCGCCACCGGGATCACCGGGACACCGGTGTGCAGCGCGAGCCGCGCCAGCCCGGTCTTGCCCTTGTACAGCCGGCCGTCGGGCGAGCGGGTGCCCTCGGGGTACATGCCCAGCAGCTTGCCCTGCTTCAGCACCTGCTCGGCGGTGTTGAGCGCGGCCTGGGCGGCGTCGGCGTCTGTGCGGTCGATCGGCACCTGCCCGACGGCGGTGAAGAACCACCGGCTGAACCAGCCCTTCAGGCCGGTGCCGGTGAAATATTCGGACTTCGCCAGGAAGGTGATCCGGCGACGGACCACCAGCGGCAGGAAGAAGCTGTCCATCACGGCGAGGTGATTACTCGCCAGGATCGCCGGCCCGGAAGTCGGAACGTATTCCAGCCCTTCAACTTTCGGTCGGCCAAGCAGGGACAGCAGCGGGCCCAGCAGGATGTACTTGAATAGCCAGTACCACATGGCCCTCCCTCTCGCTCCCGCCACCCGCAGTGTTCTGGCCAACTGTACCGATCCCCGGCGCAAGGGACCACCTTGTCCGCGGGCGGGTCACTCCTCGACGGTGACCGGGATGGGCTGGTATCGGGTCTTGACGGTGCCGTCACCGTCGGGGGGCTCCGCGCCGGGGCCGCCGGGCGACCCGTCGGGTGGCGGCGTCGGCGAACGGTCGATGTCGTTGACGTCGTTGACGATCCCGCGGATCACCTCCAGCAGGGCGATGCTGTGGTCGGCGATCACGGTGAGCAACGGGTGCTGCTCACCGGTCGCCAACGCGGCCAGCGCGCACACCGGGCACCACACCTGCTGGCACTTGCCGGTCCCGACGCCGGCGCCCGCCGTCAACGCCGCCGCCGTTCGCACCGCCGGGTCGATCCCGTCCAGGATCGCCTGGGCGAGCCTGCGCAACTCAGGACCGACTTCGGAATGAGCCCCACTCACTTAGGCCACACCTCCGGATCCGGTCGAAAACGAACAGTCAGCTCACCGCCCCGCAGATGCGCGTCGAGCACCGTGCAACGCCGCAGCACCGACGCCAACCGAACCCTGCGCCGCAACCCTCCAGCGCTGATGATCAGGTCGTCATCGACTCGGCCCAACGAAAGCCCTCCGGGATCAAGTTGGGGCAACGTTAGCCGCATACGGTATATCGACCCAAGCCCCGACCCGGATTCGAGGTCCACGACGGGCCGCAGCGGCCCCGGCGGCGCCGCTCCGCCGCGTCGACGGGCACTGTCGAGCAGCGCACCCAGGGCCTTGGGGCCGATCGGCTCGCCGGAAAGGTGCGGGGTCAGCACCAGCGCCACGTCGCCGATGGTGGCGTCGAGCTCGTCGAGCACGACGCGTTGTTCGGCGATGCGCTCGGCGTACCAATAGAACGCCGGGTGCTCGGGCAGGTTGCGGTACTCGTAGGACTCGTCCTCGGTCAGGACCTGGTTGACGATCAGCTCCTCGACCCGCACCCCCATCAGCGCCAGCGAACCCAGCGTGCGCACCGCCTCGGCCGCCACCACCCGCTCGGGGGTGAGCACCAGATGCGCGGTGACGAGCTCCCCGTCGGTCAGCAACTCGCTGAGGCGATCGACGCTGGCGCTGATGCGCTCCAGCAGCTCGACCATTGCGCCCGAGCGGGCGTCGTCGGCGGCGATGGACAGCCGGCGATGCCGTGGCCACGCGCGTTCCACGTAGAGCCCGAAGGTGGCAGGCAGGGTAAGCATGCGCAACGCATCCGCGGTCGAGGCGCAGTCGACGACGATGCGATCCCAGCGCCCCGAGGCCGCCAGCTGCCCGACCGCGTAGAGGCCCAGCACTTCCTGGACGCCCGGCAACGCCGAAAGCTCTTGGGGCGCAATGGTGCTCAACTCGGAGTCGGGAAACCGGCCGTCCAACGTGCTGACCACGTCGTGCCACCGGGCCTCCAGCAGTGCCAGGGTGTCCAGCGCCAGCGCGTCGAGGAAGCCGCCGCCGGCCTCCGCGTCATCGGCGAGCACCCGCACCAGCTCGCCCTCGCCACTGGGCGGGACGGGGACACCGAGCACGTCGCCCAGCGAGTGCGCCTGATCGGTCGACACCACCAGCACCCGCTGCCCCGTGCCCGCGTCGCCGACCGCGGTGGCAGCTGCCAGGGTGGACTTTCCTACCCCGCCCTTCCCAACGAACAGGCTGATCCGGGCCGGGGTGGCGCTGGACTCACTCAGCCTCGACTCGTTTCTTTAGATCCTTCAACGCGGTGTCGGTCAGGCGCCGCTCGGCCTTTCGCTTGAGCAATCCGATCATCGGGATGGCCAGGTCGACCGAAAGCTCATAGGTGACGTCGGTGCCGGATCCCTTGGGCGCCAAGCGATACGAGCCCTCGAGCGAGCGCAACAGCGAGCTGGAGACCAGTGTCCAACTCAGCGACTGGCGGTCCTTGGGCCACTTGTACGACATCACCATGGTGTCCTTGATGACCCCGGCGTCCATGACGAATCGCACCGTCTTCGGGTAGCCGTCGGCGCCCCGCTCCTGCACCTCGGCTTCCTTGTATTCCGAGATCCACTCGGGGTACGAATCGATGTCGGCGATCACCTCCAGGACCGTGCCCGGATCGGCGTCGATGTGGATGGTCTGCGTCGTCTTCTCCGCCACCTGGCTGATGCCCTCTCTCCCGCAAGCGAGTACCCCGCATGTACAGGACTACCCCGGCCTTCGGGGCGAAACGGTACTCCTACCGCGGAACCTTGATCCGGTTAAGCTACCGGAGAAACGCCGACCGGACGCGACCGTTCCGCCGTCCGTTTGACCTCGAAGGCCATTTTTTTGCCCGCCACCCGACGGCGGTGCGTCATCTTCGCCAAATTCAACTTTGCCAGCTGCCAGGCCGCCACGCCGGTCGGTTCGGCATGCAGGAAGTAGTGCA
Organism: Mycobacterium sp. IEC1808; assembly: GCF_002101935.1. Taxonomy (NCBI): domain Bacteria; kingdom Bacillati; phylum Actinomycetota; class Actinomycetes; order Mycobacteriales; family Mycobacteriaceae; genus Mycobacterium; species Mycobacterium sp. IEC1808. Next base: position 347 of record NZ_LQPV01000019.1, on the reverse strand, counting down.
GTACCACCCCGTCCAGCGACGGCTCGAGCCAGATCTCCATGGTGCCGGTCAGTGCGCCGGTGACCGTCCACCGGATCCCCTTCTCGGCGCGGTCCTCGACGACCTGCAGCCGCAGGTCCGGCCACCACCGGCGCCACGACGACGGGTCGGCGACCACGGCGCCCACCCGAGCGCCGTCGGCGGCGACGAACGTCTGGTCGGCGATCTGAATGCTGTTCACCGCCATAGCTTCACACACCGATCCCGTCACGCCCGACGTGCGGGGCTAGGTGTACTGACCACGGACGTTGGTGACGGCGTGGCGTGGTGACATGACGAAGACCTCCGAGTGAAGTGCGAGCTGTCTA
>NZ_LQPV01000018.1:0-77903 GCF_002101935.1 Mycobacterium sp. IEC1808 | reverse complement strand
CACGCGATCGGCGGCGGCGGCGCGATCGGCGGCGGCGGGGGAGCCACCGGCGGCGGTGCGACCGGCGGCGCGACCACCGGCGGTGCCGGGGCGACCGGCGCCTCAACGGGCGGGGGCGAGAAAACGGGGGCCACGGGATTCGCGGGCGGCGCCGGCGGCAGCTGGTTGGCGGCTGGCGGTGCGGGCGGCTTCATCATCGGCGCGGGCGCGAACCGACTCAATTCAGTCGGCGTGATGGCCGTTTTGTGGTGGTACAGGAAGCTGTACATCAGCCCCAGCGCGAGGACGAAGGTGCCCGCGAACAGCGCGATCCACGGGATCAACCGGCGCGCCCGGTGCGCTTGGTGCGCTTGTGCGGTTTCGAGGTAGTCCCCGTCGTGCTGGTCCTCGGCGGCGGCCCAGGAGGCCGCGGTCGGCGCGTAGGCGGCGTCGTCCGATGACCCATGGCCGTCTCCGCCGTCGTCCATGTTCATGTCGCTGTCGGCCGACGTCAGCCGGATCTGTCCCAGCGTTTGATCGCGCAACCAGCCGGGCGCGGGGATGAACACCGGCGCCGCACCGAGCAGCGCGACCGGGTTGACCAGGCGGCGGCGTTCTTCTTCGCAGACGGAGCACGACTCGATGTGGCGGGTGATGCGTTTGCGCATGAGCACGCTGAAGCGCCCGTCCCAGCCCGCGAGGATGGTGCCCAGCTCGGCGCATTTGTCGGCGGTGTGCTCGGCGCGCCGGGCCACCAGCAGCGCACCCAATGACGATTCGATGGTGGTGCGCAGCCGCGACACCATCTTGTTGGCGGTGCCGGGGCTGACCTCCAACGCGTTGGCCAGCTCGGGCCCGTCCAGGCCGTGGCGGTACGCCAGCTCCAGCACCGCGCGGTCCCGGTCGACGAGCCCGCCGGCGGCCTCGGCGACGAGGGCGGCCAGCTCGTTGCGCGCGGCCAGGGTATCGGGTCCCGCGTCGTGCGACGCGGCCTCGGGCAGCTCATCGGAGACCTGTTCGCGGCGGCGGTCCCGGATGCAACGCAGCGCCTCGTTGCGGGCGATGGCGTACAGCCAAGGCCGGAGCCGCTCGGGGTCGCGGAGCTTGGGCAGTTGGGTCGCGGCGGAGCAGAAGACGTCCTGCACGCAGTCGGCCGCGGTGTCGCGATCGCGGACCATGCCGATGCAGAAGTCGTGCAACCGGTCGGCGTAACGGTCGTAGATCATGGCAAAGGCGCGTCGATCACCCGTCGCCGCCGCGCGGGCGAGCTCCCCGTCGCTGACGATGTCAAAGTTGGATAGTGCGGTCGTCACATCGTTTCCCCAGCCGATGAGGCGTCGGTGCGCCTCGTGCGAGAACCGACGCTGCGAATAAGTGTGCGCGCACCGCGGTGAAATAGCACGAGAAATTCCAGCTCCGTGGTGGGCGCGTGAAAGGTCAGGATCGACACCAGCCTCGCCCGGGCCCGCGGCGTCACTTGCACACGCCCTGCACGAGGTGGTGCGGGGGCAGGCACAACACCGGTGGCGGCGGTGGCGGCGGCAGCTTCGGCGGCGCGGGCAGCTTCGGCGGCGCGGGCAGCGGCGGCAGCGAAGGCGGCGGCGGTAGCTGCGGCGGCGGAATCGGCACCCAGACAGGGGGCGCGTTCACGACGACGACCGGGCCGCGCGGCGTGGCGTCGGGCGGGGTGCCCGGGTCGGCCGGAGGCGCGGGGTTGTCGGGCGGGGGCGCGACCACCGCGGCGGGGGCCGGAGCCTGAGGCGCGGCTTCGGGCAGGGCGACCGCCGGGGCGGGGGCCGGCCCGTTGTCCGGCGGTGGCACGACGTCGGCGACGGGGGCCGGCGCCACGGAGGCCGGAGCGGCCGCGGGGACGACGGTCGAGCCCGACGTCACGGCCACGGGCCCCGGTTGGCGCGGGTGGCTCAGCAGGGCGATGCTCAGCGCGACGCCCGCGCCGATCAGGCCGACCACGCCCGCGGCCACCCACAGCTTGTCGATGGGCTTCCGGTTGCGGGCCGGGACGATCGGGTCGGACGGCAACGCGCGACCGTACGAACGATCGCCGGACTCAACGGTCGGGTCGCCGAGCGGGCTCGACGCCCAGGCCCAGGCCTCGGTGACGTCGTCGGCGCGCGGCGCGAGGGCGGTTCGATCCATGTCGTTCCAGGTGCTCATGAGGCGCTTCCTTCGGTGCGGGTCGCGACCCGGGTTGGGCCGCCGTCATAGGTAGGAGCACGGACCCGGCGTGAGTCGGACACTTTTTTGGAGACTTTTTCGGCGCCGCGGCGGGCAGGATCAGACTCACCGACGCCGCTTGCCAGGTCTTGGTGAAGTTCTTGCGATTTTCTTGCGATGTCCTGCGATCGGCGTGGCGACGATTTTTCACGAATCCACGTGTGAGCAACCGCGCCGGCGCATACGCTCCGACCGGCACGTCGGGACCGTCACCAACAGGAACGTCTGCAAGCAGGGGGTTCGGGAATCATGTTCTCCCGGGCAGCTTTCATCGCTGCGGCCATCGTCGTTGCCGTCGGATTCGCGTCACCGGCTTACTCGTCACCTGGCGGCGGCTGCTACACCGCCGCATCGGGAGATTGTGTGCCGTATCCGCAAAAGGGCGGCTCGCAGCCGCCGAATGCCACTGCCCAATGTGCCGATGGAAGCTGGTCGTTCAGCGAGCATCCCCACTCGAGTGGAACCTGCCACGGGCATGGCGGCATCCAACGGTACCTGTAGGGGTTTTGCTCGTCGCTAACCCGCCACGGTCAGATAGATCAGCACGACGTTGAGCACGCTGACCATCACCGCGACCGCCCAGCCGATGACCGTCGTGACGGGATGGTTGGCGTCGGTGCCCATCAGGTCGCGGTTGCTCGTGAGCCTGACCAGCGGAAGCACCGCGAACGGGATACCGAAGGACAGCACGACCTGCGATATGACCAGCGCGCGGGTCGGATCCCAGCCGAGCGCCAGGATCGCGATCGCGGGGCACAGCGTCACCAGCCGGCGCACCAGCATGGGCACGGACAGGTGCAGCAATCCCTGCATGATCATGGCGCCGGCGTAGGCACCCACCGACGACGACGCCAGGCCGGACGCGAGCAGTCCGATCGCGAACAGCACCGCGATCGTCGGCCCCAGGGTGTTGTGAATCGCGGTGTAGGCGCCGTCGATGGTCGCGCTTTCCTGATGGCCCTGTAGGTTGATCGCCGCGACGAGCAGCATCGCCGCGTTGACCATGCCGGCGACGGCCATGGCCAACACGACGTCGAAGCGCGTGACGCGCAGCAGCCAGCGCCGGTCGTGGCCGGGCTGGGGATGCCCGTGCCGGTCCAGCACCAGGCCCGAATGCAGATACACCGCGTGCGGCATCACGGTGGCGCCGAGGATGGCCGCGGCCAGCAATACGCTTTCGGCGCCGTGGAATCGGGGGAGCAATCCCGACACCACGGCCTCGGACGGTGGCGTGGCGACGAAGAAGCTCGCCGCGAAGCCGATGGCGATGACGAGCAGCAGCCCCGTGATGACGCGTTCGAAGAGGAGCTGGCCCCGGCGGTCCCGGATCGCCAGCAGCAGCATCGAGACCACCCCGGTGATGACCCCGCCGACCGGCAGCGGCAGGCCGAACAGGATCCGCAGAGCGATCGCCCCGCCGATGACTTCGGCGACATCGGTTGCGACGGCGACGATTTCGGCCTGCGCCCAAAACGTCAGTCGCAGCGGACGGCCCATCCCCTTGCCGATCGCCGCGGGCAGCGACCGTCCGGTCACCAACCCGAGTTTCGCGGACAGGTACTGCACCAGGCCGGCTGTCACGTTGGCGGCGACGATGACCCATAGCAGTAGGTAGCCGTACTGCGAGCCGGCGCTGACGTTGGCCGCGACGTTTCCCGGATCGACGTAGGCAATCGCGGCGACGAACGCGGGGCCGAGCAGATACCAGCTCGTTTTGAGCGAGGCCCCGGTGCCCTGCGCCAAGCGTATCGACCTCGATCCACGTTCTCGAATAAAAAAGTTAGGTTAACCGAACACTGCGACGGACCGTTTGGCTACCCGCTCCGCGGTGGATCATGCCGCTCCGATGCTGCCGCCCCCGTCCACCCGGACGATCTGACCCGTCATGTACCCGGCGTCCTCATGCAGCAACATCGCGATCACGTGGGCGATCTCGGTAGGCGTACCGACGCGCTGCATCGGTATGGCGGCGAGAAGACGACCCTCGACTTCTGATCCGGCGGGACTGCGTCGGCGGAACATCTCTGTTTCGATGGGCCCGGGTGATACCGCGTTGACGGTTATCCCGGTCCCGGCCAGCTCGCCCGCCCAGATGCGGGTGCACCTTTCCAGCGCGGCCTTCGAGGCGGCGTAGGGCGTCCGTTCCGCGACGCCGAGGGTCGTCAGGCTCGTGACGTTGACGATGCGGCCCCATTCGGAGGCGATCATGCCCGGCAGAACGGCCTGCACCACCTGCACCGCGGTGCGGACATTCATGTCGTAGGTGCTGAAGAGATCGTCGAGGTCGATCGAGCCGATGCGGCCCCACCGGGAGAAGCCGACGTTGTTGACCACCGCGTCGACGCCGCCGTCGGCGACGATCGCGTCGAGGGTCTGCGCGGTCGCGGTCCGGTCGGCAAGGTCGACCTCGTGGAATTGCCCGGGGAAGTCCGACGGCGCGCTGCGGGCGAGCCCGATGACCTCGTACCCATTGCCGGCGAGGCGATCGACGACCGCGCGGCCGATGCCCTTGGACGCACCGCTCACGAGAACGCGCCGTTTCGTCATGCTTTTCCCTTTCGTGCCACCCCTGAGAACCATTCGGGGCAACGCCGAAACGGCGGCGCTTCATGCCGTGCTTTAGATCACCCCGGGACGTAGAGGCCGCGGCCCGAGATCAGGGGCAGGTCAAGGGTCGTCACGATGCCGGGCGGGGCGGCCACCACCGCGGGAATCGCGTTCACGACCCGCATCGCCGTGGCCACCAGGCCGGCGTGATTGTGATCGCCGAGGCGGCTGCTCAAGCAGATGTCCATCGCGTACGACGGCTCGCCGGTGATCTCGATGCGGTACGAGCCGCCTTCCTGGGCGGGCTGCGGCCAGTCGGGTCGCAGGTCCTCGCGCAGCCGCGTGACGTGTTCGAGGACGACGACGGGGTCGCCGTTGACCATTCCGAACACCTCGAACCGCAGCCCGGCGGCCGTGCCCTTCGCAATGTGCCCGGAGGCGATGTCGAAGTCCTCGGGCGCGGGCTCGCGGACGTATTCCTCGGCGACGCTGTCGAGCTTGATGCCCAGTCCGGCAGCCAGTTGCCGCACCACCGACCCCCACGCCAAGCTCAGCACGCCGGTCTGCAGCAGCATCGGGATCTCGTCGAGGGGCTTGCCGAATCCCATCACGTCGAACATGACGGCCGCGCTGTCGTAGGTGGCGTAGTCGACGATCTCCATGCACCGGATCTGCTGGATGCTCTGGCAGGTGCCGGCCAATGCCAGCGGCAGCAGGTCGTTGGCGAAGCCCGGGTCGATGCCGTTGACGTACAGGCTCGAATTGCCTTCGCGCGCGGCATCTTCCAAGGGCGAGATGAGCTCTTCTGGTATCACTTCCCAGGGATACTGGAGAAAGACCGGGCCGCTGCCGACGACGTTGATTCCGGCGGCGAGGACCCGGCGGTAGTCCTCCAAAGCCTCGGGCAGGCGATTGTCGGCCAGGGCGTTGTAGACCGCGCACTGCGGACCGGTGGCGAGCACCGCGTCCAAATCGGTGGTGGCCAGCACTCCGGTCGAATCCTTAAGTCCGGCAAGCTCGGCCGCATCCTTGCCGGCCTTGGCGTCCGACGACACCCACACCCCGGTGAGCTCGAACTCGGGATTGGTGATCAACGCCTTGAGCGCGTGGACGCCGACGTTGCCGGTGCCCAACTGAACGACGGGTATGGCCATGGCGGGCTCCTTAGCGGTAGGGGTAACACCGCGAGCAGACGCAAAAGCGCCCGACACGCCGTGCGTAAGGGGACTTTTGCGTCTGCTCGCGAGTCATGGTTTACAGGTCGGGAACGGGAATGTCGAGGTTGGGGAAGGTGAGGCCACCGTCGACCTCCAGCGTCTTGCCGGTGAGGAAGCTGCCGGCCGGTGACGCCAAATAGACTGCGGCGGCGGCGATGTCGATGGGATCGCCGAGGCGGCGCATGGGTGTGACCTTCTCCATCGGTGCGCGCAGCTCGTCGTTGGAGGCGACCACGTCCAGCGCCGACGTCAGGATCGATCCGGGGGCGATGGCGTTGACCCGGATGCGCGGGCACAGGTCCAGCGCGGCCAGCCGGGTGTAGTGGGACAGCGCGGCCTTGGCGGTGCCGTAGGCGGCGAAACCGCGCCCGGCCAGCCTGCCCATGGTGGAGGTGATGTTGATGATGCTGCCGCCGCCGGAGTGCTCCAGCATCAACGGCACCGCGGCGATCGTGAGCGCGTGCGCGGTGGCGACGTTGAAGGTGAACGCCTCCTTGAGGTCCTTGGTCGAGGTGGTCAACAGGGTGTTGGGCATGGTCCCGCCAACGTTGTTGACGACGATGTCTAGTTTCCCGAACACCTCGACGGCCTGATCGGCGAGCTCCGCGGTCGACTCAGGATGGGCCAGGTCGGCGGCGACGGCGTGGGCGCGACGGCCGGTGGCGCGGACCTGTTCGGCGACGGCATCTAGTTGAGATTGGGTGCGCGACGCGATGAGCACATCGGCGCCTGCCTCGGCGAAAGCCACCGCGATGGCCGCACCGAGGCCGCGCCCGCCACCCGTGATGACGGCGACTTTGTCGTCCAGACGGAACCTGTCAAGGATCATTACGGCCTCTCTATTCGAGTTGTCCGGCGACACGGTAACAAACCTCGCCGACGCAGATCACGGCATTTCTGAAACAGGTTCTAGTTTGGCATACCGGCGCGACGATGTAACTCCCCGACCGGCCCCAATTGCGCTCCGGACCGTCGCCTGACGCCCGCCGGACAGAATTCTCCGAACGTTAACCTTGTTACTGTTAGCTACTTGGCTGCGACAGATACCTGGTTGCCGGGCCGCAGCCTCAGGCGGCGGCGATGTTTCATCCCTACTGTTAGGAAGAGAATTGAAACTGAACCGATTTGGCGCCGCCGTGAGTGTGCTGGCTAGCGCCGCTTTGGTGTTATCCGGGTGTGGCAGTGAGAACAACAACTCGAGCGGAGCAAGCGGTAGCAGCGCGACGTCCGGCGGATCCGCGGGCAAGGTGAGCTGCGGCGGGAAGAAGACGCTGAAGGCAAGCGGGTCGACGGCCCAGGCCAATGCGATGACGCGCTTCGTCAACGCGTTCGAACAAGCGTGCCCCGGTCAGACGTTGAACTACACCGCCAATGGTTCGGGTGCCGGAATCAGCGAATTCAACGGCAATCAAACCGATTTCGGTGGGTCGGACTCGCCGCTGGCTCAAAACGAGTACGCCGCGGCCCAGCAGCGCTGCGGCTCGCCGGCGTGGAACCTGCCGGTGGTGTTCGGCCCGATCGCGATCACCTACAACGTCAAGGGCGTGACCTCGCTGAACCTCGACGGTCCGACGGCGGCGAAGATCTTCAACGGCGCCATCACCACATGGAACGACCCGGCGGTCCAGGCGCTCAACAACGGAACCGCCCTGCCGGCCGAGCCGATTCACGTGGTGTTCCGCAACGACCAGTCCGGGACCACGGACAACTTCCAGAAGTACCTCGATGCCGCGTCCAACGGCGCGTGGGGCAAGGGCGCCGGAAAGACGTTCAACGGCGGTGTCGGTGAGGGAGCCAAGGGCAACGACGGCACCTCGGCGGCCATCAAGGCCACCGAGGGATCGATCACCTACAACGAGTGGTCGTTCGCCAAGGCCCAGAACCTGAACATGGCCAAGATCGTCACGGCGCCCGGCAGCGACGCCGTCGCCATCAGCGCCGACTCGGTCGGCAAGACGATCTCCGGCGCCACCGTCAAGGGCGAGGGCAACGACCTGGTGCTCGACACCAATTCGTTCTACAAGCCGACGCAGGCCGGCTCCTACCCGATCGTGCTGGCGACGTACGAGATCGTTTGCTCGAAGTATCCCGATTCACAGGTCGGCACGGCCGTGAAGGCTTTCCTGCAGAGCACCATCGGCGCGGGCCAAAATGGCTTGGCGGACAACGGATACATCCCCATTCCGGACTCGTTCAAGTCGAAACTGTCGACTGCGGTCAACGCAATCGCGTGATTCGGAATGTCATGACGCGCGGAGCAGTGGCCGGTCCGACGACCGGAACTCAGCCTGCGCTGAAGGCGACCGATCCGCACAAGGTGCAGCGGGGCGACCAACTGTTCAAGTTGGTCGCCGCCGCGGCCGGTTCGACGATCGTGATCGCGATTGTGCTGATCGCGATATTCCTGTTGATCCGCGCCGTGCCCTCGCTGCGCGCGAACCATGCGAACTTCTTCACCAGCGCGCAATTCAATACCACCAGCGCAGAACATTTGGCGTTCGGTATCCGCGACTTGTTCATGGTCACGGTGCTGAGCTCGGTGAGCTCACTGGTGGTGGCCGTGCCGGTGGCGGTCGGGATCGCGATATTCCTCACCCAATACGCGCCAAAACGGTTCGCGCGACCGTTCGGTGCGATGGTTGATCTGCTGGCCGCGGTGCCGTCGATCATCTTCGGGTTGTGGGGCATCTTTGTCCTGGCGCCCAAACTCGAGCCGATCGCGGAATTCTTGAACCGCAACCTGGGCTGGCTGTTTCTGTTCAAGCAGGGCAACGTCTCGTTGGCCGGCGGCGGCACCATCTTCACCTCCGCCATCGTGCTGTCGGTGATGATCCTCCCGATCATCACCTCGGTATCGCGGGAGGTGTTCCGGCAGACCCCGCCCATTCAGATGGAGGCGGCGCAGGCGCTGGGCGCCACCAAGTGGGAGGTGGTGCGGATGACCGTGCTGCCGTACGGCCGTAGCGGCGTGATCGCGGCGTCAATGCTCGGACTGGGCCGCGCGTTGGGGGAAACCGTTGCGGTGCTGATCATCCTGCGGTCGGCCGCCCGCCCGGGCAACTGGTCGCTGTTCGACGGTGGTTACACGTTTGCTTCCAAGATCGCTTCCGCGGCAGCGGAATTCAGCGAACCGCTGCCCACCGGGGCCTACATAGCGGCCGGGTTCGCGCTGTTCGTCCTGACGTTCGTCGTCAACGCGCTTGCGCGCGCGGTGGCGGGTGGGAAGGTCAACGGGTGAGTATCGACGCGCTCGACCTGCCGGTCAAACCGGACGTGTTCAGCCCGCTGAGCCTGCGGCGGCGGATCACCAACAATGCCGCGACCACATTTTTCGTCGCCTCGTTCATCGTGGCCCTGGTGCCCCTGGTCTGGGTGCTCGGGGTCGTGCTCACACGAGGGTGGTATGCCGTCACCCGCTCGGGCTGGTGGACCCACTCGCTGCGCGGTGTGCTGCCCGAGGAATTCGCCGGTGGCGTCTACCACGCGCTCTACGGAACATTGGTGCAGGCCGGTGTGGCCGCCGTCTTGTCCGTGCCGCTCGGCATGATGACCGCGGTGTTCCTGGTGGAATACGGGTCCGGCCGGTTGGTGCGGCTCACGACGTTCATGGTCGACGTGCTGGCCGGGGTGCCCTCGATCGTGGCGGCGCTGTTCGTCTTCAGCCTCTGGATCGCCACCCTGGGTTTCCAGCAGAGCGCCTTTGCCGTGTCGTTGGCATTGGTCCTGCTGATGCTGCCGGTGGTGGTGCGGTCCACCGAGGAGATGCTCCGGCTGGTGCCCGACGACCTGCGAGAAGCCAGCTACGCACTGGGGGTTCCCAAGTGGAAGACCATCGTGCGGATCGTCATCCCGATCGCGATGCCGGGGATTGTCTCGGGCATCTTGTTGTCGGTCGCGCGCGTCATCGGGGAAACCGCCCCGGTGCTGGTGCTGGTCGGCTACAGCCGGTCCATCAACTTCGACATGTTCCACGGCAACATGGCCTCGCTGCCGCTGTTGATCTACACCGAACTCACCAACCCCGAACACGCCGGCTTCCTCCGGATCTGGGGTGCGGCGTTGAGCCTGATCATCATCGTCGCAGTGATCAACCTGCTGGCCGCCGGATTCCGCTTCATGTCGATGCGGCGGCGCTGACCACCCGGCCTTAAGGCCCCGAGTCAGGACTTTGACGCGGCCTTCTTGGCGGGCGCCTTCTTGGCGGCCGTCTTCTTGGCCGGCGCCTTCTTCGCGGGCGCTTTCTTCGCCGCTGCCTTCTTGGCGGGCGCCTTACCGTTGCCGGAGCGCGCCTTGACGCTGGCCTCCAGCTTGGCCAACAGGTCGGAGACGTCCTCGGTCTCGTCCAGTTCCTTGGGCTGCTCCTCGGCGGTAAACGCCTCGCCGCCTTCGAGTTTCGCCTCGATCAGTTCCTGCAGCTGCTCCTGGTAGGTGTCGTGGTAACGGTCGGGGTTGAAGTCCTCGGCCATCGACTCCACCACCTGCCCGGCCATCTTGAGTTCGGCGGGCTTGATGTCGACCTTCTTGTCCAGCACGGGGAAGTCGGGGTCGCGGATCTCGTCGGGCCACAACAGGGTGTGCACCACCATCACGTCGCGCTTGCCGAAGTCCTTGACGCGCAACGCCGCCAGTCTGGTCTTGTTGCGCAGCGTGAAGTGGACGATCGCCATCCGATCGGTCTCGGCGAGCGTCTTGGCAAGCAGCACATAGGATTTGGATGACTTCGAATCCGGCTCGAGGAAGTAGCTGCGGTCGAACAGCATCGGGTCGACGTCGCTGGCCGGGACGAACTCGAGCACCTCGATCTCGCGGCTGCGCTCCTCGGGCAGGGTGGCGATGTCGTCGTCGGTGATGATCACCGATTGCCCGTCGGGCGACTCGAAGGCCCGGGCGATGTCACGGTATTCGACGACCTCGCCGTCTTTCTCGCAGATGCGTTGGTAGCGGATGCGGCCGTTGTCCTTGGCGTGCACCTGATGAAACTTGATGTCGTGGTCCTCGGTGGCGCTGTACACCTTGACCGGGACGTTCACCAGTCCGAACGCGATCGAACCCTTCCAGATGGAACGCATGTAAGTCAGTATGCCCACACGACCCCCAGCAAAACAGCGCAGCACGCCCGCACCGCGGACTTTCGGGTACAGCTAATTCCGTGGAAGGGCGCGCAGGGCGGCCCGGTCGGGCAGGTCGGCGCCGGCGCGGCCGACGGTCCACGCCGACGCCAGGCACGCCGAGTGCAGCGCCGCGGTCAGCGCATCGAGCCCGATCCGGCCCAGGGCGGCCCGCCGGGCGGCGCCCAACAAACCCATTCCCCAGAGCGCGTCCAGCAGGCCGACGATGAACGCGTCGCCCGCACCGACGGTGTCCACCACCTCGACCTGCGGGGCGGGCACTCGGATCTCGCCGGCCGCACAGAAACCCAGCGCGCCCCGATCACCCCTCGTCAGGACGACGATCGCCGGTCCGGAAGCCAGCCAGGCTCGGGCCGTCGACTCCGGGTCGCGGTCCGGATCGATCCAGGTCAGGTCCTCGTCACTGGCCTTGACGATGTCGCTGCGCTCGACGAAGCGGGCGATGCGGTCGCGGGCCAGATTCCGGTCGACGATGAGTGACGGGCGCACGTTGGGGTCGAAACTGACGGTGGCCGACACCCGATAGGTGTCGAGCAGCGCCGCGACCGCCAGGCACCCCGGCTCGCGCACGGCGGCGATCGATCCGGTGTGCACCAACAGTGGCGGCGCGACCTCAGGTGTGCCGGAAAGCTGCCATTCCAGGTCGAAGGTATATGTGACCGACCCGTCGGCTCCGGTCGTCGCGACCGCGGTCGGTGTCCGGTCGGCCAGGGAACTCCCCGGAACAAGCTGCGCGCCAGCGGCTTTCAGGTAGTCGGCGATTCGACGGCCGCGCTCGTCGTCGCCGATGTGCGTTGCGAAGTCGACATCGCGACCCAGCCTGGCGAGCCCGACGGCGACGTTGAGCGGGCTTCCGCCCACGTGCTCCGCGGCGCCGACGATGTCGATCAATGCTTCGCCGACCACCAGCGCACGAGTCACGGGTCCGCACCTTTCAGCAACGACTCCAGGGTCGCCCGGGCCCCGCGGAGGTGCAACGAGTCCAGCGCCCAGCGATAGGCCTCGACGAAGCGGGGTTCCTGCGCGAGATCGCCGAACAGCTCGGTGTTCTCGATGAACGCGGTGGGATGCAGCCGCTGCGACCGCGCGACGGGCACCAGCGAGTCCGCCAGGTTGTCGATCACCTCGATCGGTTCGCCGCCTTCGTCGACCCCCTCGGCGTAGCGCGCCCAGCTCGCGACAGTGGCCGACGCGAGCCGGATCGGTCCGCCGGCGCGCAGGTTGTCGCGGATCACCGGAAGCAGCCATTTCGGGATGCGGTCCGAGGAGTAGGCGCACAGCCGCGCCACCGTGTCCCGCACCCCCGGGTTGGCGAAGCGTTCGATGAGCCCCCGGGTGTAGGCGGGCAGGTCGATGCCCGGCACCGGTCGCAGCGTCGGCGTGGCTTCGGAATCGAAATAGGACAACAGGAATTCGGCCAGGAGCGGGTCGCGCGCCGCGTCGTGGACCATGCGGTACCCGCACAGTGCAGCGAAGTAGCACAGGCACTGGTGACCGGCGTTGAGCAGCCGCAGTTTCATCGCCTCGTACGGGCTCACGTCGTCGACCAACAGGACGCCTACCTCGTCCAGCGGCGGGCGGCCGGCGGCAAAATCGTCTTCGAGCACCCAGGACGCGAAGGCCTCCGCCACCACCGGCCACTCGTCGGCGACTCCGAAGTCACGTTCCACTGCGGCCGCGATCTCCGGTGTGGTGACCGGGGTGATGCGGTCGACCATTGAACAGGGGAACCGGGCGTGCTCGCCGATCCAGTCGGCCAGCCCGGGGCCAAGCGGTTCGGCGTGCGCGATGACGGCCTGGCGCGCGACCTCGCCGTTGTGCTCGATGTTGTCGCAGGACAGGATCGTGGGCGCGGCGATGCCGCGGTCGCGCCGCCGGGCCAGTGCCTCCGCGATCAGACCGAAAACCGAGCCTGCGTCCCGGATCTGGTAGCCGCCCTCGGTGATGGTCATCGAGATGATGCGGGTCGTCGCGGCGGCGAGCAGCTCGATGGCGGCCGGCGGGTCGTCCGGTCCGTAGCGGTAGTCGACGATCGAGCCGATCACCCGCGCTTCGCGGTTGCCGTCGGGGTGCTCCAAAACCAGCGTATACAGGCCGTCCTGGGCGCCCAGGACGTCGCGCATCCGGCGGTCGGCCGGCATCACGCCGATGCCGCAGATGCCCCACTCCCGTGCCAAGCCCCGCTCGAGCAGCTGGTCGATGTACATCGCCTGATGCGCGCGGTGAAAGCCGCCGACGCCGATATGCGCGATGCCGACCGCAACCCCGTCGCGGTCATAGCCCGGTGTCGCGATCGGCATCCGTCGCAGGGTGGCGTTGCTCAGCCGAACCACGGTCTTGACGGTACCGGCGCCCGCGTGCGAACAACTAGGTTGGCCATATGGCTTCAACAGCACCGGCGCGGGTCAAGCTGACCAACGCCGACAAGGTGCTGTATCCGGCGACGGGAACCACCAAAGCCGACGTCTTCCACTACTACACCCGCATCGCCGAGGTGATGCTGCCCCACATCGCCGGGCGGGCGGCCACCCGCAAGCGCTGGCCCAACGGCGTCGAGCAGGAGTCGTTCTTCGAAAAGCAGCTGGCGTCCTCGGCGCCCGACTGGCTGCCGCGGGCCAGCGTCACCCACAGATCCGGGACGACGACCTACCCGATCATCGACAGCCCCGACGGGCTGGCCTGGATCGCGCAGCAGGCGGCGCTGGAGGTGCACGTCCCGCAGTGGCGGTTCGTCGCCGAGTGGACCCGGAGCAAGGCCGAAGAGCTCAAGCCTGGCCCTGCAACGCGATTGGTCTTCGACCTCGATCCGGGCGAAGGCGTGACGATGCCGCAACTGTGCGAGGTCGCCCATGCCGTGCGGGACCTGATGACCGACATTGGGCTGACCACCTTCCCGCTCACCAGCGGCAGCAAGGGGGTGCACCTCTACGCGCCGCTGGACAACCCGGTGAGCAGCAAGGGCGCCACCGTGTTGGCCAAACGCGTTGCCCAGCAACTGGAAAAGGCGATGCCCAAGCTGGTCACCTCGACCATGACCAAGAGCCTGCGGGCGGGCAAGGTCTTTCTCGACTGGAGCCAGAACAACGGCTCCAAGACCACCATCGCGCCGTACTCCCTGCGGGGGCGCGAACATCCGACCGTCGCGGCGCCGCGCACCTGGGAAGAACTCGAGGATCCGTCGGTGGGCCAGCTGCGTTACGACGAGGTGCTCGACCGGGTCGCCCGCGACGGCGATCTGCTGGCGGCGCTCGACGCCGACGCGCCGGTCAGTGACCGGCTCAGCAAGTACCGCAGCATGCGGGACGCGTCGAAAACCCCCGAACCGGTACCGGCGACGAGACCCGTTACCGGCCAGGGCAATTCGTTCGTCATCCAGGAGCACCACGCCCGCCGCCTGCACTACGACTTCCGGCTCGAGCGCGACGGCGTCCTGGTGTCGTGGGCGGTGCCGAAGAACCTCCCCGACACCCCGTCGGTCAACCACCTCGCGGTCCACACCGAGGACCACCCCCTCGAATACGGCTCGTTCGAGGGAAACATCCCCAAGGGCGAGTACGGCGCCGGCAAGGTGGTCATCTGGGATGCGGGCACGTACGAAGCGGAGAAGTTCCAGGACGATGAGGTGATCGTCAACCTGCACGGCAACCGAATCTCCGGGCGCTACGCGCTGATTCAAACCAACGGCGACCAATGGCTGGCGCACCGGATGAAGGACCAGAAGGTCTTCGAGTTCGACACGATCACGCCGATGCTCGCCTCGGAGGGTTCGGTGGCCGGCCTCAAGGGCGGCCAGTGGGCGTTCGAGGGCAAATGGGACGGCTATCGGCTCCTGGTTGAGGTCGATCACGGCGACTTGCGGATCCGGTCCCGGCGCGGCCGCGAAGTCACCAAGGAATATCCCGATTTGCGTTCGCTCGCAGCCGATCTGTCAGAGCATCACGTGGTGCTGGACGGCGAGGCCGTCATTCTGGACGAGAACGGGGTGCCCAGCTTCCACGCGATGCAGAACCGGGGTCGCGGCGCCCGCGTCGAGTACTGGGCGTTCGACCTGCTCTACCTCGACGGCCGCTCGTTGCTGCGGGCGCGCTACTCCGACCGGCGAAAGCTGCTGGAATTCCTTGCCGCCACAGGAAATCTGATCGTCCCCGACCTGCTGCCCGGTGACGGGGCCCAGGCGCTCGAGCACTCGCTGAAGTACGGCTGGGAGGGTGTGGTCGGGAAAAAACGTGACTCCACCTATCAGCCGGGCCGGCGTTCGGCGTCGTGGATCAAGGACAAGAACTGGAACACCCAGGAAGTCGTCATCGGCGGCTGGAAGGCAGGCGAGGGCGGGCGCACCAGCGGCATCGGCTCGCTGCTGATGGGTATTCCGGGCCCGGACGGGCTGCGCTTCGCCGGACGCGTCGGCACCGGCTTCACCGAACGCGACCTGGCGAACCTGAAGAAGACGTTGGCGCCGTTGCAGACTGACCAATCCCCGTTCCACCCCCCGCTGCCCCGGCAGGACGCCAAGGGGGTGACGTTCGTCGAACCGGTCCTCGTCGGCGAGGTGCGCTACAGCGAATGGACCCCGGATGACCGGTTGCGCCAATCGAGTTGGCGCGGGCTGCGGCCGGACAAGGAACCAAGTGAGGTGGTACGGGAGTGAAGTGGTTGACCTTTCGGGGCAATGACGGTGAACGCACCGGCGTGCTCTCCGGTGACACCATCCACGCCATGCCGGCGGGAGTGACGCTGCTCGACCTGATCGGCCGCGGCGCCGACGGGCTGCGCCAGGCCGGTGAGGACGCGTTGCGTTCCCCGTCGGCGGTGGCCCGCCTCGACGAGGTGACGTTGCTGGCGCCGATCCCGCGCCCTCCGTCGATCCGGGATTCCCTGTGCTTCTTGGATCACATGCGCAACTGCCAGGCCGCGATGGGCGGCGGCCGGGTGCTGGCCGACACCTGGTACCGCATCCCCGCGTTCTACTTCGCCTGCCCCACAACCGTTTTGGGCCCCTACGAGGATGCTCCGACGGCACCTGGAAGCGCTTGGCAGGACTTTGAATTGGAGATCGCCGCCGTCATCGGCGTCAGCGGCAAGGACCTGACCGTCGAGCAGGCCGAACGCGCCATCATCGGCTACACCATCTTCAACGACTGGTCCGCGCGGGACCTACAGCAGCGGGAGGGCCAGCTCGCGATCGGGCAGGGCAAGAGCAAGGACAGCGGGGTCACGCTGGGCCCCTACCTGGTGACGCCCGACGAGCTCGAGCCGTACCGGCGAGACGGCAGGCTCGACCTGCAGGTGACCGCATGGGTCAACGACGCCGTGATCGGCTCGGGGTCGACCGGCCAGATGGACTGGACCTTCGGCGAGGTCATCGCCTACGTGTCGCGCGGCGTGCCGCTCACGCCCGGCGACGTCATCGGCTCCGGAACCGTGCCCACCTGCACGCTCGTCGAGCACCTCAATCCGGCTGCGCTGGAATCGTTTCCGGGATGGCTGCACGACGGCGACGTCGTCACCCTGCGGGTCCAGGGCTTGGGGGAGACCCGGCAAACCGTGCGCGCCAGCGCCCCGCCGCACCCGCTGGCCGCCCGGCGCAACCCGGACGCCGCGCCCGCCCCGGCCCGGGTCAACCGGGCGCGGGCCAAGGTGCCCTACACCCGCGGCCTGCACGAGGTCGCCGACCGGGTGTGGGCGTGGACGCTCCCGGACGGCGGCTACGGGTGGAGCAACGCCGGGCTCATCGCCGGCGACGGCGCGTCATTGCTCGTCGACACGCTGTTCGACCTGGCGCTGACCCGCGAAATGCTCACCGCGATGCGGCCCGTCACGGCGTCCGCGCCCATCACCGACGCCCTGATCACCCACTCCAACGGCGACCACACCCACGGCAACCAGCTGCTGGACGCGTCGGTGCGCATCCTGGCCGCGCAGGGCACCGCCGACGAGATCGCGCACGGCATGGCGCCCGAGATGCTGGCCATGGCGCAGACCGCGAACCTCGGCCCGGTCGCGACGCCGTACGTGCGAGACCGCTTCGGGCACTTCGACTTCAGCGGCATCAAGCTGCGCAACGCCGACCAGACGTTCGACCGCGACCTCACCGTCGAGGTCGGCGGGCGCCGCATCGACCTGCTGAACCTGGGCCCCGCCCACACTGCCGCCGACTCGGTGGTGCACGTGCCCGACGCTGGCGTGCTGTTCGGCGGTGACCTACTCTTCATCGGCTGCACCCCGATCGTGTGGGCCGGCCCCATCGCCAACTGGATCGCGGCGTGCGACGCGATGATCGCGCTCGACGCCCCGACCGTGGTACCCGGCCACGGCCCCGTCACTGATCCCGACGGGATCCGCGCGGTCCGTGGCTATCTCGCGCACGTGGCGGACCAGGCCGAGGCCGCCCACCGCAGGGGCCTGTCGTGGGCCGAGGCCGCCGACACGATCGACCTCGGCGAGTACGCGACCTGGCTGGACGCCGAGCGGGTCGTCGTCAACGTCTATCAGCGCTACCGCGAACTCGACCCGGACACACCACAACTGGAGGTGATGGCGCTGCTGGTGATGCAGGCCGAGTGGCTCGCCAAGCGCACTTCGTGACCGCGAAAGTGCAACTACCGACGCGTTCCCCGAGAGCGGGTGTTGGCAGTTGCACTTTCGCGACCGCTAGGCCTTGATCGCCCGCACGAAATTGATGGTGGCGGCCGGGCCGTGCTCGGCCTCTAGCAGTTCGGGCAGGCCCGCCGCGGCGAACAGGTCGGTGAGCGCGAAAGTGGTTGTCGCCCAACCGTCGGCGCCCAGATGTGCGGCGACGTCGGTGTGCTTCCCGGGGTAGGTCAGCGCGGCGATGTCCAAGTCGAGCCCGTGCCGGCGCCAGCCCTCGGTGGTGCGCCGCGCCTGCTCCTCCGACTCCCGCGAGGCGTCGTTGAGCGACCCATAGTCCGCGGCGAAGCGGCTGCCCTCGCTGGACAGCGGGGTGATCGCATCCAGCAGCCGAACCTCGGCCTCCGGTGGCAGAAACCCGATCAGCACCCCCTCGGCCAGCCAGGCCGTGGGTTGCGCGGGGTCGAAGCCGGCCTCCTGCAGCGCCGCCGGCCAATCCTGCCGGAGGTCGATGCCGATGGTGCGCAACTCGGCCGTGGGGGCCGCGCCGATCTCCGACAGCGCCGCGGTCTTGAACGCGATCACCTCGGGCTGATCGATCTCATACACCGTCGTCCCGGTCGGCCACGCAAGCCGATACGAGCGGGCGTCGAGCCCCGACGCCACGATCACCACCTGCCGCAGGCCCGCCTTGCCGGCCGCGGCGAAGTAGTCGTCGTAAAACCGGGCGCGGGCGGCGAACGTGTCGACCATGCGGGGAAATCCGATGCCCTTCTCGAGGTCGTCGGCGTCGAGTTCACCGCTGGCCAACTTCGTGAACACGTCCAGGCCGACGGCGCGGACCAGCGGCTCGGCGTACTCGTCGGTGACGACGGGCTGCGAATTCCTGGTGGCGGCCGCCCGCGCCGCGGCGACCATGGTGGCGGTGGCGCCCACGCTGCTGGCCAGGTCCCAGGTGTCGTCTTCGGTTCGTGCCATGCTGTCTCCTTCGGTAGGGGGCAAAACCACGGTATGCCGCACCGGTAAACACCCATGTCGCCTACGGTTCACCTATGCCCGCAGTGGAATTCGAAACTCTCGAGGACAACATCGCCTCCATCACCCTGAACCGGCCGGAGCGCCTGAACGCGATCGACGGGGCGCTGATCGGCGGCGTCGACGCAGCCCTCGACGCGCTCGGCGAGGGCGAGCACCGGGTCGCGATCATCACCGGGGCCGGGCGGGGCTTCTGCGCCGGCGCCGATCTCAGCGGCACCGGCGAGGCCTGGACCAAGCCCAGGCCGACCAGCCCGCCGTTCAAGGTCAACTACGACTCGCAGGTTCGCCTGGCCGAGCTGTTCACCCGGATCTACGAGCTGCCCATCCCGGTGATCGCCGCGGTCAACGGCGTCGCCGTCGGCGGCGGGCTTGCCTTCACGTTGGTCAGTGACATCCGCGTCGCGTCCGAAAACGCCCGGTTCGGATCGGTGTTCATCAAGGCCGGCTTCTCGTCGATGGACATGGGCACCAGCTACCTGCTGCCCAAGATCGTCGGCGCCGGGGTCGCGCGCGAGCTGATGCTGACGGGTCGCATCATCGACGCGAACGAGGCCTATCGGATCAAGCTGGTGCACGAGGTGGTGGCACCGGATAGCCTGATGCCCGCCGCGCTCAAGGTGGCCCGATCCATCGCGGAGAACAACGCGTATGGCGTGTGGCAGACCAAGATTGGGCTCAACGCGGCGCTGGACGCGCCGAGTCTGCGCCACGCCATCGAGCTGGAGAACCGCACCCAGATCCTCAGCGGCTTCACCAACAATCCGGCCGAAGCGGCCAGGGCGCACATGGAGAAGCGGGCCCCCACGTGGGATCCGCTGTGACGGCTAGAGTTTCGCGATGACGTTCTCGGCGAACATCTCCAGGTTGCGGATCTTGTTGTCCAGCGGCTCGGTGTCGGCTCCCGTGATGTAAGGGATGCGGAAGCCGACGATCACGTCGGTGACGCCCTTGTCCTCGAGCCGCTTGATGCCGTCCGCGGTGTAGGCGTCGGCCGAGATGACGTGGATCTCGAACGGGCCGGTCTTGCCCGCTTCCTCGCGATACTGCTTGAGCTTGGCGAGCAGCGCGTCGAGTTCCTCCGGATCGCCGCCGCCATGCATCCAGCCGTCCAGGCGTGCCGCGCGGCGCAGCGCGGCGTCGGCGTGCCCGCCGATCAGGATCGGGATCGGCTTGGTCGGAGCCGGGGTCATCTTGGTCTTGGGGATGTCGTAGAACTCGCCGTGGAATTCGAAGTAGTCGCCGGTGGTGAGGCCCTGGATGATCTCGATGCATTCGTCCATCCGCTTGCCGCGCTTGGCAAATGGAACGCCCAGCAGTTCGTAGTCCTCGGGCCACGGGCTCGTGCCGACCCCGAAACCCACGCGGTTGTCGGTCATCGCGGCCAGTGAACCGATTTGCTTGGCCACCAACGCGGGTGGACGGATGGGCAGCTTGAGTACGAAGAAGTTGAACCGCAGCGTCGACGTCACCGCGCCCAACGCCGAAGTCAGCACGAAGGTTTCGATGAACTCCTTGCCGTCCAGGAATTCGCGGTTGCCGTCGGGGGTGTACGGATACTTCGAGTCGGATTCGAAGGGATAGGCGATGCTGTCGGCGATCGTCATGGCGTGGTAGCCGGCGGCCTCGGCCGCCTTGGCTAGCGGGATGTAGTAGCGAAAGTTCGTCATCGCCTCTGCGTAGGTGAACCGCACGTCATCCGCCTTCCTGGAGGGACCGTCTCACGAGATTAGAACGTGTTCTACTTTTACCCGCGCGCGGGTCCCCGAACAAGGTGTCGTCTGGCTAGAGCTGATTCTCGGGCCCGATGACGGCCCAGACGGTCTTGCCCGACGCCGTCGGGGTGCTGCCCCAGGCGCGTGACAACGCGTCGACGATCGCCAGGCCGGACACGTCGATGCCCTTGTCCGGCGACGGCAGCCGCAGGGCGGGTGTGCTGCTGGCGTCGGACACCGCGATGGTCGCCGTTGAGCCGTCGGTCTCGACCCGCATCATCGGCACGCTTCCGGTGTGCTCGAGCACGTTCTCCACGAACACGTTGACGACCACCAGCGCGACCGGGATGAGCGCGGACTGCGACCAAGCGGTCAGCCACTCGCGGACCAGCCGGCGCGACTCGCGAAGACTGGTCAGGTTGGCGGGCAGCTCGGCATCGGCGTGGCGCACGGTGCGGCTGGTGAGCCGGTCGAGCGCCTTCATCGCGGACTTCTCGGTCGCGTACACCGGCATGAAGCGGGCGACCTCGCTCCGGGTGATCGCCTCGCGGGCGGCGCGGTCCGCGCAGACCAGCACGATCGGGACGTCGGGCCGGGTGTGCGCCTGCCAGCGCACGCCGATAAAGCTCGACCAGACCGATTCCTCGGGGACCTGCAGGCGGGAGACGTTGACTAGGACGGCGGACGGCTCGTCCAGCGTCGCCTTCGTGATGATGTCGCGCAGCGCCGGGGAGCTGCTGCCGTCGAGCACGCCCTCGACCGTGAGCACGACGACCGACTGCTCCGTGCGCGTCGCAACGGCCAGCGAGCTCGGTGACTCAGCTACCGCGCTCACCGCAGCCACCCCTTTCCGGTCAGGGCTTTATCCTCGCCGACCGAGCCCCGGCAAGGCGTGTTATCCGGGTGCGCGTGTCTCAATAGCAATTTAGGCCCCCGCGTTCCCACCGTGAAAGACGGCGGATGCGATTTCCTGATCCGGTCCGCTGCCATATCCCCCGCTCCTGGAATTCCCGCCCGCCAATTGTTGGAGAACCCGCCCCTCGGCGGCGAAAACTGCCCATCCGTCGCAGCACACGTGAGATGAAAAGAGACTAACGCGGTTACCCGAACGTCAAGATCGGCAAACCTGCGAAATACCGCGCCGCGCCGGTCAGCTCAGCGCGTATGGCGGAGCGCCGACCCCCGCCACCGTGTGCGTGCCCCACGGGGTCCGCTCGATGATGCGGGCCGGCGCGCTGCGCTCGCCGACCGTTAGGGTCGCGGTGCGTGCCTGCTTGAGCGACTCGTCGGGCAGCGCCGAGGAACCGAAGACCGTGCCTTGCCAGTGGTAATGGCCGTCGATCGGATCCAGGTGGCCGGCGAGACGCACGCGCACCGGATGGTCGGATCCGGCGATCGTCAGCGTCGCCGCGCCCTCGTATGTGGCGTCGGTCCCGGCCGCGCCGGACGTCAACTCGAACGCCGACGCCACCGGCTGGGGCTGGGCCGATTGCACATAGACGCGCTCGTTGAACACCCGCTGGCTGCTGCGGCGCACTTCGATGCGGGTGCTGTCGGTGCGTTCCATCAATGCGATGCACTCGGCGACATAGCGTGCCTGCGCGCCGGTGTCTGGCCCGGTGACGAAGAAGTAGTTGGGCAAGCCGCGAACGGCGACCCCGAAGTAGGGCTCCATGCCGTCGACCAGCGTGGCGCCCGACGTTGGGTCGAGCGCGGCGAACCCGGTCCCGTAGATGATGGCGTCGGCGTCGTGGTCGACCCCGTCGGCGGTTCGGACGCGCGATGCCGTGATGGCGACGACGGGCAATCTCACCAGCGCGGGCCGTGGCGCCGCGTCGGCGGCCGGTCGGATGCGGCGGCGCAGCCAGCGCTTGGCGCGGGTGGCGGGCAGCGGCAGCTCGTCGACGACCCGGCGCGGCGGGTGCGCGAAGACCGTGACCGAGGCCGCCGAATTCATCAGCCGCGGGATGTGGTGACCGGCGGTGGAATCGGCGCCGATGACGGCGACGCGCTTGCCGGTCGGGTCGAAACCTGCCGGCCACTGGGCCGCGTGAAACGACTCGCCGAGGAAGTCGTCGCGTCCGGCGATGTCCGGTAACCACGGGATGTGCGCCGATCGGTCGGCGACGACGACGCCGGCCCGCACGGGTTCGCCACCGGCCGTCGTCAGCAGCCAGGTGTCGGTGGCGTCGTCGAACCCTGACCCGAGCACGTCGCGGTCGAGCGTCGCGACGTCGGTGATCCCAACCGCCCGCAGGGCCGCCCGTGCGCTGTCTCCCGCCCCAACGACGAGCACCCGATGGCAGCGCACGGGCGACTGGGTCACAGGAATCGGCTGCGCTTCCAGCCGCGGCGCGCGATCGGGCCCAGCAGGCCCACCTCGGTCAGAAACGCTGCCAGCGGTGCGAAGCCGGCAACCTGCATCTCGCGGCGGTGCGCGCTGGTGCGCGCGGTCTTTCTTGCCCGCTTCGCGTCTAGGCCCACCCGCGCGTACGGGATCGGGTTGCTGAACAAGTAGTTAAAGAAGTATCCGCCCAGCCCGTTGATGTTGGCCATGAACCAGCGGTTGAGCCGCGGCATCTCCGCGGCGCGCTTGCGGGCGCCGTCGCGGGCGAACTGAATGTGGCGGGCCTCTTCGGTGACGTGGATCCGCATGAGCCGCTGGATGATTGGCTGCAGCTCGGGGTCGTCCATCATCTGCCGTTGCAGCGAGTCGAAGATCTCTTCGCCGATGAGGGCGGCAATCCACAGCATCGAGCCGCGCTGGAACGCCAGCGGCAGCGCGTTGATGATCCACCGGTGAAACAGCCTCGGCCGCACCGGTTTTGCGCCGATGCGCTCGATGGCCTTGCCGAACATGACCATGTGCCGGGTCTCGTCACCCAGCTCGGTGAGCTTGTAATGCGTGGAGGAGCTGGTGGGGTCCTCATGCAAGATGGTCCGCAGCAGCGACTGGTTGAGCATGTTCTCGAACCAGATCCCGGCCGAGAGCGTGTTGACCAGTTCCTGGCGGGACAGGTCGATCTGCTGCTCGCGCGTCATCTCGTCCCACATCGGGGTGTTGTACAACGACACCAGCCGCGGCGGCAGGTAGAACTTGTCGGGGTCCAGCGGCGCGTCCCAGTCGATGTCGACCACCGGCTCGTAGGACTTCTTGACCGAGCCCTTCAGCAATCGGTCTGAGAACTCCTCACGACTCGGCCCACCCGGCTTCACCGCGGTAGTCATAGCTGGCGTCCCTTCGTTGGGTGCTGCAGGCGGTACCCATGGTACTGGGTACTTGAGGGGCCGACTAGGCCTTCCAGGTTTCGATTCGGTTGACTGGCGTGGTGGGTCGGCACATTCACGTCATCGGGATCGGCGCCGGGGACCCGGGCTATGTGACCGTTCAGGCCATCGAGGCGCTCAACGACACCCAGGTTTTCTTCGCGATGGACAAGGGGGAGACGAAAAGCGATCTGGTCGCCCTGCGACGCGAGATCTGTGCCCGGTTCATCCGGCAGCCCGAGTATCGCTTCGTGGAGCTGCCCGATCCCAAGCGCTCGACCGAGGCCGACTACCGGGACGCGGTCGCGGATTGGCACGCCGCGCGGGCGCGGCTGTGGGCGGACGCAATCTCCGCCGAGCTAGGTCCCGACGGCGTCGGCGCCTTCCTGGCCTGGGGCGACCCGTCGCTGTACGACAGCACGCTGCGCATCCTCGACGCCATCAAGGCTGAAGCCGCCGAGCTCGAGTTCAGTTACGACGTCATTCCGGGCATCACCGCGGTCCAGGCGCTGACGGCTCGGCATCGCATCCCGCTCAACGAGGTCGGCGAGCCGGTCCTGATCACCACCGGCAGGCAGCTGCGCAGGAACGGCTTGGCCGGCTCGGCGGTGGTAATGCTCGACGCCGACTGCTCGTTTCAGACGTGCCCGCCCGACACGAAGATCTGGTGGGGCGCCTACCTCGGCACCGGCGACGAGCTGCTGGTTGCCGGCACCGTCGGTGAGGTCGCGGCGCGCATCGTGGCGCTGCGCGCCGACGCCCGCGCGCGGCACGGCTGGATCATGGACACCTATTTGCTCAGAACGGCAGACTGAAGGGCGTGCCCGAACTACCCGAAATCGAAGCGCTGGTCGACCACTTGCGCCGCCACGCCGTCGGATCGACCATCGGTCGCGTCGACGTCGTTGCGTTTTCGGTGCTGAAGACCTTCGATCCGCCGATCAGCGTGCTGCACGGTCAATCGGTGACCGGGGCCCAGCGCTGGGGCAAATACCTGGGGCTGCGGGCCGGGCCGTTGTTCCTGATCGCCCACCTGTCGCGCGCGGGGTGGCTGCGGTGGTCCGACAAGCTGGCGGCGGCCCCGCTGCGGCCCGGCAAGGGCCCGATCGCCATGCGGGTGCACCTGGGCACGCCCGGTGAGGCGCCCGGCTTCGACCTCACCGAGGCCGGCACGCAGAAGCGGCTGGCGGTGTGGCTCGTCGACGACCCGAAGCTGGTGCCCGGCATCGCCGCCCTCGGCCCCGATGCGCTGGAGCTCAGCCCCGAGGACCTGGCCGGGGTGCTGTCCGGCAACACCGGCCGGATCAAGACGGTCATCACCGATCAGAAGGTGATCGCGGGCATCGGCAACGCCTACAGCGACGAGATCCTGCACGTCGCGAAGATCTCGCCGTTCGCCACCGCGGGCAAGCTGTCCGACGAACAGCTCACCGCCCTGCACGACGCGATGATCTCGGTGCTGACCGACGCGGTGAGCCGCTCCGTCGGCCAGGGCGCCGCCATGCTCAAGGGGGAGAAGCGCTCCGGCCTGCGCGTGCACGCCCGCACCGGCCTGCCGTGCCCGGTGTGTGGGGACACCGTGCGCGAAGTGTCGTTCGCGGACAAGTCTTTTCAGTACTGCCCGACATGCCAGACCGGCGGCAAGGTGCTTGCTGACCGCCGCTTGTCGCGGCTGCTCAAGTAGCCGCCGGCAACGGTCGATATGCTGCCCGGGTGACTCGTCAGAAGATCCTCATCACCGGGGCCAGTTCCGGCCTGGGCGCCGGGATGGCGCGCTCGTTCGCCGCCAAGGGCCGCGACCTCGGGCTGTGCGCCCGTCGCACCGACCGGCTCGACGAGCTGAAAGCCGAACTGACGCAACAGTATCCGGGAATCAAGATCGCGGTCGCCGCGCTGGACGTCAACGACCACGAGCAGGTGCCGAAGGTGTTCGCCGAAATCAGCGACGAGCTCGGCGGGGTTGACCGCATCGTCGTCAACGCCGGCATCGGCAAGGGCGCGAAGCTGGGCTCGGGCAAGCCGTGGGCCAACAAGGCGACCCTCGAGACCAACCTGGTTGCCGCCCTGGTGCAGATCGAGACCGCGCTGGAGATGTTCGCCAAAAGCGGGCAGGGCCATCTGGTGCTCATCTCGTCGGTGCTCGGCAACAAGGGGGTGCCGGGCGTCAAAGCCGCTTACGCCGCAAGCAAAGCCGGGATGCGCTCGCTAGGTGAATCGCTGCGCGCTGAATACCGCCGCGGCCCCATCAAGGTTTCGGTGATCGAGCCGGGCTACATCGAGTCGGAGATGACCGCTAAGTCCGCGAGCACAATGTTCATGGTGGACAACGAAACTGGCGTCAAGGCGTTGGTCGACGCGATCGAGCGCGAACCCGGCCGCGCCGTCGTGCCGTGGTGGCCGTGGGCCCCGCTGGTCCAGTTGATGCGGGTGCTGCCGCCCCCGCTGACGAGGGTGTTCGCCTAGAAAACTGCGGCGAGGGCGCGTGTCTGTACGCGACACGCTGGATGAAGGCGCGCATTTGCGCGCCCTCGCCGGGAAACGTCAGCTCGTGCGTCCGCGCTCGGTGCGGTAGCGGCGAACCAGCGCGTCGGTCGAGCTGTCGGTCTGCGGCGCGGGTGAGGCGTCGCCGGTGATCACCGGAAGCAGCGCCTTGGCCTGCGTTTTGCCCAGCTCCACACCCCACTGATCGAACGAGTCGATGCCCCAGATCACCCCCTCGGTGAAGACCTGGTGCTCGTAGAGCGCGATCAGCTGACCCAGCACCGACGGGGTGAGCCGGTCGGCCAAAATCGAAGTGGATGGCCGGTTTCCGGGCATCACCTTGTGCGGCACGACGTCGGCGGGGGTGCCCTCGGCGGCGATCTCCTCGGCGGTCTTGCCGAACGCCAGCACCTGGGTCTGGGCGAAGAAGTTGCTCATCAACAGGTCGTGCATGCTGCCGGTGCCGTCGGCGGTGGCCAGGTCGTCGGTGGGTTGGCTGAAGCCGATGAAATCGGCCGGCACCAGCCGGGTGCCCTGGTGCAGCAACTGGTAGAACGCGTGCTGGCCGTTGGTTCCCGGTTCGCCCCAAAAGATTTCGCCGGTGTCGGTGGTGACCGGCGTGCCGTCGGCGCGGGTCGACTTGCCGTTGGATTCCATGGTCAGCTGTTGCAGGTAGGCCGCGAAGCGGGCCAGGTCGTTCGAATACGGCAGCACCGCGCGCGATTGCGCGCCCATGAAGTTGGAGTACCACAGCCCGATCAGGCCGAGCAGCACCGGCGCGTTCGACCCCAGCGGGGACGTCTGGAAATGCCGGTCGACGATGTGGAATCCGGACAGGAAATCGGCGAACGCCTCCTTGCCGATGACGGCCATCACCGACAGCCCGATCGCCGAGTCGACCGAATAGCGCCCGCCGACCCAGTCCCAGAACCCGAACATGTTGTCGGTGTTGATGCCGAAGTCGTCGACCAGGCGCTTGTTGGTGGAGACCGCCACGAAATGCTTGGACACCGCGGCGTCGCCGAGCGCGTCGGTCAGCCAGCGCCGCGCGGCGGTCGCGTTGGTCAGCGTCTCCAGGGTGGAGAAGGTCTTCGACGCAACGATGAAAAGCGTTGTGGCGGGGTCCAAGTCGGCCAGCTTGGCGACCAGGTCGGCGGGGTCGACGTTGGAGACGAAGCGCGCCGAGATTCCGGCGTCCGCGTAGTGGCGCAGCGCCTGGTAAACCATGGCCGGCCCCAGGTCCGACCCGCCGATCCCGATGTTGACCACGGTGCTGATCTTTTTCCCGGTGGCCCCGGTCCATTCACCGCTGCGTAACCGGTGGGTGAAGTCGCCCATCTTGTCCAGCACGGCGTGCACGTCCTCGACGACGTTCTGGCCGTCGACGATCAGCTCGGCGTCCCGCGGCAGCCGCAGCGCGATGTGCAGCACGGCCCGGTCCTCGGAGGTGTTGATGTGTGCGCCGGAGAACATCTGGTCGCGGCGCTCCTCGAGGTTAGCCGCGCGCGCCAGGTCGACCAGCAGCCCCAGCGTCTCTCGGGTGACCCGGTGTTTGCTGTAGTCGATGTAGAGGTCGCCGACGGTCACGGTGAGCTCGCGGCCGCGATCGGGGTCCTCGTCGAAGAACTGCCGCAGGTGGGTCTGGGCGATTTGTTCGTGATGCCTGCGCAGGGCGTCCCACGCCGGGGTGGCGGTGATGTCGGGGATGGTTTGCACGGATGTCATGAGCGCCGCTCCTCCTCATCGCAAAGCTCTGCATCGTCGCCGACGCGGGTCATGATTTGACCCTAATGCCGCCCGACGGGGCGGAGCCAGGTGTGGCGGGCGGCCTCAGTGGCCGAGCCGGCCCCGACCCAGTCGCAGCAACAGCATCGCCAGGTCCTTACCGTCGGGTCCGAGCTCGCTGTAGCGCTCGATGACCTTCATCTCGCGGCTGTGGACCAGCCGGGTGCCGCCGGACGCCATCCGTACCTTGCCGATCGCGCGCGAAACTTCGGCCCGCCGCTTTACCGCGGCGAGGATCTCGGCGTCCAGTCGGTCGATCTCCTGGCGCAACGCGTCAATGTCGGTGGCCTCTTGGGACTCGACCATCTCGATGTTCATCTCTTCTAGCTCCGCATTCTCTTGATGTGGGGGTTCTGGTCTCATCCGTTATCGGGCCTCACAAAAGAGACGAGCCCCGAATCCGGAAGCGGACCACGGGGCTCTGCGAAAGCAGCTACACCACGGGCACCGCTGGCCGGTACCCATAAAAAAATCGGCGCTGCATGTTGAGCACTCACCGAGTGTGCCACTAAGGGCCGTAACCACGCAAAAAGGGGTCCTAGTGATCATCAACGTCAGTTCGTTGGCCGCCACCCTCGATCTTTCGCGACCGAAGTCCAGCGTCATCGCACCTGTCTGCACCTCATCGAAGGCGGCCCTGAGTTGCGTTCCGGCTCCGGTCGCGAAGCCCAGACATCTGATCACGCCGGGACGGTTCGATGCTCACGGCGTTCGCTCTATGGTGAAAACCGTGCTCACAAAAGTACTGGTCGCTAACAGGGGCGAGATCGCCATCCGCGCCTTTCGGGCGGCCTACGAACTGCAAATGGCCACCGTGGCGATCTATCCGTACGAAGACCGCAATTCTGTGCACCGGCTGAAAGCCGACGAGTCGTATCAGATCGGCGAGGAGGGGCACCCGGTGCGGGCCTATTTGTCGGTTGACGAGATCGTCGCCACCGCCCTGGCGTGCGGAGCGGACGCGATCTACCCCGGGTATGGATTCCTTTCGGAGAATCCAGACTTGGCGGCGGCGTGCGCGGCCGCGGGCATTACGTTCGTCGGCCCGAGCGCTGAGGTGCTCGAGCTGACGGGCAACAAGTCGCGGGCTATTGCGGCGGCGCGGGCGGCGGGTCTTCCGGTGCTGGCCTCCTCTGCACCCTCGACATCAGTGGACGAGCTGGTGTCGGCCGCCGAGTCCATGGCCTTCCCTCTGTTCGTCAAGGCGGTCGCCGGCGGAGGCGGCCGCGGGATGCGCCGAGTTACCGACGCGGCGGTGCTGCCCGAGGCAATCGAGGCGGCAAGCCGCGAGGCCGAGTCCGCCTTCGGCGATGCCTCGGTGTTCCTCGAGCAGGCCGTGCTCAACCCGCGGCACATCGAGGTGCAGATTCTGGCCGACACCCGGGGCAACGTGATGCACCTCTACGAGCGGGATTGCAGCGTCCAACGCCGGCATCAGAAGGTCATCGAAATCGCACCGGCGCCAAACCTGGATCCCGAATTGCGGGAGCGCATCTGCGCGGACGCGGTGAAGTTCGCACAAAGTATCGGCTATACATGCGCAGGCACGGTCGAGTTTTTGCTAGACGAGCGCGGCAACCACGTGTTCATCGAGATGAACCCGCGCATCCAGGTCGAGCACACCGTCACCGAGGAGATCACCGACGTCGACCTGGTGTCCGCCCAGCTGCAGGTTGCCGGGGGGCAGACCCTGGAACAGATTGGCTTGAGCCAGGATTCGCTCGTCCCGCACGGCGCGGCGCTGCAGTGCCGCATCACCACCGAGGATCCGGCCAACGGATTCCGTCCGGACACGGGTCGAATCACCGCCTATCGCACCCCGGGTGGGGCGGGAATTCGGTTGGATGGCGGAACGACGCTGGGGGCGGAGATCAGTGCGCACTTCGATTCGATGCTGATCAAACTGACCTGTCGGGGCCGGGATTTTTCCACGGCCGTGCGGCGTGCGCGGCGCGCGGTTGCGGAGTTCCGCATCCGCGGCGTGTCGACGAACATTCCCTTCCTGCAATCGGTTCTGGACGACGCGGATTTCCAGGCCGGCCGTATCACGACGTCGTTCATCGAGCAGCATCCACAGCTGCTCACGGCGCGCAGTTCGGCGGACCGCGGCACCAAGATCCTCACGTACCTGGCCGACGTAACGGTCAACAAGCCGCACGGTGAA
The DNA here is from genome assembly GCF_002101935.1 of Mycobacterium sp. IEC1808. NCBI lineage: Bacteria > Bacillati > Actinomycetota > Actinomycetes > Mycobacteriales > Mycobacteriaceae > Mycobacterium > Mycobacterium sp. IEC1808. Next base: position 47,761 of record NZ_LQPV01000018.1, on the reverse strand, counting down.
CGCCCCTCGGCTGTGTACCCGAATGACAAGCTCCCTGACATAGACCTGTCGACGGATCCGCCAGCAGGATCCAAGCACCGCCTCATCGAACTTGGGCCGGAGCGGTTTGCGGGGTGGCTACGCCAGTCGCCGGGCGTCCGTGTCACGGATACCACGTTCCGCGACGCGCACCAGTCCCTGCTGGCTACGAGGGTGCGCACCAGCGGACTGGTCATGGTGGCGCCATACATCGCCCGGATGATGCCCCAGCTGCTGTCGGTCGAATGCTGGGGCGGGGCGACATACGACGTCGCGCTGCGCTTTTTGAAGGAGGACCCGTGGGAGCGGCTGGCGGCTTTGCGTGAAGCGATGCCCAACATCTGCCTGCAAATGCTGCTGCGCGGGCGCAACACCGTTGGCTACACGCCCTATCCCGAGATCGTCACGACGGCATTCGTCGAGGAGGCGACGGCGACCGGCATCGACATCTTTCGGATCTTCGACGCACTGAACAACGTCGACTCGATGCGCCCCGCGATCGACGCGGTTCGCGAGACCGGTACCGCCGTAGCCGAGGTGGCCATGTCCTACACGGGCGATCTCAGCGATCCGGCCGAGAAGCTTTACACCCTGGACTACTACCTGAAGCTGGCCGAACAGATTGTGACGGCGGGCGCACACGTGCTGGCGATCAAGGACATGGCCGGGCTGTTACGCGCCCCCGCCGCGACCACACTGGTTACTGCGCTCAAGGCGCGGTTCGACCTGCCGCTGCACGTACATACGCACGACACCCCCGGCGGGCAACTGGCAACCTATGCGGCGGCCTGGCGCGCCGGAGCCGATGCCGTCGACGGCGCAGCAGCCCCGCTGGCCGGGACCACCAGCCAGCCAGCACTGTCCTCCATCGTGGCCGCCGCAGCGCATACCGAATACGACACCGGCCTGTCCCTGACCTCCGTGTGCGACCTGGAGCCGTACTGGGAGGCGTTGCGCAAGGTGTACGCGCCGTTCGAATCCGGGCTGCCGGCCCCGACAGGGCGGGTGTACCGCCATGAGATCCCGGGTGGGCAATTGTCTAACCTGCGTCAGCAGGCGATCGCGCTGGGTTTCGGTGACCGGTTCGAGGAGATCGAAGACGCCTACGCCGGGGCCGATGCCATCCTCGGGCATCTGGTCAAGGTGACCCCGTCGAGCAAGGTGGTCGGGGACCTGGCGCTGGCGCTCGTCGGCGCGGGCGTCAGCGCGCAGGATTTCGCCGATGACCCGGCGCGTTACGACATCCCGGACTCGGTCATCGGTTTCCTGCGTGGGGAACTTGGTGACCCGCCCGGCGGTTGGCCCGAGCCTTTACGCACCAAGGCATTACAGGGGCGCGGTCCGGCGAAGGCGGAGCAACAGCTGTCAGCCGAGGATGAAAAGGCTTTGGCCGCAAGGGGCGTCGAGCGCCAGGCAACGCTGAATCGGCTGCTGTTCCCCGGACCGACCATAGAATTCGAGGACCATCGTGAGCAATACGGCGACACCTCCCGGCTGAGCGCCAATCAGTTCTTCTATGGACTTCGGCAGGGGGACGAGCACCGTGTCGAGCTGGAGCGCGGTGTGGAGTTGCTCATCGGTCTAGAGGCGATTTCCGATGCCGACGAACGCGGCATGCGGACGGTGATGTGCATCCTCAACGGGCAGTTGCGTCCGGTCGTGGTGCGTGACCGCAGCATCGCCGCCGATGTGCCGAATGCTGAGAAGGCTGACCGTAACAATCCGGATCACGTCGCGGCCCCATTTGCCGGGGTCGTCACCGTGACTGTGGCCAACGATGAGGAAGTCGCTACGGGACAGACGATTGCGACGATCGAAGCGATGAAGATGGAGGCTGCCGTTACTGCTCCGAAGGCGGGCAAGGTCGCACGGATAGCGGTGTCTCACACCGCACAAGTTGAGGGTGGCGACCTGTTGGTGGTTATCAGCTAACGGGCGCCTCGAGGCAGCCGTCCGCCATGGCGGATGACGTCCAAAGCTCCGTGGCCCCGGGCGCCGACCGCGGCGCCCTGTGCTGCGATTCAGGGTTCGTCGCCGCTATCGCAGGGTTGCGTGGCTCATAGGTGTCGCCGGGGAGTCCGGCACCGCTGGTCGCGCCGCGCCGGAGGCCCTGGCCAGCGAGGTCGTCGGTGGTCGGCGGTAAATTTGGACCGACATGAGTGTGCACGCGACCAGTAGTACTGATGCCAAGTCCGCCCCCGAAGCAGAGCAGCTGCTCGACGGGCTCAACCCGCAACAGCGTCAGGCGGTGGTGCATGAGGGTTCGCCCCTGTTGATCGTGGCGGGCGCGGGCTCGGGCAAGACGGCCGTCCTGACCCGGCGCATCGCCTACCTGATCGCGGCGCGGGGCGTCGGCGTCGGCCAGATCCTGGCGATCACCTTCACCAACAAGGCCGCGGCGGAGATGCGCGATCGGGTGGTGCGGCTGGTGGGCCCCAGGGCCCGCGCGATGTGGGTGTCGACGTTCCACTCGACCTGCGTGCGCATCCTGCGCAACCAGGCGTCGCTGATCAAGGGCCTCAACTCCAATTTCTCGATTTACGACGCCGACGACTCGCGGCGCCTGCTGCAGATGATCGGCCGCGACATGGGGCTCGACATCAAGCGCTACTCGCCGCGGCTGCTGGCCAACGCCATCTCCAACCTGAAGAACGAGCTGATCTATCCGGACGAGGCCGTCGCCAACCTGACCGACGATTCCGACGAGTTGAGCCGCACGGTGGCCTCGGTGTACGGCGAATACCAGCGGCGGCTGCGGGCGGCCAACGCGTTGGACTTCGACGACCTGATCGGGGAGACCGTCGCGGTGCTGCAGACGTTCCCCGAAATCGCGCAGTACTACCGGCGGCGGTTCCGGCACGTGCTGGTCGACGAATACCAGGACACCAACCACGCGCAGTACGTGTTGGTCCGGGAATTGGTCGGCACCGAGACCGTCGACGACGTGCCGCCCGGCGAGCTGTGCGTGGTCGGCGATGCCGACCAGTCGATCTATGCGTTCCGCGGCGCGACCATCCGCAACATCGAGGACTTCGAGCGCGACTACCCGGACGCGAGAACCATTCTGCTGGAACAGAATTACCGCTCCACGCAGAACATCCTGTCGGCCGCCAACTCGGTGATCGCCCGCAACTCCGGGCGCCGCGAGAAGCGGCTGTGGACCGACGCCGGCGCCGGCGAGCTGATCGTCGGCTACGTCGCCGACAACGAGCACGACGAGGCCAGGTTTGTGGCCGAGGAGATCGACGCGCTCGCCGAGCGCGGCGAGATCACCTACAACGACGTGGCGGTGTTCTATCGCACCAACAACTCATCGCGGTCGTTGGAGGAGGTCTTCATCCGCGCCGGAATCCCGTACAAAGTCGTTGGGGGAGTGCGGTTTTACGAACGCAAGGAGATCCGCGACATCGTCGCCTACCTACGGGTGCTGGACAACCCCGGTGACGCGGTCAGCATGCGGCGCATCCTCAACACGCCGCGCCGGGGGATCGGGGATCGCGCCGAGGCGTGCGTGACGGTGTACGCCGAGAACACCGGCGCCAGCTTCGCCGACGCGCTGGTGGCCGCGGCCGAGGGCAAAGTGCCGATGCTGAATACGCGCGCGGAGAAGGCGATCGCGGGTTTCGTCGAGCTGCTGGACGACCTGAGGGGACACCTCGACGACGACCTCGGCGACCTCGTCGAGTTGGTGCTCGAACGCTCCGGGTACCGCAACGAGCTGGAGTCCTCCACCGACCCGCAGGAACTGGCCCGGCTGGACAACCTCAACGAATTGGTCAGCGTCGCACATGAATTCAGCGCCGATCTGGCCAACGCGGCCGCGCTGGACGAGTCGGCGCCGGAGGACGAAGACGTGCCGGACACCGGTGTGCTGGCGGCGTTTCTGGAGCGCGTGTCGCTGGTCGCCGACGCCGACGACATCCCGGAGCACGGCGCCGGGGTCGTCACGCTGATGACGCTGCACACCGCGAAGGGTCTGGAGTTCCCGGTGGTGTTCGTCACCGGCTGGGAGGACGGGATGTTCCCCCACATGCGGTCGCTGGACGATCCGACCGAGCTTTCCGAGGAGCGGCGGCTGGCCTACGTCGGCATCACCCGGGCGCGTCAGCGGCTCTATGTGAGCAGGGCCATCGTCCGGTCCTCGTGGGGCCAGCCGATGCTCAACCCGGAATCGCGCTTCCTGCGCGAGATTCCGCAGGAGCTGATCGACTGGCGGCGCAGCGCGCCCGCGCCGTCGTTCAGTGCCCCGGTGAGCGGCGCCGGACGGTTCGGGGCGCCGCGGCCGTCGCCGAGCCGCTCGGGCGCAAGCAAACGCCCGCCGCTGGTGTTGCAACCCGGCGATCGGGTGACCCACGACAAGTACGGGCTCGGCCGGGTCGAGGAGGTCTCCGGCGTCGGCGAATCGGCCATGTCACTGATCGATTTCGGCAGCGCGGGGAGGGTGAAGCTGATGCACAACCACGCCCCGGTCAGCAAGCTTTAGGCCGGCAGCCAGCGTTTGGTCTGCGGGTGAAACGCCAGCACCACGCTGGCGACCGGCAGCAGCCACAGGGTGTAGACGATCCACGCCACCCGCGCGCCCGCGATGAACACGCCCCCGTAGGTCAGTACCGCGACCACCGCCCCGGCCGCGATGAGGTAGCGCCCCACGGGCCGATGCTGCAGCAACAAGATCACGCCCGACACCGTGGTGATCGCGAACACCAGCGCCAGAAACGCGACCGCGATGCAGAACAGGCGGTCGGTTCGCCACCACCCGGCGATCAGGTCGGTGGTCACCACGGACGTGGCCCAGCCGCTGACAATACTGACCGCAGCGGCGGCGACGGCCGTCCGGCCGCTCGGTTCGGGGCCCGGCAGAACCCGGGGCCGGGCGGGAGTTGCCTGGTACGGGGGGATCTGCGTGGTCGGCGACTCCGGCACAACGGGCATCGGCCCGGTCGGTGCCCGGCGAATGATCCGAGTCTGCGATTCCGAGGGGGGTGTCGCGGTCTCGGGTGGTGGGGCAGGCGGGTCGTTCGGCGAAGTCACCTCAGCCAGCGTAATTGCCGACGTTAAGTCCCCGCTTTGCGAGCCACGGCACCGGGTCGATCCGCTCCGTGCCGCCCTGCAGCACCTCGAAATGCAGGTGCGGTCCGGTGGAATTGCCGCGGTTGCCCATGGTCGCGATCTGGTCGCCAGCCATCACGCGCTGGCCGACGCTGACCAGCGTCGTGTTGACGTGGCCGTAGAGCGTGACCGTGCCGTCGGCGTGGCGGAGCTTGACCAACGCCCCATAACCGGCGGCCGGCCCGGAGTCGATAACGACGCCGTCGGACACCGCATAGATCGGTGTGCCGATCGAGTTGGCCAGGTCGATGCCGGCGTGCAGCACACCCCAGCGGTAGCCGAAGTTCGAGGTGAAGATCCCCTTCGTCGGCATCACATAGAGCGGTTGCTGCAACCGCGCCTCGCGCTGCGCGCGATCGTTGGCGAAGGCCACGCCCCGCGCGAATTCCTCGTTGTGCACCGCGGCATTCGCCGCCGGCGCGACCGCGATCACCTGGGCGCCGCGGATGGTGTTCGGCCCCGTCCCGCCGTCGAGCGCCGACGCGTTGGCCGTCAGCACGGCCTCCGTCTTGGGGGTGTCGGCGTGGCTGGTCGCCGTGTGGGCCGCCGCGGCGGCCGCGCCGGCCGCCATCGCGGAGATCAGCAGGCGGCCCCTAGCCGCGCTGGTCGGCTGCTTGCGGTGCTGCCCGCCGCGCCGGATCACCGGAATGACGTCCGTGATGTCCGAGTGGTTGTGACGACGCTCCTCTATGCCGAGAGCGTCGGGTTGAAACCGCGCGGGGACCGGCACGGCGGCGGGCGCCGCCAGCAACAGCGGGGCCAGGTCGTCTACGTCGTGCAGGTCATCGAGCTCCGGAGCCAGCAGCACCTGAGCCTCGTTGTCGAAGGTCGAGTCGTTGCTGAAGTCCAGGTCTTTGAGATCGCCCGACTCGTCGGCGAATTCCAGGTCGTCGAAGTCGAATCCGTCGAGCGGAAGGATCTCGGTGACTTCGTTTCGGTGGGTCTCCGTCCACCGGCCGCCGGCTGCGCGACCGACCCTCACGACGCCGGTTGACACGGCTGAATGACGGGCTAAACGGTGCTGCGACAAGCTGAATTGTCCTCGTATCGTGACCATAACGTTATCTGGACCCTAGGAAGGTATCCGCTAACCGACGGGCCTTGCAACCTCGGGCTAAGAAGCCAACCGATATTGTGATTCGCATCACTTTGGCGGCGTGCCGGTATGCCGTGAGCTGTGCCACAACGGTGGACGCGACGGTAGCAGGAATTCGACGGGTGGATACAGTGCCAGCGTGCGAGTTGCCGATTCCGGCGCCGCCGCCAACGTATAGGCCTAGCAGCAAGCCGACCGAAGACAGTGAGGCCATGGACCTTTTCGAGTATCAAGCCAAAGAATTGTTCGCCAAGCACAACGTACCGAGCACGCCCGGGCGAGTGACCGATACCGCCGACGGCGCCCGGGCCATCGCCGAGGAGATCGGCCGCCCGGTGATGGTCAAGGCGCAGGTCAAGATCGGCGGTCGCGGCAAGGCGGGCGGTGTCAAGTACGCCGCCACCGCGGAAGACGCGTACGAACACGCCAAGAACATCCTCGGCCTGGACATCAAGGGCCACGTCGTGAAGAAGCTGCTGGTCGCCGAGGCCAGCGACATCGCCGAGGAGTACTACATCTCCTTCCTGCTCGACCGCGCCAACCGCACCTACCTGGCGATGTGCTCGGTCGAGGGCGGCATGGAGATCGAGGAGGTGGCCGCCACCAAGCCCGACCGCCTGGCCAAGGTGCCGGTGAGCGCCGTCAAGGGTGTCGACGTGGCGACCGCGCGGTCCATCGCCGAGCAGGGCCACCTGCCGGCCGAGGTGCTCGACGCCGCCGCAATCACCATCTCCAAGCTGTGGGAGCTTTTCGTCGCCGAGGACGCGACCCTGGTGGAGGTCAACCCGCTGGTGCGTACGCCGGACGACCGGATCCTGGCGCTGGACGGCAAGGTCACCCTGGACGCCAACGCCGACTTCCGCCACCCCGACCACACCGAGTTCGAGGACCGCGAGGCCACCGACCCGCTGGAGCTCAAGGCCAAGGAACACCACCTCAACTACGTCAAGCTCGACGGCCAGGTCGGCATCATCGGCAACGGCGCGGGCCTGGTGATGTCGACCCTCGACGTCGTCGCGTACGCCGGGGAGAAGCACGGGGGCGTCAAGCCGGCCAACTTCCTCGACATCGGCGGCGGCGCCTCGGCGGAGGTGATGGCCGCCGGGTTGGACGTGGTCCTGGGTGACCAACAGGTCAAGAGCGTCTTCGTCAACGTCTTCGGCGGCATCACGTCGTGCGACGCGGTGGCCACCGGCATAGTCAAGGCCCTAGAAATTCTCGGCGGCGAGGCCAACAAGCCGCTGGTGGTGCGCCTCGACGGCAACAACGTCGACGAGGGCCGTCGCATCCTGACCGAGGCCAACCACCCGCTGGTGACGCTGGTGGCCACGATGGACGAGGCCGCCGACAAGGCCGCCGAGCTGGCGAGCGCCTGACGTGGCGATCGCAAGAGCGGCGACGCCGGTCGCAGCGGATCGCCACTAGAGAAAGGACTTGGAACCATGTCGATCTTTTTGAACAAGAACAACAAGGTCATCGTCCAGGGCATCACCGGCAGCGAGGCCACCGTGCACACCGCCCGAATGCTCAAGGCGGGCACCCAGATTGTCGGCGGTGTCAACGCGCGCAAGGCGGGCACCACCGTCACGCACGAGGACAGGGGCGGCCGGATCACCAAGTTGCCGGTGTTCGGCAGCGTCACGGAGGCGATGGAAAAGACCGGCGCGGACGTGTCGATCATCTTCGTGCCGCCGAAATTCGCCAAGGACGCCATCATCGAGGCCATCGACGCCGAGATCCCGCTGCTGGTCGTCATCACCGAGGGAATTCCGGTGCAGGACACGGCATTTGCGTGGGCCTACAACGTGGAAAAGGGCAGCAAGACGCGCATCATCGGGCCGAACTGTCCCGGCATCATCACGCCGGGCGAGGCGTTGGTGGGCATCACCCCGGCCAACATCACCGGTTCGGGTCCCGTCGGGCTGGTGTCCAAGTCCGGCACGCTGACCTACCAAATGATGTACGAGCTGCGCGATTTCGGGTTCTCGACGTCAATCGGCATCGGCGGGGACCCGGTGATCGGCACCACCCACATCGATGCCATCGAGGCATTCGAAAAGGACCCCGACACCAAGGTCATCGTGATGATCGGTGAGATCGGCGGCGACGCCGAGGAGCGCGCGGCCGACTACATCAAGGCCCACGTCTCCAAGCCCGTCGTCGGCTACGTCGCGGGATTCACCGCGCCGGAGGGCAAGACGATGGGCCACGCCGGCGCCATCGTGTCCGGCTCGTCGGGCACCGCGGCCGCCAAGAAGGAGGCCCTGGAGGCGGCCGGCGTCAAGGTCGGCAAGACCCCCTCGGAGACGGCTGCGCTGGCCCGGGAGATCCTCAAGAGCCTGTAGAGGTCTTCGGCGAGCAGACGCAGAATCGCACGCCGCTCCGCGGATTTGCGCGATTCTGCGTCTGCTCGCGCTAGACGAGAGCGGCAATCACAGTCCAGGTTGACCGTCGAGGCCAAGCAGACCGCCGGCCCCACCCTGACCGCCGGCGCCCCGGAACACGGGAGCCGTGCCGCCGTTGCCGCCGTTACCTCCGTTGCCGACCGCCACGGCGTTGCCGCCAGCGCCGCCGGCGCCGCCCTTACCCGCGAGGGCGGTGCTGTTGCCGCCGTCGCCGCCGGCGCCTCCCTGGCCGAACAAGATGCCGGTATCGCCGCCGACCCCGCCGGCGCCCCCGGTTCCGCTGCCGCCGACCGTGCCGCCGGCGCCACCGGCGCCACCGGAGCCGGACAGCACCCCGCCATGCCCGCCTCCTCCGCCGGCCCCGCCGTTGAACCCGGTGCCGCCCGAGCCGCCGGTGCCGCCTGTGCCGTTGAGGAAGCCGCCGGCGCCTCCGTTCCCGCCGTTCCCGCCGTCACCCGTGGCGGCGACGCTGGCGCCGCCGAAGCCGCCGGCGCCGCCGGTGCCGAGAAGCAGGCCGCCGGCCCCGCCGGCGCCGCCCGCCCCGCCGTTATTCGTATTTGATACGCCGCCGGCGCCGCCGACACCGCCGGTGCCGAACAGCCCGCCGGCCCCGCCCATGCCGCCCGTGCCGCCGTTGCCAGCTAGACCCGGCCCGCCCATGCCGCCCGCGCCGCCGGTGCCGAACAGGCCCGCGGCCCCGCCGTTCCCGCCGTTGGCGCCGCTCGGGCCGTTCGCGCCGGCTCCGCCGGCCCCGCCCGTGCCGAAGAGCCCGCCGGCCCCGCCGTTCCCGCCGGCCGGGTGCGTGGGACCGCCGGACCCGCCGTTGCCGCCGCTACCGATCAGGAATCCGCCGGGCGCGCCGTCCGCCCCGCTGAGAGGTGCGGCGTTGGCGCCGTTACCGATCAGCGGGCGGCCGAACAGCACCTGGGTAGGCGTATTGATCACGCCGAGGATTTCCTGCTCGACGGCCTGCAATGGCGAGGAGCTGGCCGCCTCCGTGGCCTCGTACGAGGCGGAGCCGGCGCTCAGCAGCTGTACGAACTGGGCGTGGAAGGTGGCCGCCTGGGCGCTGAGCGCCTGATAGGCCTGGCCCTGCGCGCCGAACAACGCCGCGATGCCTGCCGACACCTCGTCGGCCCCGGCCGCCAGCAGTTCGGTTGTCGTGGCCGCGGCGGCCGCGTTGGCCGTGCCGAGTGCCGCCCCGACATTCGCCAGATCCGTTGCGGCCGCTGTCACCAGTTCCGGCGTCGCGATCAAGAACGACATGGGACACCTCCCAGCACGTCACGATCCGACGTGAAGGAGCAAATCGTATCGGCTCGGACGTGCGAGCCGCTGGGCTTTTGCTAGACCGCGGCGGCCAGCTTGCCGGCCAACCGCTCCACATAGGCGGCGATCTCGTCTTCGGGGCGGTCCGGCAAACCGAACAGCACCTCGGTCACCCCCAACTCGGACCAGCGCGCCAGCTTCTCGGGGATCGGCTTGAAGTCCAGCGCGACGATCTGCGGGGCGCCGTCGCGCCCCGCGGCGGCCCAGGTGTCCTGCAGCAGCTTGACCGGCTCGTCGATGTCGAAGTCGCGCGGCGTGGTGATCCAGCCGTCGGCGCTGCGCGCGATCCACTTGAAGTTCTTCTCATTGCCGGCCGCGCCCACCAATACCGGAATGTGTGGCTGCACCGGCTTCGGCCAGGCCCAGCTGGGACCGAACTTGACGAATTCGCCGTCGTAGGCGGCCTCTTCTTCCGTCCACAACGCGCGCATCGCCTCGATGTACTCGCGCAACATGGTGCGCCGCCGGCCGGCCGGCACCCCGTGATCGGCGAGCTCGTCGGTGTTCCACCCGAACCCGACGCCGAGGCTGACCCGGCCCCCCGATAGATGGTCAAGGGTGGCAATGCTTTTCGCCAGCGTGATCGGGTCGTGCTCGACGGGCAGTGCGACGGCGGTCGAGAGCCGCACCCGGGAGGTGACGGCGCATGCCGCGCCCAGGCTTACCCATGGGTCTAGCGTGCGCATGTAGCGGTCGTCCGGCAGCGACGCGTCGCCCGTAGTGGGATGGGCCGCCTCACGCTTGACCGGGATGTGGGTGTGTTCCGGCACGTAGAAGGTGTGGAAGCCGTTGTCGTCGGCAAGCTTGGCGGCGGCCGCCGGGGAGATGCCACGATCGCTGGTGAAAAGCACGAGCCCGTAATCCATGCACAGGATTAGAACGTGTTCTACCGACGCGGGGCAAGCTCCCGGGGCGCGGCGTCGAGGCGCGGCCGTCCGGACGTGCGCTAGCGTGGGTGATCGATCGCGCCGCTAGGCAACATGGGGAAGGTGTTTCGAGCGGCGTGCCCAGCGGCACCGCGTCGCGCTTGAATGTGACACCGCCGAGACACTTCAAGACCACGGGAAGCAACAGGAGGAGTCATGACCTACTCGCCCGGTAGCCCCGGATATCAACCCCAGCAGCCAAGCGGGTCCTACGCGGGCAGCACGCCGTCGTTCGCCAAGACCGACGACGGCGAAAGCAAGCTTCCGCGGATCCTGAACATCGCGGTCGTGGTGCTCGGCATCGCGGTGTATCTGCTGAACTTCGGCCCGACGTTCACCATCGGCGCCGACCTGGGCCCGGGCGGTGGACGCGCCGGCGATGCCGGCACCGCGGTCATCGTCGCGGTGCTGGCTTCCCTGCTGGCCGCAATCAGCTTGCTGCCCAAGGCCAAGAGCTACGTGGGAATCGTCGCGGTGATCGCGACGCTGGGTGCGCTGCTGGCCATCACCGAGACCGTCAACACCCCCGCCGGTTTCGCGATCGGCTGGGCGATGTGGCCCCTGGTGGCCTGCAGCATTTTCCAGGCGATCGCCGCCATCGGTGCGTTGCTGCTGGACGCCGGCGTCATCACCGCACCGGCCCCGCGGCCCAAGTACGACCCGTACGCGCAGTATGGCCAGTACGGGCAATACGGCCAGTACGGGCAGTACGGACAGCAACCGTCCTACTACGGGCAGCAGCAGGCGGGACACCAGGAGCCGCCGCGGCCGTCCGGGTACGGCGCGCAATACGGGGGCTACCCGTCCAGCCAGGACGTGACCCAGCAGGCGATCCCCACGTCGACCGGTGGCTTCGGTGCACAGCCCTCGCCGCAGTCGGGTCCGCAGCCGACCGCGCAGCATCAGCAGGGACCGTCGACGCCACCCACCGGTTTTCCCAGCTTCAGCCCGCCTCCGTCGTCCAACGAGTCGCAGACGGGTTCGGCCCCGGCCGAGCAGTCCAGCCACACCGGCGGCCAGGAGCAGCAGTCGCCGTCGTCCGGGCCGGCGGCACCGGCCTAAACGTGCGCTCTCGCGCGTAGTCGGGCACGTGCGCCAAGAGTGACAAGGGTGTCGGAAAGCGCGGACAACCGGGCGGCAGGCGCTCGCCAGGCGCGGGACCTTGTCCGGGTGGCGTTCGCGCCGGCCGTGGTGGCGTTGGGCATCATCGCCGCGGTCACGTTGCTGCAGTTGCTGATCGCCAACAGCGACATGACGGGTGCGCCGGGCGCCATCGCCAGCATGTGGCTCGGGGTGCACCAGGTGCCGATCTCGATCGGTGGCCGCGAGCTGGGCGTGCTGCCGCTGCTGCCGGTCCTGTTGATGGTGTGGGGTACCGCGCGCACCAGCGCACGGGCGACGTCCCCCTCCTCGTCATGGCTGGTCGTCCGGTGGGTGATCGCCTCCGCGCTGGGTGGGCCTCTCCTGATGGCGGCGATCGCGCTGGCGGTCATCCACGACGCGTCGTCGGTGATCACCGAGCTGCAGACGCCCAGCGCCCTGCGGGCATTCGCCAGCGTGCTGGTGGTGCACGCCCTCGGCGCCGGGATCGGCGTGTGGTCGCGGGTGGGCCGGCGCGCGCTGGCGGCATCGCCGCTGCCCAACTGGCTCGGTGATTCGCTGCGCGCGGCGGTGGCCGGTGTGCTGGCGCTGCTCGGGCTTTCCGGCCTGGTGACCGCGGGCTCGCTGGTCGTGCACTGGTCGACGATGCAAGAGCTCTACGGGATCACCGATTCGATATTCGGAGAGTTCAGCCTCACGGTGCTGTCGGTGCTGTACGCACCGAACGTCATCGTCGGCACGTCGGCGATTGCGGTCGGGTCTTCGGCGCACCTCGGTTTCGCGACGTTCAGTCCGTTCACCGTGTTCGGCGGTGACATGCCCGCGCTGCCGATCCTGGCCGCGGCCCCCTCGCCGCCACTGGGTCCGGTCTGGGTCGCGTTGCTCATCGTGGGCGCCTCGTCCGGGGTTGCGGTGGGACAACAATGCGCCCGGCACGCGCTGCCGGTGCTGCCGGCGCTGGCCAAACTGCTGGTCGCATCGGTCGCCGGCGCGTTGGTGATGTCGTTGCTCGCTTACGGCGGCAGCGGCCGGCTGGGCAACTTCGGTGACGTCGGCGTCGACCAGGGGGCCCTGCTGATCGGCGTGTTCTTCTGGTTCGCGGTGGTGGGCTGGATAACCGTGGTGATGGCCGGCGGGATCCGCCCCATCCGGCTCAGGAGGCCCCGGCGACCGAGAGCCGCGCCGGTCGAGGAGCCGGTGCTGTTCGAGGACCCGGAGGACGAGATCGACGACGAGCCGGTCGGCGAGTCCGTCGAGGAGGAGCCGACGGTCAGCGAGGACGACGAGCCGGCCCGCGAGTCGGCTGAGGGCGACGAGGCTCCGCGCTCGGAGTGATCGAGACTGCGCTGAGCGCGCCGACACGCCGAGCGAACCAGCGCTGGACGCAGAGTCGGCGCGGCGATTCGCCCGACTAGGCTCCCCGTTGTGCCCCAACCGCTTCACGTGCCCCCGAGCGCGCCGGCGCGGGTGGTGGTGCTGGCGTCCGGCACCGGTTCGTTGCTGGGCTCGCTCATCGAAGCCGCCACGGGTGACTATCCGGCGCGCATAGTCGCGGTCGGCGTGGATCGCGAATGTCGGGCCAACGAGGTCGCGGCGGCGGCGTCGCTGCCGGCGTTCACGGTCCGCCTCGGCGACTATCCCGACCGCACGGCCTGGGACGCGGCCATCACCGAGGCGACGGCCGCGCACTCGCCCGATCTCATCGTCTCCGCGGGGTTCATGAAAATACTTGGGCCGCAATTTCTTTCACGATTCTGCGGGCGAACGCTCAACACCCATCCGGCGCTGCTGCCGGCCTTCGCGGGGGCGCATGCGGTGCCCGACGCGCTGGCTTACGGTGTGAAGGTCACCGGCTGTACGGTGCACCTGGTAGACGCCGGCATGGATACCGGGCCGATATTGGCGCAGGAGCCCGTTCCGGTGCTCGACGGCGACAACGAAGAGACACTGCATGAGCGCATCAAGGTCATCGAGCGGCGACTGTTGGTGGATGTGGTGGCCGCGATCGCAACCCGCGGCGTGACAGTGGTCGGAAGAAAAGCGGCGATCGGACGAAAGGCGAGCATAGGATGAGCGACGAGTCAAGAAGGGCGATTCGCCGCGCGTTGATCAGCGTGTACGACAAGACGGGGCTGATCGAGCTCGCCGAGGGCCTGAGCGCGGCGGGCGTGGAGATCGTCTCCACCGGTTCCACCGCGAAAACCATTGCCGACAAAGGAATTTCGGTCACCCCGGTGGAGGAGCTGACCGGCTTCCCCGAGGTGCTCGACGGGCGGGTCAAGACGCTGCACCCGCGGGTGCACGCCGGGCTGCTGGCCGACCTGCGCAAGCCCGAGCACGCCGCGGCGCTCGAGGAGCTCGGGATCGCGGCGTTCGAACTGGTCGTCGTCAACCTGTATCCGTTCAGCGAGACCGTCGACTCCGGCGCGGGCATCGACGAATGCGTCGAGCAGATCGACATCGGCGGGCCGTCGATGGTCCGGGCGGCCGCCAAGAACCATCCCAGCGTGGCGGTCGTCGTCGACCCGCTTGGGTATGACGGGGTACTCGCGGCGGTGCGCAACGGCGGATTTACCCTCGCCGAGCGCAAAAGGCTGGCATCGCTGGCGTTTCAGCACACCGCGGACTACGACATCGCCGTGGCCGGCTGGATGGAGTCGACGCTGGCGCCCGAGCATCCGCCCACGGCGTTCCCGCAGTGGCTCGCCGGCAGCTGGCGGCGCACGACGATGCTGCGCTACGGCGAGAACCCGCACCAGCAGGCGGCGCTCTACAGCGACCCCGGCGCCTGGCCGGGCCTGGCCCAGGCCGAGCAGCTGCACGGAAAAGAGATGTCCTACAACAACTTCACGGACGCCGACGCGGCGTGGCGGGCCGCCTTCGATCATGAAGAGACGTGCGTGGCAATCATCAAGCATGCCAACCCTTGTGGGATCGCGATCTCGTCGGTGTCGGTCGCCGACGCGCACCGCAAGGCCCACGAGTGCGATCCGCTGAGCGCCTTTGGCGGCGTGATCGCGTCCAACACCGAGGTCAGCGTCGAGATGGCGGAATACGTCAGCACCATCTTCACCGAGGTGATCGTGGCGCCGGCCTACGCGCCGGGTGCCGTCGACGCGTTGACGCGCAAGAAGAACATCCGCGTGCTGGTGGCCTCCGAGCCGCTGGCCGGCGGCACCGAGCTGCGACCGGTCAGCGGGGGACTGCTGGTGCAGCAGCGCGACCAGCTCGACGCGCACGGCGACAACCCGGTCAATTGGACCCTGGCGACCGGGTCACCGGCCGACCCGAACACCTTGACCGATTTGGTGTTTGCGTGGCGAGCCTGCCGCGCGGTCAAGTCGAACGCGATCGTGATCGCCGCCGACGGCGCCACCATCGGCGTCGGCATGGGGCAGGTCAACCGCGTCGACGCGGCCCGGCTGGCCGTCGAACGCGGTGGCGACCGGGTGCGCGGCGCCGTCGCGGCCTCGGACGCGTTCTTCCCGTTCCCCGACGGCCTCGAGACGCTGACGGCCGCGGGCGTGAAGGCCGTTGTGCACCCGGGCGGATCGGTGCGCGACGACGAGGTCACCGCGGCGGCGGCCAACGCCGGCATCACCCTGTACCTCACCGGGGCCCGTCACTTCGCGCACTAGGCCGCTTAGCGGGTGGCCGTAGCGGGTTACGCGTAGCGTGGAGTGGTGCCATCACCGAGCAACTTGCCCCGCACGGTCGGCGAACTGCGCGCCGCCGGCCACCGCGAGCGGGGAGTCAAACAGGAAATCCGCGAAAACCTGCTGACCGCGCTGGCTGAGGGGGACGAGGTCTGGCCCGGCATCCTGGGCTTCGACGACACCGTGTTGCCCCAGCTGGAGCGCGCGCTGATCGCCGGTCACGACTTCGTGCTGCTGGGCGAACGCGGCCAGGGCAAGACCCGGCTGTTGCGGGCGCTGGTCGGCCTGCTCGACGAGTGGACACCCGTGATCGACGGGGCCGAGCTGGGCGAGCACCCGTACCGGCCGATCACGCCGGAGTCGATCCGGCGGGCCGCGACCCTGGGCGACGACCTGCCGGTGGCGTGGAAGCACCGCAGCGAGCGCTACACCGAGAAGCTGGCCACGCCGGACACCAGCGTCGCCGACCTGGTCGGTGACATCGACCCGATCAAGGTCGCCGAGGGCCGCAGCCTCGGTGACCCGGAGACCATCGCCTACGGGCTGATCCCGCGCGCGCACCGCGGCATCGTCGCGGTCAACGAGCTGCCCGATCTGGCCGAGCGCATTCAGGTGTCCATGCTCAACGTCATGGAGGAGCGCGACATCCAGGTCCGCGGCTACACGCTGCGCCTGCCGCTGGACGTGCTGGTGGTCGCCAGCGCCAATCCCGAGGACTACACCAACCGTGGCCGCATCATCACCCCGCTCAAAGACCGGTTCGGCGCCGAGATCCGCACCCACTACCCGCTGGAGCTCGACGCCGAGGTGGGCGTCATCGTCCAGGAGGCGCACCTGTCCGCGCAGGTGCCCGACTATCTGATGCAGGTGATGGCGCGGTTCGCCCGATACCTGCGCGAGTCCAACTCGATCGACCAGCGATCCGGGGTGTCGGCGCGGTTCGCGATCGCGGCGGCCGAGACCGTCGCCGCCGCCGCCCGGCACCGCGGCGCGGTGCTGGGGGAGACCGACCCGGTGGCCCGGGTGGTCGACCTCGGCACCGTCATCGACGTGCTGCGCGGCAAGCTGGAATTCGAGTCCGGCGAGGAGGGCCGCGAACAGGCCGTGCTGGAGCACCTGTTGCGTCGCGCGACCGCCGACACCGCGGCACGCGTGCTGGGCGGCATCGACGTCGGCGCGTTGGTGGCCGCGGTCGAGGGCGGCTCCGCGGTCACGACGGGCGAGCGGGTGTCGGCCAAGGACGTGTTGGCCGCCGTGCCCAACCTGCCCGTCGTGGACAAGATCGCCGCCAAGCTGCACGCCGAATCCGAGGGCGAGCGGGCGGCGGCATTGGAATTGGCGCTCGAGGCGTTGTATCTGGCCAAGCGGATCGACAAGGTGTCCGGGGAGGGCCAAACGGTCTATGGGTAGGGGGCACTCCTCGCGCTACTCCGCGTACACCGGCGGGCCCGACCCGCTGGCGCCGCCGGTAGATCTGCGCGAGGCGCTCGAACAGATCGGGCAGGACGTCATGGCCGGCACCTCGCCGCGGCGCGCGCTCTCGGAGTTGCTGCGCCGCGGCACCAAGAACATGCCCGGCGCCGATCGGCTGGCGGCCGAGGCGAACAAGCGCCGACGAGACTTGTTGCGCCGCAACAACTTGGACGGCACCCTGCAGGAGATCAAGAAGCTGCTCGACGAGGCCGTGCTGGCCGAGCGCAAGGAGCTGGCCCGCGCGCTGGACGACGACGCCCGCTTCGGCGAGCTGCAGCTGGACGCGCTTCCGGCGTCGCCCGCCAAGGCAGTCCAGGAGCTTTCGGACTACGACTGGCGCAGCGCCGAGGCCCGCCAAAAGTACGAGCAGATCAAGGATTTGCTTGGCCGCGAGATGCTGGACCAGCGTTTCGCCGGGATGAAGCAGGCCCTGGAGGGCGCCACCGACGAGGATCGCCAGCGCGTCAACGAGATGCTGGACGACCTGAACGAACTGCTGGACAAGCACGCCAAAGGCCAGGACACCCAGCAGGACTTCGAAGACTTCATGGACAAGCACGGCGAGTTCTTCCCGGAGAACCCGCGCAACGTCGACGAACTGCTGGACTCGCTGGCCAAGCGCGCGGCGGCGGCGCAACGATTCCGCAACAGCCTGAGCCCCGACCAGCGTGCCGAGCTGGATGCGTTGGCGCAGCAGGCATTTGGTTCACCGGCGTTGATGGAGGCGTTGGGCCGACTCGACGCCCATCTGCAGGCGGCGCGGCCGGGCGAGGACTGGACCGGCTCCGAGCAGTTCTCCGGCGACAACCCGTTCGGCATGGGCGAAGGGACGCAGGCGATCTCGGACATCGCCGAGCTGGAACAGCTGGCCGAGCAGCTGTCGCAGAGCTATCCGGGCGCCACCATGGATGACGTCGACCTGGACGCGCTCGCGCGCCAGCTCGGCGACGAGGCGGCCATCGACGCGCGCACACTCGCCGAATTGGAGCGCGCCCTGGTCAATCAGGGCTTCCTGGACCGTGGTTCCGACGGCCAGTGGCGGCTCTCCCCGAAGGCGATGCGCCGGCTCGGCGAGACGGCGCTGCGCGATGTGGCGCAACAGCTTTCGGGTCGCCACGGCGAGCGCGACCACCGGCGCGCGGGCGCCGCGGGCGAGTTGACCGGCGCGACGCGGCCCTGGCAGTTCGGTGACACCGAGCCGTGGAACATCCCACGCACACTGACGAACGCGGTGTTGCGGCGGGCGGGAACCGCTCCGGGCAAGGGGGCGGACGGCGCTGTCTCGCTGCGGATCACGGTCGACGACGTCGAGGTGTCCGAGACCGAGACCCGCACCCAGGCCGCCGTGGCGCTGTTGGTCGACACGTCGTTTTCGATGGTGATGGAGAATCGCTGGCTGCCGATGAAGCAGACGGCGCTCGCTCTCAATCACCTGGTGTGCACGCGTTTTCGCTCGGATGCCTTGCAGATCATTGCCTTTGGGCGGTACGCCCGGACGGTGACGGCCGCCGAGCTGACCGGCCTGGAGGGTGTCTACGAGCAGGGCACCAACCTGCATCACGCGCTGGCGCTGGCGGGTCGCCACCTGCGCCGGCACCCCAACGCACAGCCCGTCGTGCTGGTGGTGACCGACGGTGAGCCGACCGCTCACCTGGAGGACTTCGACGGCGACGGTTCGGCGGTGTTCTTTGACTACCCGCCGCATCCGCGGACCATCGCCCACACAGTGCGCGGATTCGACGACATGGCACGGCTCGGCGCCCAGGTGACGATCTTCCGGCTGGGCGACGACCCCGGTCTGGCCCGGTTCATCGACCAGGTCGCGCGGCGCGTAGAGGGCCGCGTCGTGGTGCCCGACGTCGACGGCCTGGGGGCCGCCGTGGTGGGCGACTACCTGCGGTCGCGGCGGCGTCGGTAAGCCCCTGAGTGGAATAGATACTTCCACGACCGGGTAGTCGGGCGGAGAGGTGCGAAGAGGTAAGGAGACGCATGAGCAACGTTCCAACGATCGAACTCAACGACGGTGTGCGCATCCCACAGCTGGGCTTCGGCGTATTCCAGATCAAGCCGGACGAGACGGCTGCGGCCGTCAAGCGTGCCCTCGACATCGGATATCGGCACATCGACACCGCGGAAATGTACGGGAACGAAAGGGAAGTCGGCCAAGGGATCCGCGACGCCGGCTTGGACGGCGGCGACGTTTTCGTTACCAGCAAGCTCAACAACGGCTTCCACAAGCCCGACGATGCGCGCCGCGCATTCGACAAAACGCTGGAGGCCCTGGACTCCGACTACGTGGACCTGTTTCTCATTCACTGGCCGCTGCCCACCCTCTACGGCGGGGACTTCGTCTCCACCTGGAAGGTCCTCGAGGAATTCGCGAAAGACGGCCGTGCTCGCAGCATCGGCGTCTCGAACTTCCAGGTCGAGCACCTGGAGCGCCTAGCCGCGGAAACCGAAACGGTCCCGTCGGTCAACCAAATTGAGGTTCATCCCTACTTCACCAACGAGCAGGTCCGCGGCTACGGGCGCGATCACGGCATCGTCACCGAGGCGTGGTCGCCGATCGCCCAGGGCAAGGTGCTCGGCGACCCGGTGATCAACCGCATCGCCGACGCGCGCGGCAAGTCGCCGGCGCAGGTGGTGTTGCGCTGGCACGTTCAGCGCGGCGACATCGTCTTCCCGAAATCGGTCACGCCGGAACGGATCAGGGAGAACTTCGAGCTGTTCGACTTCGAACTGGACGGCTCCGACATGGACGCGATCACGGCATTGGACAAGGGGGAAGCGGGCCGCAGGGGTCCCAATCCCGACAAGTTCGATTACATTCCGGGCTAGAATCGCTCAGAGCGGTTGGGATGCAACGCGTTCAGCGGGGCCGGCGGGCCTTGCGCTTGATGCCCACCCCGCCCCAGAGCGAGAAGCCGCGAATGTTCACCTTCGGCGCGCCGGGCGTGCCTTGGCCCAGTACCGTGTGGTCGAAGCCGCCCATCACGCCGCGGCCATGGATCTCGACGTTGACCTCGGGTGGCAGCAAGATGTTCTGCGCGCCCATGATCGAGATCGCATGGATGTCGACCTCGGTGGAGGTGAAGTCCGCGTAACGCAGGTCCACCACCCCGGTGCCCCAAAAGGTGAAGGTGGTGAGCTTCTTCGGGACGTTCCACCGGCCGCGCCGCTCGAAATTGCTCATCAGGGCGAGCAGCAATGTCGACGGCGCGGGGTTGGGCTTGCCGCCTCGGCGGGGGCTTAGCATCGTGCCCGGCAGGTCGGCCCTGAGCTCGTCGAGCTCCTCATAGGTGGTAGCCGCGTAGGCCTTCGTCAGGCGGTCTTCGTAGTCCTTCATCTGCAGGCGGCCCTGCTCGGCCGCATAGGTGAGCAACTGCGCGACCTGGATGCGATCCGTGTCGGCCGCGCGGGACGGTACGTCGCGCGCGGCCTGCGTCTCGCCGGCGTCACGCTGCGCTGAGTTGCTCATCATCCACGAGCGTACGACGTAGAAGTTTTGCTGCAAGGGGGTTGGCTAAACTGCAACGTTCATCCCAGGTCAAGCCCGGGCCTGGCGGCTGGTTGCCGCAGGTCGCGCCGCCCCGTTAGACGTTTGCCCAACTGGGTGGGCGCTTCTGCAGGAACGCCAGCATGCCTTCGCGGGCTTCGTCGGAGACGAACAGTCGGGCCGATTCCTCCGTGAGACGGTCGGCGTCGCGGTCGAACCCGTTCAGGACGGCGGCGGTGGTCAGCGCCTTCGACGCGGCGAGGCCCTGCGGCGAACCGCGGCTCACGTCGGCGACGACCTTCGCCACCGCGGCGTCCACGTCTTCGGCCGCGATGGTGACAAGACCGATCTCGGCGGCCACGGCCGCATCGAACGTCTCGCCGGTTAGGTAGTAGCGCGCCGCTGCGCGCGCCGACAGCTTAGGCAGCAGCGTCAGCGAAATGATCGCCGGCGCCACACCGATCCGGGCCTCGGTCAGCGCGAAGGTGCTGCGCGGCCCGGCGATCACAACGTCGCAGGCGCCGACCAACCCGAACCCGCCGGCGCGGACGTGCCCGTCGATCGCGCCGATCACCGGCAGCGGCGAGGAGACGATGGCGCGCAGCAGCGCGGTCATTTCGCGGGCCCGGGCGACGGCCATGTCGTATGCCGCGCCCTCGCCGGCCTCGCTGAGGTCCGCCCCAGCGCAGAAGGTGCCACCGGTGTGGCCCAGCACGACCACCCGCACGTGTGGATCCGTGGCGGCGTCGCGGAGTCCCCGATGCAGTTGATCGACAAGGGCCGTCGACAGCGCGTTGCGGTTATGCGGCGAATTCAGCGTCAGCCGGGCGACATGCCCGTCGACCGAGTATTCGACGACGGCGTCCATCAGTACGACCGGGGCAGGCCCAACGACGTCTGCGCGACGAAGTTCAGCACCATCTCGCGGCTGATCGGGGCGATCCGTCCAAGCCGGGCCGAGGCGAGCATCGCGGCCACCCCGTACTCCTTGGTCAACCCGTTGCCGCCCATCGATTGCACGGCCTGGTCGACCGAGCGGGTGGCCGCCTCGGCCGCGGCGTACTTGGCCATGTTGGCGGCCTCGGCCGCGCCCCCGTCGTCGCCGTTGTCGTAGAGCGTCGCGGCCTTCTGCATCATCAGCTTGGCGAGTTCGACCTCAATGTGGCACTGCGCCAACGGGTGTGACAGACCCTGGTGCGCCCCGATCGGCGTGGACCAGACCTGTCGCGTCTTGACGTAGTCGACGGCCTTGCTCAGCGCGCACCGCGCCATGCCCACCGAGCTGGCCGCGCCCATGATCCGCTCGGGGTTCAGCCCCGCGAAAAGCTGTGCGATGGCGGCATCTTGGGCTCCGACGAGCGCATCGCTGGGCAGCCGGACGTCGTCCAGAAAAACCTGGAACTGGCGCTCGGGGCTGATCAGCTCCATCTCGATCGGGGTATAGGTGAAACCCGGTGCGTCGGTGGGCACCACGAACAACGCCGGGCGCAGCTTGCCGGTCTTCGCCTCCTCCGTGCGGGCCACCACCAGCACTGCCTGCGCTTGGTCGATGCCGGAAATGTAAACCTTCTGGCCCTTGAGGATCCAGTCGCCACCGTCGCGCCGGGCGGTCGTGGTTATCTTGTGCGAGTTGGACCCGGCGTCGGGCTCGGTGATCGCGAAGGCCATCGTCAGGGTCCCGTCGGCGATGCCGGGAATCCAGCGCTTCTTCTGCTCCTCGGTGCCGAACTTGCTGATGATGGTGCCGTTGATGGCCGGTGACACCACCATCAGCAGCAGGGCGCTGCCCGCGGCCGCCATCTCCTCCATCACCAGCGACAGCTCGTACATGCCGGCGCCGCCGCCGCCGTATTCCTCGGGCAGGTTCACCCCGAGGAAGCCCAATTTGCCCGCCTCGGACCACAATTCGTTGGTGTGTTCGTGGGCGCGGGCCTTCTCCAGGTAATACTCGGCGCCGTAGTTGGACGCCCACTCGGACACCGCCTTGCGCAGCGCCCGGCGCTCCTCGCTTTCGATGAAGCTGCTGTCGGTCACTGTGAATCTCCTTCTGCTTCGGGCGCTTCCACTCTTGCCAAGACGGCGCCCACTTCGACTTGTTGGCCGGTTTCGACGTTGAGCTCGGCGAGCACCCCGTCGGACGGCGCGGTGATGGTGTGTTCCATCTTCATCGCCTCCAGCCAGATCAGCGGCTGGCCGATCGCGACGGTGTCGCCGACGGCGGCACCGACGCGGATGACGTTGCCAGGCATGGGCGCCACCAGGGAACCCTTTTCGACGGTCGAGCCCGGCTCCGGGAAGCGCGGCAGCGCGAGCAGGTGAACGGGCCCGCGGGCCGAATCGACGTAGACGTCTTGAAGGTTGGGACCGTACCGCCGCACCGCGAAGGTGAGTTCCACCCCGTCGGCGGCGAGCACCACCCGATCCGCCGCGGCGGAGATCAGCCCCACGGACGGGTGGTCAGGCAGCGTCAAACCAGTTCTGGTGAACCGGTATTCGACGTGGTGCTCGGTGTCGTCGTCGTCGCGGTAGGCCTTGACCTGATAGCCCGAAGCCAGGTTGCGCCAGCCGCTGGGCAGAGATCCGAGGACCCCGGAGGTCTTCGCGGTGGCGCGGTTGTGCGCGGCGTCGGCAAGGGCTGCGGCGACGGCAGATAGCCGGATCGCGGCGTCGTCGGCCAGCCGTGCGGACAGTTCCGCCAGGCCGTGCGTGTCGAAGAACGCGGTGTCGGTGGCGCCGTCGAGGAACGCCGGATGGCGCAACACGTTCACCAGCAGTTCGCGGTTGGTGCGCACGCCGTGCAGGCGGGCGCGGGCCAGCGCGTCGGCCAGCACCAGCGCGGCTTGCCGCCGCGACGGGGCGTAGGAGATGACCTTGGCGAGCATCGGGTCGTAGTGGATCGACACCACCGATCCGTCGACGATCCCGGCGTCCAGCCGGATCCCGGTCCGGTGACCTAGCGTCCCGAACTCGGCCCGGACCGCCGGCACGTCGATCGCGTGCACCGGCCCGGCCTGCGGCTGCCAGCCGTGCGCGGGGTCCTCGGCATAGAGCCGGGCCTCGATCGAATGCCCCTGGGCCACCGGGGGTTCTGCCGGTAGGCGACCACCGGCGGCGACGTCCAGCTGCAGTTCGACCAGGTCCAGCCCGGTGGTCTCCTCGGTGACCGGGTGCTCGACCTGCAGGCGCGTGTTCATCTCGAGGAAGTAGAACTCGCCGTCGTCGTCGGCGAGGAACTCGACCGTCCCGGCGCCGGTGTAGCCGATCGCGCCGGCGGCCAGCCGGGCCGCGTCGAACAGCTTGGCGCGCATGCCCGGCGTGCGTTCCACCAGGGGTGAGGGCGCCTCCTCGATGATCTTCTGGTGGCGGCGCTGGATTGAGCATTCCCGTTCGCCCACCGCCCACACGGTGCCGTGGGTGTCGGCGAGGACCTGGACCTCGACGTGGTGTCCGGTGGGCAGGTAGCGCTCGCAGAACACGGTCGGGTCGCCGAACGCCGATTGGGCCTCGCGCCGTGCCGCCGCGACTTCGCCTGCCAGGGCGGATAATTCGCGCACCACCCGCATGCCGCGACCGCCGCCGCCCGCCGACGCCTTGACCAGCACCGGCAGCTGAGCGTCCGTGACCGTGTCGGGGCCCAGTTCCTCGAGCACCGGAACGCCGGCCGCGGCCATCAGCTTCTTGGACTCGATCTTGGAGCCCATCGCGCGCACCGCATCCACCGGCGGCCCCACCCAGGTCAGGCCCGCGGCCTGCACTGCGGCGGCGAATTCAGCGTTCTCCGAGAGGAATCCGTAGCCGGGGTGGACCGCGTCGGCGCCGGCCGCGCGGGCCGCGGCGATGATCGCCTCGGCGTTCAGATAGTCGTTGGTGTTGGGTAGCCGCACCCGGGCGTCGGCCTCGGCGACGTGCGGCGAGGCGGCGTCGGGTTCGGTGTAGACGGCGACGGTGCCCAGGCCCAGCCGACGGCAGGTGGCGAACACCCGTCGGGCGATCTCGCCCCGGTTGGCGACCAGCACTCGAGTGACCATGGGGCTCACATCCGGAAGACGCCGAAGTTCGACGTCCCTTTGATCGGGCCATTGGCGATGGCGGACAAACACATTCCCAGCACGGTGCGGGTGTCGCGGGGGTCGATCACGCCGTCGTCGTAGAGCATGCCGGAGAGCACCAGGGGGAGCGACTCGGCCTCGATCTGGCCCTCGACGGCGGCCCGCATCGCGGCGTCGGCCTCCTCGTCGACCTGTTGCCCGCGGGCTTCGGCGGCCGCCCGGGCCACGATCGACAGCACGCCGGCGAGTTGCGCGCCGCCCATCACCGCGGATTTGGCGCTGGGCCAGGCGAACAGGAATCGAGGGTCGTAGGCGCGCCCGCACATGCCGTAATGTCCGGCGCCATAGGACGCGCCGATGATCAGCGAGATGTGCGGCACGGTCGAGTTGGACACGGCGTTGATCATCATTGAGCCGTGCTTGATCATCCCGCCCTCTTCGTAGTCCTTGCCGACCATGTAGCCGGTGGTGTTGTGCAGGAACAACAATGGCGTGTCCGAGCGGTTCGCCAGCTGGATGAACTGGGTGGCCTTCTGGGACTCCTCGCTGAACAGCACCCCGCGCGCGTTGGCCAAAATGCCGAGCGAGTAGCCGTGCAGCCGGGCCCAGCCGGTCACCAGCGACGACCCGTACATGGGCTTGAACTCGTCGAAATCCGAACCGTCGACGATGCGGGCGATCACCTCACGCGGGTCGAAGGGGATGCGCAGGTCGGCGGGCACGATGCCGATCAGTTCCTCGGCGTCGAACAGCGGCTCGGTGATCGGCCCGGGCGCGGGCCCCTGTTTGACCCAGTTCAGCCGCGACACGATGCGCCGCCCGATGCGGATCGCGTCGAGCTCGTCGACGGCGAAGTAGTCCGCCAATCCCGAAGTGCGGGCGTGCATTTCGGCACCGCCGAGCGACTCGTCGTCGGACTCTTCCCCGGTGGCCATCTTGACCAGCGGGGGACCGGCGAGGAACACCTTCGAGCGTTCCTTGATCATCACCACGTGGTCGGACATGCCGGGGATGTAGGCGCCGCCGGCGGTGGAGTTGCCGAAGACCAGCGCGACGGTCGGGATGCCGGCCGCCGAGAGCCGGGTCAGGTCGCGGAACATCTGCCCGCCGGGGATGAAGATCTCCTTCTGGGTGGGCAGGTCGGCCCCGCCGGATTCCACCAGCGAAATCACCGGCAGCCGGTTCTGGAAGGCGATCTGGTTGGCGCGCAGGATCTTTCGCAGCGTCCACGGGTTGCTGGTGCCGCCCTTGACGGTCGGGTCGTTGGCGACGATCAGGCATTCCACGCCCGACACCACGCCGATGCCGGTGACGGTGCTGGCACCGATCTGAAACGCACTGCCGTACGCGGCCAGCGGGCTGAGCTCCAGGAACGGCGAGTCCGGGTCGACGAGCAGCTCGATGCGTTCCCGGGCGGTCAGCTTGCCGCGGGCGTGGTGACGCTCGACGTACTTCGCGCTCCCGCCGGCGAGCGCCTTGGCCAGCTCGGCGTCGATCTCCTCGAGCCGTTCGGCCGCGGTCGACGCTGCGTCCGTGAAGGCGGTGGAGTTGGGGTCGAGGGTGGACTTCAGAACGGTCACGATTGGAATCCCAGTGTTTTGGCGGCCAGTGCGGTCAGGATCTCGGTGGTTCCCCCGCCGATGCCCAGGATCCGCATGTCCCGGTATTGGCGTTCGACTTCGGATTCGGCCATGTAGCCCATGCCGCCGAACAGCTGCACGGCCTGGTTGGCCACCCATTCGCCGGCCTCGACGGCGGTGTTCTTGGCGAAACACACGGACGCGATCAGGTTCGTCTCGCCCGCGAGCTCGCGCTCGACCACATTGCGGGCATACACCCGCGCCACGTCGATGCGGCGGGCCATCTCGGCCAGCGTGTTCTGCACCGACTGCCGCGAGATCAGCGGGCGGCCGAACGTCTCCCGGTCGCGGCACCAGGCCACCGTGATGTCCAGGCACCGCTGGGCGCTCGAATACGCCTGCGCGGCAAGGCCGATCCGCTCGGAAACGAACGCCTGGGCGATCTGGGCGAATCCGCTGTTCTCCGCGCCGATCAGGTTGGCCGCCGGCACCCGCACGTCGGTATAGGACAGCTCGGCGGTGTCGGAGGACCGCCAGCCCATCTTGTCGAGCTTGCGGGTCACCTCGAAACCGGGCGTTCCCTTCTCCACCACCAGCAGCGACACCCCTGCGGCGCCAGGGCCTCCCGTGCGCACCGCGGTCACGACGTATTCGGCGCGGACCCCGGAGGTGATGTAGGTCTTGGCGCCGTTGACGACGTAGTGGTCGCCGTCACGCACGGCGCTGGTCCGCAGGTGCCCGACGTCCGAACCGCCGCCGGGCTCGGTGATGGCCAGCGAACCGATCTTCTCGCCGGCCAACGTGGGCCGGACAAAGGTGTCGATCAGCCGCGCGTCGCCGGAGGCGATCATGTGCGGCACCGCGATGCCCGAGGTGAACAGCGACGCGAAGACGCCGCCGGGGGCGCCGGCCTGGTGCACCTCCTCGCAGATGACCAGCGCGTCGGCGCCGTCGCCGCCACCGCCGCCGACCGATTCGGGAAAGCTCGCGCCCAGCAGCCCGGCCGCCCCGGCCCGACGGTGCAGGTCGCGCGGCAGGTCGCCGGTGCGCTCCCACTCGTCTGCGTGCGGCAGGATCTCGCGTTCGGTGAAGGCGCGCACCGTCTTTCGCAGCTGTTCGCGCTCGGGGGTGGTCCAGATACTCACAAGAGGCTCTCCGGGATGTCTAGGTAGCGGCCGCGCAGCCATTCGCCCAGCCCCTTGGCCTGCGGATCGAATCTCGCGTTGTAGGCGACGCCCTGGCCCAGGATGCCGTCGATGACGAAGTTCACCGCGCGCAGGTTGGGCAGCACGTGGCGGGTGACGTCGAAGTCGGCCGCCTCGGGCAGCAACTCCTTGAGCTTCTCGACGGTCAGGGTGTGGGCCAGCCAACGCCATTGGTCGTCGGTGCGCACCCAGACGCCGACGTTGGCCGACCCGCCCTTGTCGCCGCTGCGGGCCCCCGCGATGCGGCCCAGCGGCGCCCTGCGCACCGGACCGGCCGGCAACGGCTCGGGCAGCGGCGGGGGGTCGGCGGGAGCAAGCTCCAAAGTGTCGGTGGCGGAGGGAATGTCGACGCGGGCGCCGTCGGCGTGCACGGCGATGTGCGGGACCTCCTTGGCGTCGACGTAGCCCGGGGTGAACACGCCGTAGACCTGACCGTCGCCGGGTGGGGCCGTCACGTGGAAGCCGGGGTAGCTGGCCAGCGCCAGTTCCACTGCCGCGGAGGAGAACTGGCGTCCCACGTTGGCGGGGTCGGGGTCGCGGACCACGCAGTGCAGCAAGGCGCTGGCGGCCTCTTCGGTGTCGGCGTCGGGTTTGTCGGTGCGCGCCAGCGACCACTGGAGTTCCGCCGGCTTCACCGTCAAAGCGGACTCGAGTTGCCGGCGCATCAGGTCGGCCTTGGCCTCGATGTCCAGGCCGGTCAGCACGAACGTCATGGCGTTGCGGAACCCGCCGATGCTGTTCAGCGAGACCTTCAGCGTGGGCGGCGGCGGTTCGCCGCGCACGCCGCTGATGCGCACCCGGTCGGGGCCGTCCGCGGTCAGTTCGACGGTGTCCATGCGGGCGGTGACGTCGGGATTGGCGTAGCGGGCCCCGCTGATTTCGTAGAGCAATTGCGCGGTGACGGTGTCGACGCTGACCAGGCCGCCGGTGCCGGGATGTTTGGTGATGACCGAGGAGCCGTCGGCGTGGACCTCGGCGAGCGGGAAGCCGGCGTGGGTCAGGTCCGGAATCTCCGTGAAGAACGAGTAGTTGCCGCCGGTGGCCTGAACGCCGCATTCGATCACGTGGCCCGCGACGACGGCGCCGGCGAGCCGGTCGTAGTCGGTGGGGGCCCAGCCGAAGTGGGCCGCCGCCGCCCCGACGATCACCGAGGCGTCGGTGACCCGGCCGGTGACGACGACGTCGGCGCCGTCGTTCAGGCAGTCCACGATTCCCCACGCGCCGAGGTAGGCGTTGGCGGTCAGCGGGGTGCCCAGGCCCAGCTCCGCAGCGCGGGGCAACAGGTCGTCGCCCTCGACGTGCGCGATGCGGGCCGGGACGCCCAGCCGCTCGGCGAGCGCGCGAATCGCGTCGGCCAGGCCGGCGGGGTTGAGGCCGCCGGCGTTGGCGACGATCCGCACCCCGCGGTCGCGCGCCTCACCCAGGCAGTCCTCGAGCTGTGTCAGGAAGGTCTTGGCGTAGCCGCGCTCCGGGTGCTTCATCCGGTCGCGGCCCAGGATCAGCATGGTCAGCTCGGCCAGGTAGTCGCCGGTGAGGTAGTCGACGTCGCCGCCGGTGAGCATCTCGCGCATGGCCGAAAGCCGGTCGCCGTAGAAGCCCGAACAGTTCGCGATGCGGACAGCGCCGGAAGCACCGGGAGGAGGGGCCATGCGTGTCCTCCATTCGTGGGCATACCGGTGACCGCGAACCAACCAACCACTCGGTAGGTTAGCGGGTACCCGCGGTGCCGCGTCAAGGACGCCCGGTCGACGGCGGGCGCCGTTTTGGCGACCAGCAGGCCACCGACTATCCTGATAGGCAATCGTCGCACGTTCGGCCCCACCGGCCACGCCCCGCGACATGCCCCAGCAAGCCCGAACGAGGAGTTAGGCCCGACCATGGCCACACCCAAGCGCAGGATGTCGCGCGCGAATACCCGAAGCCGGCGCTCGCAGTGGAAGGCCACGAAGACCGAACTCGTCGGCGTGAACGTCGCAGGCCAGAAGCACAAGGTGCCCCGCCGGCTACTCAAGGCGGCCCGCCTCGGCCTCATCGATCTCGACAAGCGCTAATCTCGGCAACTACCCGGCGCGCCTCTCAGCCCGCTCTCAGGCGCTAGGACGAAACTAGTGGCCGTGCGCATACTTGTCGTCGACGACGATCGCGCGGTGCGCGAGTCGCTGCGCAGGTCGCTTTCGTTCAATGGCTATTCGGTAGAGCTCGCCCACGACGGGGTCGAGGCCCTCGACATGATCGCCAGCGACCGGCCCGACGCCCTCGTCCTGGATGTGATGATGCCGCGTCTGGACGGCCTCGAGGTATGCCGCCAGCTCCGCAGCACCGGAGACGACCTGCCGATCCTGGTGCTCACCGCCCGCGATTCGGTTTCCGAGCGGGTCGCGGGCCTGGACGCCGGCGCCGATGACTACCTGCCGAAGCCGTTCGCGCTCGAAGAGCTGCTGGCCCGCATGCGGGCGCTGCTGCGACGCACCAAGCCCGACGATGCCGCCGAGTCGGTGGCCATGACGTTCTCCGACCTGAGCCTGGACCCGGTGACCCGCGAGGTCACCCGCGGGCAGCGCTGCATCAGCCTGACCCGCACCGAGTTCGCGTTGCTGGAAATGCTGATCGCCAACCCGCGCCGGGTGCTCACCCGCAGCCGCATCCTCGAGGAGGTCTGGGGATTCGACTTTCCCACCTCGGGCAACGCGCTGGAGGTCTACGTCGGCTACCTGCGCCGCAAAACGGAAGCCGACGGTGAGCCGCGACTGATCCATACTGTCCGAGGGGTGGGATACGTCCTTCGGGAGACGCCACCGTGATGAGCCAGCACCAACGATGATCCGGCTTCGTCGGCACCGGCGCGCACCGCTGCGCCCCACCAGCTCCTTGTCGCTGCGGTGGCGGGTGATGCTGCTGGCGATGTCGATGGTCGCGATGGTCGTCGTGCTGATGTCGTTCGCCGTGTACGCCGTGATCTCGGCCGCGCTCTACAACGACATCGACAACCAACTGCAGAGCCGGGCGCAGCTGCTGATCGCCAGCGGCTCGCTGGCCGCCGACCCCGGCAAGGCCATCGAGGGCACCGCGTACTCGGACGTCAACGCCATGCTGGTGAACCCGGGCCGGTCCATCTACACCGCCAACCAGCCGGGCCAGATCCTGCCCGTCGGAACCGCCGAGAAGGCCGTGATCAACGGTGAGCTGTTCATGTCCCGCCGCACCGCCTCGGACCAGCGAATCCTGGCCATCCACCTGCCCAACGGCAGTTCACTGCTGATCTCCAAGAGCCTCAAGCCCACCGAGGCGGTCATGACCAAGCTGCGCTGGGTGCTGCTGATGGTCGGCGGCGTCGGCGTCGCGGTCGCGGCGGTGGCCGGGGGCATGGTCACCCGCGCCGGACTGCGTCCGGTGGCCCGGCTGACCGAAGCCGCCGAGCGGGTGGCGCGCACCGACGACCTGCGGCCCATCCCGGTGTTCGGCAGCGACGAATTGGCAAGGCTCACAGAGGCTTTCAACTTGATGCTGCGGGCGCTGGCCGAATCGCGGGAGCGGCAGGCGCGGCTGGTCACCGACGCCGGCCACGAATTGCGCACCCCGCTGACCTCGCTGCGCACCAACGTCGAGCTGCTGATGGCCTCGATGGAACCGGGGGCGCCGCGGCTGCCCGACCAGGAGATGGTCGACCTGCGCGCGGACGTGATCGCGCAGATCGAGGAATTGTCCACGCTGGTGGGCGATTTGGTCGACCTCACGCGCGACGACGCCAGTCAGGTGGTACACGAGGTCGTCGACATGTCCGAGGTGATCGATCGCAGCCTCGAACGAGTCAGGCGGCGGCGCAACGACATTCGCTTCGACGTCGAGGCGATCGGCTGGCAGGTCTACGGCGACGCCGCGGGGCTGTCGCGCGCGGTGCTGAACCTGATGGACAACGCGGCCAAATGGAGCCCCTCCGGCGGGCACGTCGGCGTCAGGCTGAGGCAACTCGACCCGACGCACGCCGAGCTGGTGGTCTCCGACGAGGGCCCCGGCATCCCGGTGCACGAGCGCCGCCTGGTGTTCGAGCGCTTCTACCGGTCGACGACGGCGCGGGCGATGCCGGGCTCGGGTCTGGGGCTGGCGATCGTCAAGAAGGTGGTGCAGAGCCACGGCGGGTTGCTCCGCGTCGAGGACACCGTGCCGGGAGGCCAACCCCCGGGCACATCCATCTATGTGCTGCTTCCCGGCCGCCCGGTGCCGGTTTCGGGATACCCGCCGGCCGATGCCGACACTTCGGTTCTTGGTGCGGAAGCAAATCTCGGTGCGGAAGCGAATCTCGGTGCGGAAGCCGAGACAGAACCGGCCGTGCCGGTCGCGAGGAGGGCGGAGAACTCTCGGGATTCGGCGAACGTTATCTCAGTGGACTCTCAGTCCGCGCGGGCAAGGTAGTTGTGCGGCTAGGGTTGGAACCTAGCCACGTCGAGCCGAAGAGCCCGAACGCCGATAACGCCGAGATAGAGGAAGAGCGACGTAGCGACATGACGAATGACCCGAGGTATTCGCCACCGCCGCAGCAGCCGGGATACCGTACGGGGCCTAATCAGCCTCTGCCCCCCGCGTATGCCCAGGGGCAGCAGCCGTACAACCAGCAGTTCGACTGGCGCTACCAGCCGTCCCAACCTGCCCAGCCGTCGCAGCCGACCGCGCAGTACCGCCGGCCCTACGAGCCGTTCACCGGCACCGGGCCGGGCCGGGTTCCCGGCGGTACCGGGCCGGTTCCGCTCACCGGGGGCACCGGGCCGGGCCCGATCCCCGGGGGCACCGGGGCGGGGTCCATTCCGCCGGGCACCGGCACCGGGCCGATTCACATGCTGCCACCGATGCCCCCGGGGCCCCCGCCGGTTCCCCAGAAGCGTTCCCGCGCAGGGCTATTGACCGCGGGCGCGCTGGCGATCGCGGTGGTGTCGGCCGGTATCGGTGGTGCCGCGGCCACGGCCGTCGAGCTGAGCACGCACTCCGCGGGCAATAACGGAGGCAGGATATTCGCGGGCGCTCCCAGTGTCCCGGCCGCGAACATGCCGCCGGGGAGCGTCGAACAGGTCGCCGCCAAGGTGGTGCCCAGCGTCGTGATGTTGGAGACCGACATGGGCCGGCAGTCCGAGGAGGGCTCCGGCGTCGTGCTGTCGGCCGACGGGCTGATTTTGACCAACAACCACGTGGTCGCGGCCGCGGTCAAGCCGGGCGGTCCGGGTGGACCGCCGGGTGCGCCGCCGGGCGCTCCGCCACCGAAGACGACCGTGACCTTCTCCGACGGCCGCACCGCGCCGTTCTCGGTGGTCGGTGCGGACCCCACCAGCGACATCGCCGTGATCCGGGTGCAGGGCGTCTCGAACCTCACGCCGATCACGATGGGTTCCTCGTCGGACCTGCGGGTGGGCCAGCCGGTGGTGGCGATCGGGTCACCGCTGGGGCTGTCGGGCACCGTGACCACAGGGATCATCAGCGCGATGAACCGGCCGGTGTCCACGACGGGCGAGTCGGGCAACCAGAACACCGTGCTGGACGCGATTCAGACCGACGCCGCGATCAACCCCGGTAACTCGGGGGGCGCGCTGGTCAACATGCAGGGTCAGCTGGTCGGCGTCAACTCGGCGATCGCCACCCTGGGCGCCGATTCGCCGGATTCCCAGAGCGGGTCGATCGGCCTCGGCTTCGCGATCCCGGTCGACCAGGCCAAGCGCATCGCCGACGAGTTGATCGCGACCGGCAAGGCGACGCACGCCTCGCTGGGTGTGCAGGTGACCAGCGACAAGGGCACCCCGGGTGCCAAGGTCGTCGACGTCATCGCGAACGGCGCGGCCGCGACGGCCGGAGTGCCCAAGGGTGTGGTGGTCACCAAGGTCGACGACCGCCCGATCAACAGCGCCGACGCGCTGGTCGCCGCCGTGCGGTCAAAAGCGCCGGGCGACAAGGTATCGCTGACGTTTCAGGATCCCGGCGGCGGCAGTCGCACCGTGCAGGTCACCCTCGGCAAGGCGGATCAGTAATGAGAGTCGATGAGCCCTCGGCGGCCGGCCTGTCGGAGCTCGGATATACCGTTGCACCCATGGAAGCGGGTGCGGAGTTGGTAGTGGGCCGGGCGCTGGTCGTGGTCGTCGACGATCGCACCGCCCACGGGGACGAGGAGGACCACAGCGGGCCGCTCGTCACCGAGCTGCTGACCGAGGCGGGGTTCGTCGTCGACGGCGTCGTGGCGGTCGCTGCCGACGAGGTCGAGATCCGCAACGCGCTGAACACCGCGGTGATCGGCGGCGTGGACCTGGTGGTCTCTGTCGGCGGGACGGGCGTCACCCCGCGGGATGTCACGCCCGAGGCCACCCGCGAGATCCTGGACCGGGAAATCCTGGGCATCGCCGAGGCCATCCGCGCCTCCGGGCTGTCCGCGGGCATCACCGACGCCGGGTTGTCCCGGGGTCTGGCCGGAGTGTCGGGGAGCACACTTGTGGTCAACCTCGCGGGTTCCCGCTACGCGGTGCGTGACGGGATGGCGACGCTGAATCCGCTCGCCGCCCAGATCATCGGCCAGCTGTCGAGCCTCGAGATTTAAGGTCGGGTCAGCGCGATTCGGCCTCCGCACGCGGGCCGTATTCCGGCGGCGGTGTCGTGGCCACAGAGCCCCCGTGCCTACCGGACGATGAGTCGCCGTTGGTGGTTTGCGCCAGCAGGTCGCGGATCTCGGTGAGCAGGATGACCTGCGCGTCGTCCGCCTGCTCGACCTCGCCGCGCTTGAGCAGCGTGTTGTAGGGGAGCACGACGAAGAAGTACACGACGGCCGCGATCAGGACGAAGTTGATCGCGGCGGACAGCAGGATGTTCAGGTCGATCGTCTGGCCGCCGCCGATGCCGATCTTCAGGGCGCCGACGTTGGACTGCTGATTGACCCCGACCCGATTGATCAGCGGCGTGATGATGCTCTCCGTGAACTTGGTGACCAATCCAGTGAAGGCAGTACCGATAACGACCGCGACCGCCAGGTCGACGATATTGCCCCGCGAGAGAAACTCCTTGAACCCCTTGAGCATGAGGACGCCCTTTCTGGTCTGGACCGAGTTTGCTATCGGTCACGTGCCCAACAGCGGCCAGATACTCAATGCAGGGTGAGCGTCACCGTCTGACCCAGCGTCGAGCCTGCCACCGTATTCGCCACGCGAGCCGGCAGCGCAACCAACACTACGCGGTCGGCGTCGGCGGCCTGGCCCTTCTGCTTGGCCGACACGACGACGATGACGGCGTCGGTGGCCACCACCCTGCTCGCCGGCGGACCGGCCGCGGGTGGGTCGGTGGCGGGGGCGGCCAGCACGTCCACGACGTCGCCGACGCGGACCAGGTCGAGCAGGGCGCCGTCCGCGAGGTGCAGCGGCACGATGCGGGCGCCGGGCCCGGCCGTCGACTCGGCCAGCCGGCTGCCGAGCAGCCGGACGTCGGTGAGCACCTCGCCGCGCCGGGTGGGGCTGGCCAGCGTCGAACCGACGACCGCGGCGAGGTCCGCCTTCGATCCGTCGGGAACCGTTGTGGCCGAACGCTTTTCGATCAGGACATCATCGGTGGTCAATGCGGCGCCCGGGGCCAGGTCGCGGGCCGCCACCACCACCTCGGCGTAATCGCCGTCGGGATTGGACCGCAGGGTCGCGACGCCGGCCAGCACGACGAGTCCTCCGGCGGCCACCCGCCGGGCCACCACGGTGCGCGTCCAGTCGGGGCATAACGACGCCGACAGGCGCCTGAAAACGTTGGGGTTCAGCGAGGATTCGCCCACGCCGCAACGGTAGGCGCGGCCGAGCGCCGAGCGTTCCGGTCGGTGGTGGCGCTGTGGATAACCGGTTAGCTCGAGGCGCCCGCGGTGGCCGGGGCGGCGCTGCTGGACGACTTGTCGCTCGACGTGCTCTTGTCGGACCCGTTCTTCTCGCTCGAGCCCGAACTCGACGCCGCTTCGCCGGAGCCGTTGGACGAGCTCGTCGACTTCTTGCGGTCCTCGCGGCTGTCGGTGCGGTAAAAACCGCTGCCCTTGAACACCACGCCGACGGAGTTGAACAACTTGCGCAGCCGGCCCTGGCACTTCTCGCACGTGGTCAGCGCGTCGTCGGTGAAGGCCTGCACGACGTCGAAGCGGTCGTCGCACTGGGTGCACGCGTAGCTGTATGTCGGCACGAAAACCTCCGAATGATTACGGGTTGGATTAGCACTCTACCGTCTCAAGTGCTAGAACCGCCACGTGATCGCGATCATTCCCGCTCGGGAAGCGCGATCAGGCCCCGCTCCGGTGTCAGCGCGTGCGTCATCGGCACGTCGTGCGGTTCGGCGGGCAGCTCGTCGACGAATTCGGCGTCGCGCACCACCGCGATCAGCCGCGCCTGCGGGTTTCGCAGGCCCAGCGAGCGGTCGTAAAAGCCGCGGCCCCGGCCCAGCCGCACGCCGCGACGGTCGACCGCCAGCGCCGGCACGATCACCAGGGCGGCCTCGGCCAGGGCCGGCGCCGCCAACAGCGGCCCGGCCGGCTCGAGCAGCCCCCACGGCCCGGGGACCAGCGCGCCCGGCCGGTATTCACCCCACCGCAGCGGCAACGGTGCCTTATCCGAGCCGGTGCGCGCGACCGGCAACAGCACCCGCGCCGACCGACGCAGCAACGGCTCAAGCAGCTCGGTCGACCCCGGCTCGGTGCCCACCGGCACGTACGCGCAGACCGTGGTCCCGCCCTCGACCACCGGCTCCAGGTGCTCGCGCAGCGCGCGCGCCTCGGCGGCGCGAACGTCGTCGGCGACGCAACGCCGGGCCGCCAGCAGGCGTTCGCGCAACGCGGCCTTGGTCGCGGTTGGCATGCCCTCAACCATGACAGGCCGGGGTTTCGCGCCGCCACATCGCGGTGGCGTGCCTCCTGGGGGTTATGGTTTGAACAATGTCACGCCCGGATGTTCCGATCCCATTCACGGCGATCGTCCCTGCGGCCGGCCTGGGTACGCGATTTTTGCCTGCGACGAAGACGGTGCCCAAGGAGCTGCTGCCCGTCGTCGACACTCCCGGCATCGAGCTGGTCGCCGAGGAGGCGGCCGCGGCCGGGGCGGAACGCCTGGTGATCATCACTTCCGAGGGCAAGGACGGCGTCGTCGCGCACTTCGTCGAGGACCTGGTGCTGGAGGGAACCCTCGAGGCGCGCGGCAAGAAGGCCATGCTCGACAAGGTGCGCCGGGCGCCGCAGCTGATCAAGGTGGAGTCCGTGGTGCAGGCCGAGCCGCTCGGGCTGGGGCACGCCATCAGCTGCGTGGAGCCAAGGCTGGCGGCGGACGAGGACGCCGTCATGGTGCTGCTGCCCGACGACCTGGTGCTGCCGACCGGCGTCCTGGAGACGATGGCGAAGGTGCGCGCCGACCACGGCGGCACGGTGCTGTGCGCGATCGAAGTGACACCGGAAGAGATCAGCTCCTACGGCGTTTTCGACGTCGAACCCGTTGCGGGCGGCGACAATCCGGACGTGCTGCGGGTCAAGGGCATGGTCGAAAAGCCCAAGGCCTCCGACGCCCCGTCGATGTACGCGGCGGCGGGCCGGTACGTGCTCGACCGCGCCGTTTTCGACGCGCTGCACCGCATCGACCGCGGCGCGGGAAACGAAGTACAGCTCACCGACGCGATCGCGCTGCTGATCAAGGAGGGCCACCCGGTGCATGTCGTCGTGCATCGCGGATCCCGACACGACTTGGGAAATCCCGGCGGCTACCTCAAGGCTGCGGTTGACTTTGCATTGGATCGTGACGACTATGGCCCGGATTTGCGGCGATGGTTGGTGGCGCGGTTAGGCCTGACCGAGCAGTAGCCGGGCGCCATCAAGGTCGCCGCCCGCCAAGGTCAGAGAGGCGCGCTCGTGCGTTCTGTTGAGGAGCAGCAGGCCCGGATAACGGCCGCCGCGGTGGCCCCGCGGCCGATCCGGGTCGCCATTGCCGAGGCCCAGGGTTTGATGTGCGCAGAGGAAGTGGTGACCGAGCGGCCCATGCCCGGGTTCGATCAGGCCGCCATCGACGGTTACGCGGTGCGCAGCGTCGACGTGCTGGGGGTCGGTGAGGTGGGCGCCGAAAGCCTCGGCGGGCC
This sequence comes from Mycobacterium sp. IEC1808, assembly GCF_002101935.1. Taxonomy (NCBI): domain Bacteria; kingdom Bacillati; phylum Actinomycetota; class Actinomycetes; order Mycobacteriales; family Mycobacteriaceae; genus Mycobacterium; species Mycobacterium sp. IEC1808. Next base: position 10,220 of record NZ_LQPV01000018.1, on the reverse strand, counting down.
CTCGGACGATGAGGACCTGCGCGACGGGCTGGTGTTGCCGGTGATGGGGACGATCGAGGCCGGCTCGCGCACGCCAAGCCGGCTGCAGCCGCGGCAGGCGGTCCGGGTGCAGACCGGGGCCCCGCTGCCCACCCTGGCCGACGCCGTCCTGCCGGTGCGATGGACCGACGGCGGGATGTCGCGGGTGCGGATCCTGCGTGGAGCCCCGTCGGGCGCCTACGTGCGCCGCGCCGGCGACGACGTCCAGCCCGGCGACGTCGCCGTGCGCTCCGGCACCATAGTCGGCGCCGCGCAGGTCGGTCTGCTGGCGGCGGTGGGACGGGAACGGGTGCTCGTGCATCCGCGTCCGCGCCTGTCGGTCATCGCGGTGGGTGGCGAGCTGGTCGACATCTCCCGCACCCCGGGCAACGGGCAGGTCTACGACGTCAACTCCTATTCGCTGGCGGCGGCGGGCCGCGACGCCGGCGCCGAGGTCAACCGCGTCGGCATCGTCAGCAACGACCCGAAAGAGCTGCGCGAGGTCGTCGAAGGTCAGCTCAACCGCTCCGAGGTCGTGGTGATCGCCGGCGCGGTCGGGGGCGCGGCCAACGAGTCGGTGCGGTCGGTGCTGTCCGAGCTCGGCGAGATGGAAGTGGTCCGGGTGGCCATGCACCCGGGCTCCGTGCAGGGTTTCGGGCAGTTGGGCCGCGAGGGTGTTCCGACATTCCTGCTGCCGGCCAACCCCGTCAGCGCGCTGGTGGTCTTCGAAGTGATGGTCCGGCCGCTGATCCGGTTGTCGCTGGGCAAGCGCCAGCCGATGCGCCGCATCGTGCAGGCCCGCGCGCTCTCGCCGATCACGTCGGTCGCCGGGCGCAAGGGGTACCTTCGCGGGCAGTTGATGCGGGACCAGGACAGCGGTGAGTATTTGGTACAGGCACTGGGCGGGGCACCGGGGTCGTCGTCGCACCTGTTGGCCACCCTCGCCGAGGCGAACTGTTTGGTCGTGGTTCCCAGCGGCGCCGAGCAGATCCGCACCGGCGAGATCGTGGACGTCGCGTTCCTGGCCCAGCGCGGCTAGGCGAAGCTACTGCACATGCTCGTGAACCTGTTGCGTGCGAATCCCCGGCACCCGGGTTGGCCCTTGGATGTGGGGCCGCTGCGGGTCCCGGGTGGTGTCGTCCGGTTGCGTGCGGTGCGCATGCGCGACGGCGCGCAGTGGAGCCGGATCCGGTTGGCCGACCGCGCGCATCTGGAGCCGTGGGAGCCCAGCACGGATGGCGACTGGACGATCCGGCACACGGTCGCGGCGTGGCCGGCGTTGTGTTCCGGGCTGCGCGCGGAGGCCCGCAAGGGCCGCATGCTGCCCTATGTGATCGAGCTCGACGGGCGTTTCTGCGGGCAGCTGACCATCGGCAATGTGACCCACGGGGCGTTGCGGTCGGCCTGGATCGGCTACTGGGTGCCCAGGTCGGCCACCGGCGGTGGGGTGGCGACGGCGGCGTTGGCGCTGGGCCTGGACCACTGCTTCGGCCCGGTCATGCTGCATCGCGTCGAGGCGACCGTGCGTCCCGAGAACGCCGCGAGCCGGGCCGTGCTGGCAAAGGTGGGGTTCCGCGAGGAGGGGCTGCTGCGCCGCTACCTCGAGGTGGACCGGGCCTGGCGCGACCACCTGCTGATGGCCATCACGGTCGAAGAGGTGCAGGGGTCGGTCGCGGCGACCCTGGTCCGCTCCGGTCACGCGAGTTGGGCGTGAACTGTGGCTATCGCGACACGAGTGACATGTGGTGCTTGTGAGAGGCAAATTACAGGTGTGTAATTGTGCTGGTCACCTCGGCCCAGCCGCATCGGCCACAGACGAGCCTCGCGGGGGTCGGGTCCAGTAAGGAGCAAGTCATCATGCCAAGCATCCCGCAGTCGCTGTTGTGGATCTCGCTCGTGGTGCTCTGGCTGTTCGTCCTTGTTCCGATGCTGATCAGCAAACGCGACGCCGTGCGTCGCACGAGCGACGTCGCGCTGGCCACCCGGGTACTCAACGGCGCCGGCTCCCGGCTGGTCAGGCGCAGTGGGCCCGCCGCGGGCCATCGCAGCGACCCCGACTGGAAGCCGGAGGAGGACGCGGTCGACGACGAGCTCGCCGAGCCCGAGCACGACGAGGACGACGCCGAAACCGAGGAGGTGGCGCGTCCCGTCGTCGTGCGGGCCGCGGCCACCGAAGCGGCCGAGCCCGACTACCTGGACGTCGACGTCATCGAGGATTCCGGTGCGCTGCCGGCGGGGGCCACGGCGGACGAGGCCGCCGAGGCCGCCGAGGACGCCGACGCCGACGAGACCGAGCCCGTCGCCGAGCACTCCGAGACCGACGAGGACCTGGACGACCGGTACGAATACGTCGAGGACTCTTCGGGTTTGGAGCCCGAGGCGGACCGCGAGGAGGACGAGGATCCGCGGGCGTACGTCGCAGCGGGCGCCTCGCGGCGGCGCCGGTTCGACCCCAAAGCCGCAGCCGCGGTCAGCGCGCGCAAGTACGCCTTTCGCAAGCGGGTGCTGATTGTGATGGCCCTCGTGCTGACCGGCTCGGCCACGGCCGCGTTCGAGGTGACGCCGACGGCCTGGTGGGTGTGCGGAAGCGCGACCGCGGTGACCGTGCTGTACCTCGCCTACCTGCGTCGGCAGACCCGAATCGAGGAGCGGGTGCGACGCCGCCGGATGCAGCGGATGGCGCGGGCCCGGCTTGGCGTGGAGAACACATACGACCGCGAATACGACGTGGTGCCCTCGCGGCTGCGGCGGCCCGGCGCGGTGGTGCTCGAGATCGACGACGAGGACCCGATCTTCGAGCACTTGGACTACGCGATGCCCATGCGGACCTTCGGGTGGCCCAGGGACCTGCCGCGCGCGGTCGGCGAGTAGCGCCGGCAGTTCGGCGGTTCGCCGCGCGGCTGGTAGCCTGCTAGCGGTCAGGGGCTATGGCGCAGTTGGTAGCGCGACTCGTTCGCATCGAGTAGGTCAGGGGTTCGAATCCCCTTAGCTCCACCAGGTTTGACCACCGGTTTTGTCATTCAATGGGCGTCACCCGGCGGGTCCGGTCCGCAGCGGGTGCGCAGGGAGGGGTTAAGAGGATGGCTGTTGATTCGGACAGGATCCGCGAATGGCGCGAGACTGCCCAAAAGTATGCCGACATGACTGTCGCCGTCGCCCAGGCGTTGCCCGAGGAACCGACTGAACGCGATTACTCGAGGGTCGCGATGCTCGCGTCGATATCTTCGATGTATTACGCCACGGCGTTGGATGCCGATCACTTCGTTGACGCGCCGACTGACGGCGGAGCAAAAGCTTAGCTCCACCACATTTGGGCAGGTCAGCGCGATTTCGGGCCGCGCTACCCAGCCCCAATTTCCGCTGCGGGCACGCTTTGGCGAGCTGTCCGACTGGAGACGCGGTAGTAGCGTTGTCACCAGCTCGGAAAGGGGATCGCGATGCGTGTCGACACAGATCCTCCGTACTCCGGACGGGCAGTGCGGTGCAGCTGCGCTACATAAGCGTGCCGGCCTTGATCGCCGAGGCCGGGGGAGATCCGTGGCTGATCAATCAGAGCCTCCAGGTCGGTCGCCCGGCGCAGATCTCCGAGTTGGCGGAGGCGTTTCACGCAGCGGGTCGGTGCACCGCTGAGTCCGACGCTTCGTTCCAGGAAGCGCGCCGCCGCTTCGACGCGGCCTGGAACCACCAGAACGGCGACCACCCGATCAACGACTCCGCCGAGGTGCAGCGGGTGACCACGGCGCTGGGCGCGCAGTCGTTGCAGCTGCCCAAGATCGGCGCCGGCTTGGAAAACATCGCTGCCGCGTTGGCCGAGGCGCAGCGAACCGGCGCGGCGCTGATCTCGACGCTGGAGGGGCAGTTGCAGCAGCTCGACAACGAGATCGGCCAGGCGGTGGAGGCGGAGAAAGACATCCACCTCACCGCGGGTGAGAGAAAGCTCTTGGAGCTGCACATCGCCGACCTTGAAAACGAAGCCATCGCCGACACCAAATCCGCTCTGACGCAGATCAATTCGGTACGCGACGGCTATTCGACCTACCTGCATGCAGCGATGGGCACCCTGCGGGCCGACGGCTACGAGCCCAACGTTCTCCAGGCGGTGGACGCCAAACCCGAGATTCCGCCGCCGGGAACGAGTCCGGAGGACGTGAACAGGTGGTGGACATCGTTGACGCCGGGGGAGCGCCAGCAGCTCATCGCCGAGCACCCGGATCAGGTCGGCAACCTCAACGGTGTCCCGGTGCTCGCGCGCAGCGACGCCAACATCGCGGTGATGACGGCCGATCTCAACCGAATTCGCGACATCGCCGGCCGCAACGGCGTCTCCCCGGCCGACGTGCTGCGCGATCCGGCGAAGTACGGCCTGTCGGCCGCCGACGTCACCCGCTACCAGAACGCCGATCAGACCCAGCAGGGGCTCGATCGCGACGCCGACCATGGCCACAACCCGGTATTCCTATTCGCCTACGACCCAATGGCTTTCGGCGGCAAGGGGCGAGCAGCGATCGCGATCGGCAACCCCGACCTTGCGAAGAACACCGCGGTGATCGTCCCGGGCACCAGCAGCAGCGTGAAGGGTGGCTGGCTGCACGACGGCCACAACGATGCGCTCAACCTGTACGGCCAGGCCAACGCCGCCGACCCGAGAAACCCCACGGCGGTGATCGCGTGGATGGGATACGACGCCCCCAACGACTTCAAGGACGTCCAGCGGATTTCCACCCCGGCGCTGGCGCGGACCGGCGGTCAGGCGCTGGCGCAAGACGTCAACGGTTTGTGGGCCACGCACCTCGGGGCCGGCCAGCATGTCACCGTGCTGGGCCACTCGTACGGCTCGACCACGGTCGCCGACGCGTTCGCGTTGGGCCACATGCACGCCAACGACGCGGTGCTCATCGGTTGCCCGGGCACCGACCTGGCGCCCAACGCCGCGAGCTTCCATCTCGACGGCGGGCACGTGTACGTGGGCGACGCGTCGACGGATCCGGTCGGCATGCTCGGGGAGCTGAATGGCTTGAGCCACTACGTGAACCGGGACAACCTCGGCGGTCAGGTGCTCGGCTTGACCCCCGGCCTGGGCGCCGACCCCGCGGCCGACGGATTCGGATCGGTGCGCTTCCGGGCCGAGGTGCCCGGCTCCGATGGCGTTAACCCGCACGACCATTCGGACTACTACCACCCCGGAAGTGAGGCGCTACACAGCATGGCCGACATCACGTCGGGCCACGGTGACGCGCTGGAATCCGACGGCCTGACGGCCCAACACCGTTACCAGCCGGGCAAGGTCACCATCCCGGGCCTGGGTCCGGTCGGACCGGGCATAGGCGGGCTCGTCATCGACCCGGAGTGGGACCGCGCGCCGGGAACTGTTACCGATGATCATGTCTTCGATGACCAACACCATCACTGAGCGGCAACGCATTTGGCCCCGGCAAGCGCGGCTTGCCGCGTTAGTCGTCGCCGTCATGTTGCTAGGAGGGTGTTCGCTGGTGTTTCCGAAACCGCATTCGTCGGGCTCTTCCAACCCCTTTGACGATTCCGCCCACCCGCTGACGGACGATCAGACCAAGGCCCAGGTGATCGAGCCGGCCAAAGAGATCGTCGCCGCCGCGGACCTGCAGGGCGTCGACGGCGGGTTTTCCTTCGCCTCCTGCAATGACCAAGGCGATCCGCCCTATCAGGGCAGGGTGACGATCGGGTTCCTGCTGCAGGGCGACCCGGATGCCTACTTCCAGCACATCCGCGCCGCGATGGTCGCGCACGGCTGGAGCGAGGGCGCTCCGCCGGGGCAGCACTACCACGGCACCACCCTGAACAAGAACGGTGTGACGGCAAACATGAGCTTGTTGCCCTCGGACCACAGCCGCGGGCAAATCATCCTCTACGGCGAGTGCCGGGACACCACCGACCACCACCACGACCCGGGTGCCGGACTCGATATCACGAGCCAGCTGACCGCCCGCTAAGCTCCGCTCTCCGGGTCATCGGGCTAGCTGGACTTCTTGCCGCCCTTGCGCCCTGCGGCCTTCTTCTGGGACTGGTTACCACCGCTGCCGCTACCGCTGCTACGGCTGCTTTGGCTGCTGCCCGAACTCTTGCCGCCCCTGCTGGAGGCGCCGGGCGAATTCGATATCGCCGCCGCCCTGGACTTGCTCATCCCTTTCTTGCGCAGACCCTCGTACTGCTTGTCGTTCTTGACGCTCGACCCATGATCTTTCGCCACTTTGGTCTCCTTTGCACCGTGCAACCCGAATACCCACTTTTCGACCCTGGATCCGCGCGCGGGGCCGCGATCAGCCACCGCGTTGCCGGCGCGCGATTTGGGTACTGATCCAGGTGTCGACCCGGCAACGAGCGAGAGGACCCGATGGCGCCCCGCGATCCCGATGCGACCGAAGCCCTGCTGAAAGAACTTCTGTGGACCTACGGCCCGTGCGGCCAGGAGGACGAGGTCCGAGCCGTCTGCGCCCGCGAACTGGAACCCGTCGTCGACGACATGTGGACCGACGACGCCGGCAACCTGGTCGGCTACATCGCCGCGGGAGGTCCCCCCGACGACGCCGCCCACCGGTCGGCCGCAATAGCCGGGCCCAGCACCGCGACGCGCGTCATGGCGCACATGGACGAACTGTCCATGCTGGTCAAGCGGATCGAGCCGGACGGCTCGCTGCACGTGACGCAACTGGGCACCATGTATCCCGGGAACTTCGGACTCGGCCCGGTCGCCGTCCTCGGCGAGCACGAGACGCTCACCGCGGTGCTGACGCTCGGCTCCGAGCACACCACCAAGGAGAGCCCGCGGATCTGGCAAACCAAACCCGATGCGGGTGATCAGGCGCTGGACTGGGAGCACGTCTACGTCTTCACCGGCCGCACCGAAAAGGAGCTTGCCGACGCGGGCGTGCGGCCCGGGACGCGGGTGTGCGTCGAGCGGAGCAAGCGGACGCTCGTCGAGATCGCGGACTATGTCGGCTGCTACTTTCTCGACGACCGAGCCGCGGTGACCGCGCTGCTGCGCGCGGCGCAATTGCTGCGCGAGCGCGGACAACGGCCCGCCGACGACGTCTACCTGGTGTTCACGACCAATGAGGAGATCGGCGGGGTGGGCGGCTCCTACGCCAGCGCCTCACTGCCGGGCACGCTCACCCTCGCCCTCGAGGTCGGACCCACCGAGCGGGAGTACGGCACCACCGTCACCGGCGGTCCGATCGTCGGCTACAGCGATGCCCTCTGCGTCTACGACAAGGACGTCGCCGACCGGCTGATGGCCATCGCCTCCGACCGGGGGCTGGAGCCGCAGGCCGCGGTGCTGGGCGCGTTCGAGTCGGACGCCTCCCATTCCAAGGCCAACGGGCTGTCGCCGCGGGCGGCCCTGCTGTGCCTGCCGACGCTGAGCACGCACGGGTACGAGGTCACGTCTCGGGGCGCCATCGACGCCATGGCCGACATCGTCGCCGACTTCGTGCTGCAGCCCGACGGCCACGCCTGACCTCCTGGGACCTGCTCGAAAGTCAGAGACCAAAAGTTGAGTAAATCTTTTGCGGTGTAATCCAATGGTATGTAAACTCGCCAATCAAGTGCATCGCCGGTATACGCCGACGGCCCGCACCAGGGGGTGACGCGCAGCACTTCATATAGAGATTGGCGGCCCGAAGATGACCAGCGTTTCATCCTTAGACTCAGTCCAGACGTCCCTCTCTCGACGTCCTCGCTCTCGCCCGAAATCGAGCCCTTCGGCCCCGACGGTCAGCCTGGTCATTCCAGTGCGGAACGAGGCGCGCAACATCGGCTGGGTGCTCGAGCAGCTCGCTGATGAGGCGACCGAGATCATCATCGTCGACGGCGATTCGACCGACGTCACGCTGATCACCGCGCGCCGATCCCGGCCCGACATCCGGGTCGTGCCGCAGCAGGGTCCCGGTAAAGGCAGCGCCTTGCGCACGGGGTTCCTGGCCGCCACCGGTGACATCATCGTGATGATGGACGCTGACGGCAGCATGTCGCCTAGCGAGATCCCGCACTACGTGCATTTCATCGCGAACGGCTACGACTTCGTCAAAGGGTCGCGGTTCATCAGCGGCGGATCGTCGTTGGACATCACGTGGTTCCGCCGGTTCGGCAACTGGTTCTTGCTCTCCGTGTTCAACTCGCTGTACCACGGCAACTTGACCGACCTCTGCTATGGGTTCGTGGCTTTCGACCGTCGCTATCTCGATCACCTCCACCTCTCGGCGACCGGCTTCGAAATCGAGGCCGAGATGACGGTGCGGGCCATGCAGGCGGGGTTGCGAATTGCGGAGGTTCCCAGCGTGGAACTGCCCCGGCGCAGCGGAGCGTCGAATTTGCATGCCATCCGCGATGGCATCCGCGTGCTGCGGACGGTGCTGCGTCACCACCGCTCGGGTGTTTCTGGGCACCTGTACCAGGCGGCACGCCAGGCTGCAGGGCGACCGGCTGTCGGTATGTCAGCCGAAGTGACGGCGTGACTGGCAATGCCCGCCCGCCCGACCGGCTGATTGATGTCAACGACCTGCCGATCGGTTTCATTGACGTCGCGCTGAGCATGCCGCCGGCCGAGCTGGTCGGCGAAACGGTTGTGGTCCTGCTGCGTCCCGAGAAGGGACCCCCGACGGCGGTATTGAAGGTGGCGCGTGGCCAGCTCAGAGCCGCGAAATTGCGCATGCAGCGGCGCGTGCTCGCCGAACTGGCTGTCCACCAAGGACTTAACGACGAATGGCGCAAACTGCTACCGCGGATCCTGGCATTCGACGAGCGCGCTAATGCGGCCGTGTCCGTCGAGTCCTATCGCCGTGGGACAGACCTGGCCGAGGTTCTGGCGCGCCGCCCGAACCGTGTCGAGGAGCTGACCGCGGCGGCCCTGAGAGCCATCGGGCCCCTGCACCGCGGAACCGCGACGCCCGCCGTCGTCGACAACTTCTGCTTATTGCGTCGATGGGTCGTCGAACCCCTGGCGGCCCTGACGGACGCGTGCCGGCGACTGGATCCCCATCGGGTTCCCGACATGAACCGGCTTGGCACCGTGCTACGGCAAGCCCTTGTCGGCTGGCGCATGCCGGTGAGTTGGACGCACGGCGACTACACGCCCACCAACGTTCGGGTCGCCGGCATTCGCGGCCCGGTTACCGGGATCGTGGATTGGGGCGGTGCGCGGCCGGGCCAGCCTGCCTTCGTCGACGAGTACCTGATGATCCTGACGGCGAGTTCGCTGGTGGAGCGAACCGATCTGGGCACGGTCGTCGCTGACCGGCTGAGATCGGGCGGTCTCTCGGTTCGCGAGCGTTCGGCGCTGCGTGCCGCGCACGACGAAGCGGAAGCGGACATCGAGCACAGTGAGCGCATCGACGAGCGCATTGCCATCGTGTTGACCTGGCTGCGCCATGCTGCCGGCTCATGGCGCAAGCGTCAAACTCCGCCAGACCACCACACCTGGTGGGCCACCGACGTGGCTCCGGTGCTCGACGCCGTCGCCGCGTGGCTCGAATTCGATGTTCCGAGCGTGGGTTCCCGCGCGGGCCGAGGCGCGGCGAGCGTCGTACCGATGACAAAGCCAACGCACGTCGGGGACGCCCCGCAGGCGCGGAGGAACCGGACCGATGGCTGACGGTGCAAAACGGAGACAGTGGTGGGCTAGTTGTACTGACCTGAGAGGTTAGGTACGCGGCTGGCGGGTGGTTGGCCGCCGAGTGCGGTGTGGCCGCGGTGGTGATTGTAGGTGTGGAGCCAGATGGCGAATTCCGCGCATCGTTCAGCGTCACTGCGGTAGAGCCGGGCGTAGGCCCATTCGTCGGCCAGGGTGCGGTGGAATCTCTCCACTTTGCCGTTCGTCTGGGGGCGATACGGTCGGGTGCGGCGGTGCTCGATCCCGCCAAGAGCGTCGCGGAACACATAGGATCGATAGCAGGATCCGTTGTCGGTCAATATTTTTCGAACGCAGATGCCGCACTGTGCGAACCAGGCGTTGGCGCGTAGCCAAAACGCTGCTGCGGTCTCTTTGCGCTCATCGGTCAGCAGCTCGCTATAGGCCAGCCGCGAGTGCGCATCGATAGCGGTGTGCAGGAAGTGATAGCCGCGCACGGGCCGGTAGTGCTTGTCGAGGACGCCGGTGCTGCGATCGGCCCGGGCGTTGTGCTTGCCTGCGCTGCGACCCAGCATGCGCCAACCGCCGCCGGCAGGGATCTTGC